>CAZGDM010000039.1:4361-19656 GCA_964525275.1 uncultured Thermodesulfobacteriota bacterium | reverse complement strand
GGGTCACCAGAAACCTGGGACTTTTGGCCTGGGCCGCCATCGGGGTGGCCCTCTGTGGCTTTCTCAGCTTTTCGTTCCTTCAAAACCTGAACGCCCTAAGGAAGGCCGCCGCCGAATTCCGCAAGCCCTTGGCCTTCAGCGGTGAAGTGGTCAGTGACCTCGCCCTGGTGGAGCGGTTCAGGAGTTCCATCTTCGAGATAGAGCGGGCCAATCAGGGGTGGATCATCCCCCACTTCGGCCTCAAGGAAAGCAAAAGGGTTGAAGAGGAGCTCAAGCGACGGTTCTGCGAGCGCTTCAAGGAGCGATTCCTCAAGGCATCCGATGAACGCCTGAAGAAGGTCCTGGCCTCCCTCTCGTCCTCTTCCCCTGCTGACCAATTGGCCCGCTACATAGCCTTCTTGGTGAGGCGGATAAACCTCCTGGACGCCAGGGTAAAAGGGGCGGTCCTTGAGGAGCTGGCCCGAGCTCCCCAGCCGGATTACGCCTTGATGCTCGAGGGAACTGGGGTGGAAGTGGTGGGCGAGATAGAAGATGCCCTTCGCGGGGGGTACCTCAGCTACCTGGCCTGGAGCAGGGACATGGGGAAGCTCGGCCAAGAACTCGCCGAGCTTCGCTCCTGGCTAAAGCACCTTTTGGTGGAGAAGGCCGTGGGGCTCAAGTGGCTTGTCGCCTGGGCCGAGCAACAGGACCTTTCCCCCATCACCTTGAAGGATTTCTGGGGAGGGGAGGAGGTAAAGGGAGAGGTCAAAATATCCCCCGCCTTTACCAAAGACGGATGGAGGGCGACCCACTCCTTCATGGGTGAGCTGGAGAGGGCTTTGGGAGACCCCTTGCTCATCGCCCAGCCCCGGGAGCGTTTCGAGCGGTGGTATGCCGAATCCTATCTCAAGCAGTGGCGCAAATTCGGCCTTCGATTTTCCGAGGGGAGAAAGCACTTAAAGGGCAGGGAGCAGTGGCAGGAGATGGCCGCCAAGATGGCCACCGAGGACAACCCCTATTTCCGTTTCCTTCAGGCCGTCGTGTCTCAGATGGAACCGGTGGTGAAAGGCGAGAAGGTCTCGGTCCCTGCCTGGGTCAGGCTGGCCTATGCCTTCGAGGTGGTCAAGAAGCAATCCAAACACGTCTCCAAAAAGCCGGGGGTCTTGGGCAAGGTGGCCAAAAAGGCCACAAGGGCCGTCTCCAAGGCGGCAAGGAAGGTGGGGGTGAGGAAGACGAAGGGATTCCTCGATCTGCAGGCCCAGACGGAGGCAGCCAGGGCTTATAAGACCTACCTTGAGGCCCTTTCCGGCCTCGCCACGGCTACCGCTTCCCGTGCCTCGGCGTACAAAGCCGCGGCCCAGGTCTTCAGCGAAGACCCCGCCAGTTCCCAGTCGCCCTTTTACTTGGCCCACGCCGCTTACGGACGGATGAAAAGGGTTATGGGGAGGACGAAGGAGGCGGCCTTCTGGCAGGCGGTAAGAGGGCCTCTGAACTACCTTTGGGATCTGATCCTGACGGAGACGGGGTGTTTTCTGCAATCCCGTTGGGAGGAGGACGTGCTGGCGGAGATCCGCGGGGTGACGGGTTGGGATCAGTTGAACGAGCTCCTGAAGGGCAAAGAGGGGTTGGTGTGGAACTTCGCCCGGGGTGTGGCCTCCCCCTTCCTCGGCAGGAGCCCGAGGAGGGGGTACTACGCCCGCAAGGTAATGGGGACGAGGGTGGCCTTCACCCCTCAGTTCATCAGCTTCCTAAACCAGGCCACCCTGAGCAGGAGGGTGGTCAAGAAGAAGTACGAGGTTCGCATCAAGGGCCTTCCCACCGACGCTAACCCCGAAGCACAGCTTAAACCCCACGCCACCTATTTGGAACTGCAGTGTGCAGACGGGGCCCAGAGCCTTTTGAACCTCAACTATCCCGTGTCCCAGACCTTCACCTGGTCTCCTGACAGATGCGGCGATGTCATCCTTCAGATCGAAGTGGGGAACCTGACCCTGGTGAAACGTTATACCGGTTACAAGGCCTTCCCCCGCTTTCTCAAGGACTTTCAAGACGGCCACCGTACCTTCGTACCGGATGACTTCCCGAAGGAGGCCGAGGCCCTGCGGAGGTTGGGGATAAAGACCATCACGGTCAAATATGCCCTCAGGGGTCATCGGCCGGTAATAAGCCTCCTGAGGGGGGTAAGCGTGAAGATCCCGGAGAGGATCGTCAGATGCTGGGACTGAGTCGGGGAGGTGAATGGAGGTGGGGCTATTACGGCAAGCATCCCTCGGTGGGCGATTTCGTTCTCTCCGGCGATGACAGAGGTGGCACAGGGGTCCTTTTCCGCTGGATAGAGCGGGGGTTTCAGACGTTCCTCAGGCAGCGCAGGGGTAAGACCTATAGGGGCGACAGGACCTGGCGTTTTTGGATGGGAGGAGGGAAACGGGGGTGGCTTATCTGTGGCACCGTAAAGGACAGCTGGGACAGTCACGGCAGGCCCTTTCCCTTCGCCGTGGTGGGGATGGGCACCCTCTCGATGTGGGAAGACCACTGGGAGCTTTTGCCTTACGCCTTGAGAAAGAGCTGGCAGAGGATGGAGGCCCTCTCCGCGGAGCGACATTTAGAAGGGGGGAAACGGTGGTTTGTGCCACCTGAGGCGAAATGGGATGACTTCGGGGAGGAGGCCTCCAGGGACCTGAAGGGTACCCCCCTCGAGAGTTTGGGCCTCAACCGCCAGGGTGCCTTTGCGTTGGCGAGGCGCATTAGGGACGATTACCTCACCCAGGGGGTCACACGGGTGAGTTTCAGGACTACGGCGGGGCAGGCCGTCATCGGCGCCTTCGTTTACAGGATCCTTCGGGGGTTACCTCTGCCCACCGCTTCCTTTCTGGGAGGAGGGGGAATGTCGAGCACGGTGTGGATATTCGGCAGACCTCTGCGAAATGAGGACTTCGTCAAGTTATGGTCGCCTTCGGAGGCAGAGGCTGGGACAGGGGAGGGGGGCGAAGGCCTTTCCTTGGCCCAGGTGGTCGAGGAGGTGAGCTGATGCCGAAGGTGCAGCTTGAGGACTTGGGGGTCAAGCCCATAAGGGAGGACGAGCCCGTGGGTACAGATGTCACCTATGAACCCGAATTTGAAGAACTCCAGGGTGAGATAGAGAAGCTCTCCTCTCCGACAGCCGAGACCACCGATTGGTCAAAGGTAGTGGGCTTGGCCTGGGAGATCCTCTCGGAGAAGGCCAAAGACCTGAGAGTGGCCACTTATCTCTCCATAGGCCTCCTGGAGACGGAGGGCCTCGAGGGGTTCTCCAGGGGGGTCAAAGTCCTGAAGGACCTCCTGGAGAACTTCTGGGAGGGTATGTACCCACCGCTTAAGCGCGTTAGGGGGAGGGTCAGGGCCCTTGAATGGTGGGCTGAAAGGGCGGCGGCTTACCTAAAGCGGGTTCAGGTGCCTCAGATCCCCGAGGAGTTGGCCTCCAAGATAAAGGAGGGCCTTGACGGCATAGACCAGGCCCTGGCAGAGCGGCTCGAGGAACCCCCTTTCTTCGGAGAACTGAGGGAGCTTCTCGACAGGATCCCGGTGATCGCCCCCAAGAAAGAGGAGCCATCAGCTGCTCCCAAGGCGGCGGTCACTGAGGTCTCCAGCGTAGAAGACGCCCAGAGGGCCATGAGGGATGCCCTTCAGACCCTGCGAAAGGTCGCGGGGTTGCTGAGGGGACAGGAACCCACTTCTCCTCTTCCCTACCGCCTGATGAGGTTTTGCTGCTGGGGGCCTGTGGACGTCCTCCCTCCCCAGGAGGATGGAAAGACCCGCCTTCCACCCCCTCCCGCACAGCTACAAAGTCAGCTTCAGGAGCTCGAGTCTCAGGGAAACTGGGAGGGCCTTTTGAACTTGGCGGAGGGTCGCTTCCCCCAATTCATATACTGGTTGGATCTGCAGCGTTGGGTGGTCCAGGGGATGGCCGGTTTGGGAGAGGAGTTTTCGCGAGCACGGGAAGCGGTGGAGGCGGAGGTCGCCTCCTTTATCAGGAGGTTGCCCGAGTTGCCGTCCCTTTCCTTTTCGGATGGAACGCCTTTTGCGAATGAAGCCACTGCGAAATGGCTGGAGGGGCTAAGAGGAGGGGGAGGGAAGGTACAGGAGCCTTCCACAGTGACCAGTGGAGGGGAGGATGATCCCCTCGCCCAGGCCGAGGCGGATGCCCGGGCCGCCATGAGGAGGGGTGACCTCCAGGGGGCCGTGGAGATAATTCAGGACGGGCTGAGAAGTGCTCCCTCTGCCAAGGATCGCTTTCTCTGGAGGATGGCCTTGGTGAGGCTGCTGCTGAAGGCCAAAAAGGGAGACCTACTCCTTCCCCAGATCTTCGAGCTCGACCGGGAGGTGAAGGAGTTCAGACTGGAGGAGTGGGACCCGGACATGGCGGTGAAGGCCCTGAGCCTCATATGGCAGGGCTTGACCATGGGAACCGGACGTCGGGATAGGGCCCAAATGGAGGAGCTCCTATCGAGGATCGCGCGGCTAAACGTGTTGGAGGCGATGAGGCTCAAGGCCTAAATGTCAAAAATATTTACAGGAAAGGCCTTTTGTGTTAAATAAGAGGCCGTCTAAAAAACACCATTGGCAAAGGAGGGATCATGGCAAGGGAAGGATCGGTAGCCCCAAGGGAAAGGGTTAACATCGTCTACCGTCCTGCGACGGGAGACGCTCAGGAGGAGGTGGAGCTTCCCCTCAAGCTCTTGGTCATGAGCGATTTCACCCTGCGTCCTGACGACAGGCCCTTGGACGAGCGCAAGCCCATTAATGTGGACAAGGACAACTTCAACGAGGTGCTGAAGGCCCACAATCTCGAGCTGACCCTCAACGTCCCCAACAGGATATCCCCCGAGGCAGGGGAAGAGATGTCGGTGAAGCTGAAGTTTGAAAGCCTCAAGGACTTCGAACCCGAATCCATCGTCCGACAGGTCCCGGAGTTGAAGAAGCTCCTGGAGCTCAGAGAGGCCCTTCAGGCCCTCAAGGCTCCCCTGAGCAATATCCCTCAGTTCAGGAAGAAGATCCAGGAGCTGATCAAGGACGAGGCATCGAGACGCCAGCTCTTGAAGGAGCTGGGGCTCGAGGAGGAGTAGGTCCCGTAGGGGACTCACAAATAACCAATTTTGAGGTGCGGCTATGGCAGAGGAAAGACGAGCTGAAGAGGTAAAGGAGGAAGTGGTCGAGGAGAGGCCTTCCCTTATAGATGAGATCCTCCAGGAGACGCGGATCAAACCCACAGAGGAGGCCTATTCCCTGGCCAAGGAGGGGGTGAAGGCCCTTATCTCGCAGCTTTTGGCCCCGGAGATGGAGACCGTTAAGGTCTCCAAGGCGGTCGTGGACAACATGATCGCCGAGATCGACAAGAAGTTGAGCGCTCAGGTCAACGAGATCCTGCACCATCCGGATTTCCAGAAACTCGAATCCACGTGGCGTGCCCTGAAGTTCTTAGTGGACAGGACCGATTTCCGTGAGAACATCAAAATAGAGATCCTCAACGTGAGCAAGGAGGACCTCCTGGAGGACTTCGAGGACGCCCCGGAGATACCCAAATCGGGCCTTTACAAGATCGTATACACCAGTGAATACGGCCAGTTCGGCGGACAGCCTTACGGGGCCCTCATCGGCAACTACGAGTTCGGCCCCGGCCCGCAGGACATAAAGCTCCTGCAGAATATCGCCGCGGTGGCCGCAATGGCCCATGCCCCCTTTGTCGCAGCGGCCTCTCCATCCTTCTTCGGCGTGGAGAGCTTTACGGAGCTGCCCCAGCTCAAGGACCTGAAATCGATCTTTCAGGGCCCCCAATACGTAAAATGGCACAGCCTCAGGGAGTCGGAGGATGCCCGTTACATAGGCCTTACTTTGCCGCGATTTCTGCTGAGGTTACCCTATGGGCCTGAAACCCAACCCGTACGGGCCTTCAACTTCCAGGAGGATTACTCAAAGCACGAGTACTACCTTTGGGGCAACACCGCTTTTGCCTTCGCCACCCGTTTGACGGAGAGCTTTGCCAAGTACCGTTGGTGTGCCAACATCATCGGGCCTCGGGGAGGTGGTGCAGTGGAGGACCTGCCTGTGCACCAATACGAGGCCATGGGGGAGATCCAGACCAAGATCCCCACCGAGGTGTTGATATCCGAGCGCAGGGAGTTTGAGCTCGCCGAGGAGGGCTTCATCGCCCTCACCATGAGGAAGGGCAGCGACAACGCCTGCTTCTTCTCGGCCAACTCCATCCAGAAGCCGAAGTACTTCGGCATAAGCAAGGAAGGGAAGGAGGCAGAGCTCAACTACAAACTGGGGACGCAACTTCCCTATATGTTCATCGTCAATCGCCTCGCCCACTACATCAAGGTCATCCAGCGGGAGCACATCGGTACGTGGAAGGAAAGGGTGGATCTGGAGAGGGAGCTCAACAACTGGATCCGTCAATATGTGGCCGACATGGACAACCCCTCCCCGGGGGTGAGGAGTCGTCGTCCCCTGCGGCAGGCCGAGGTGAAGGTGGAGGACGTCGAGGGTGAACCGGGATGGTACAGGGTCACTTTGAAGGTGAGGCCCCACTTCAAGTACATGGGTGCCTTTTTCACCTTGTCCTTGGTGGGCAAGCTTGAGAAGGAGTGAAAAAACTTTCTTAGGAAAGGAGGTATATCGCCATGCCTATGCCAGCCCATTTGGAACTAACGGGGAAGAATCAGGGAAAGATAGAAGGATCCTGCGATATGCAGGGACGCGAAGGCACCATCATCGTATGGGCGATGCAGCACGAGATATCCATTCCCCGCCATCCCCAAACGGGCATGCCCACGGGGAAGAGGATCCACGGGGCCCTGACCATTACGAAGGAGTTCGACAAGAGCTCCCCTAAGCTGTATCAAGCCCTCTGCACGGGGGAGCAGTTTTCCGAAGTCATCATAAAGTGGTACAGGATAGACCCCACGGGAATGGAGGAGCACTACTTCACCACTAAGCTTGAGGACGCCATCATCGTGAACATCAAGGCGTGGATGCCCACCCCCCTCGACCCGAAGAACGAGCCCTACAAACACATGGAGGACGTCTCCTTCACTTACAAGAAGATCATCTGGACTTGGGAGCCCGATGGCATAGAGTCCGAGGACTCCTGGACGACCCCCAAAGGGTGATGAATAGATGAGGGAGGAGCGGCTCCTCAGGCGAATAAGGACCCTCAAGAAAGAGCCCCATCGTACGGCGAGGGAGGAACCCCACAGGGTGGTGCAGTCGGTGATGGAGCACCTGCAGCGGCTCCTCAACTCCAGGCAGGGAAACGTCCCCATTGCGGAGGATTACGGCGTACCGGACCTCACCGATGTGGCCTATACCTATCCGGATTCTGTCAGGGAGGTAGAGCGTGCATTGAGGAATACCATCCAGCGTTACGAGCCGCGTTTGAGGAACGTGCGGGTTTCCTCCCTCCCGCCTGATGAGTCCTCCCCCCTCAACTTGCGCTTCGAAGTGAAGGCGAGGCTCGCCCAAGGGGACGAACGCATCTTCTTCGAGACCCTCATAGATCCAGAGGGAAAGGTTCAGGTCAGGTAGTGTTCAGCCGTTATTATCAGGAGGAACTGTCCTACCTCAGGGAGCTGGGCAAGGAGTTCGCAGAGGCCCATCCCGCCCTGGCCCCCATGCTGAGCGGTCCGAGTGCCGACCCGGATGTGGAGAGGTTGCTCGAGGGGGTGGCCTTCCTCACCGCATTGCTCAGACAGAAGCTGGAAGACGAGTTCCCCGAGATCATCCACAACCTCATGGCCCTCCTCTGGCCCCATTACCTGCGGCCGATACCATGCTGCAGCATCGTGGCCTTTGAGCCTCGGGGGGCTCTTAGAGGACCTCAGACGGTTCCAGCGGGGGTGACGTTGGCCTCGGTCCCCGTGGACGAGACCACCTGCCTCTTCAAAACCTGTTACCCTGTGGAAATCCACCCCCTGAAGCTTCTGGGGGTGGAATTGTTGAGACCTGCGGGGGCTCCCCCTTCCATCCGCCTGACGATGGAACTCCACGAGGGGGTTGATCTCAGCCGTTGGTCCCCCGGGTCTTTGCGTTTTTACCTCGGAGGGGAGTTCCCCCGAGCGGCAGACCTCTATCTATTGCTGAGGGAACACCTGAGGAAGGTGGTCCTTCGGCCCTTGGAGGGGGGGGAGGCGGCCGAACTTCCCCCCTCAAGCGTAGCACCAGTGGGGTTTGAGGAAGGTGAAGGCCTTATCCCTTATCCCTCCCATGCCTTCACCGGCTATCGTGTGCTTCAGGAGTATTTCGTGTTGCCCGAAAAATTCCTCTTCCTCGACCTGAAGGGGTGGGAGAACTGGAGGGAACGAGGGGAGGGACGCCGTTTTGAGATCATTTTCGAACTCAGAGAGGTGCCGGCGACGTTGAGGGTCGAGGAGGAGGATTTCCTCCTTTTCTGCACACCGGTCGTAAATCTCTTCCCCCATGAGGCCGACCCCATCCGCCTGGACCATCGCCAGACCCAGTACCTCGTGCGTCCCAGCGGCGACCAACCCGAGCATTATCACGTCTATTCCGTAGACGAAGTGGTGGGCTTCATCCAGGGGACCGCTGAAGAGCGGCGGTGGAGGCCCTTGGAGGCCTACTCCTCTACCGAGGGGAAAGGGCCCCTTTACCAGCTGTCCATAAGGGAGTCCCCGGTGGGGGAGGGCTACAATGTGTTTTTATCGGTGGTGTACACGGATGAGGCCCTCCCTCCTGCCGAGGAGACCCTTTCGGTAACCCTCACCTGCACCAACGGGTTTCTGCCCGAGCGGCTGCAAGTAGGAGATATATCCATACCCACGGAATCTTCGCCTGAGTTCGCCACCTTCCGGAACGTCCGTCCCTGTACACCTTATTTGCTCCCGCCTATCGGAAAGGGACTGCTCTGGCGGCTGCTTTCGGCCCTTTCCCTGAACTATCTCTCCTTGGCCTCTGCAGAGGCCCTGAGGAGCCTCCTTCGGCTTTTCGTGTTCACAGAGGGCCACGACAGGGCCCTCGTGGCCGCCAACGAGAAGAGGGTGGAGGGGGTGAAGACCTTGGAAAGCCACCCTGCGGAGAGGTTGATGAAGGGGGTGGCCATAAGGGGACAGGAGGTGAAGATAGACGTAGACGAAGACAACTACGCAAGCGAAGGGGACCTTTACCTCTTCGGCTCGGTGCTCGATCGCTTTTTGGCCAATTACGCCACCATAAACACTTACGTGAGGTTGACCCTTCAAGGGACGAGAAGGGGACGGCTTTATCGATGGCCGGCCAGGATAGGGGATCGTCCACTGATGTGAAGGAGGTCCTGAAGGAGGAGGGACATCGTTTCTCCCTCTTTCAGGTGTTGCGCCTCCTGCAGATCCTCGGCTCGGGGGTGAGGCTCGGGGATACCGGCCCTCCGGAGAGGGAACGAGTGCGTCTCCGTCCCGCCCTGACCTTTGCCTTCCCCGCTACGGACGTGGTGAAGGTCGAGGAGGGTACAGATGAAGGGCGATTTCTGGTGACGGTATCCCTGCTCGGCCTCTACGGGACTTCCTCTCCGCTGCCCTCCTTTTACACCGAGGAGCTCTTCGATGAGGCCTCTGAGGACGAGAGCGTAAGCAGGGACTTCCTCGACATCTTCCACCACCGACTTCTCTCGCTACTTTATCGATGCTGGGCCAGAACGAGGCTCCATGTGAGCCTCCTGGAGGAGAGGGAAGGGACTTTCCTCGGATACCTCCTCGCGATGGTGGGGCTCGGCACCGACGAGATCATCGAAAAGGTCCCTGATCCCCTGAGCCTCATCCGCTACCTGGGCCTGTTTACCCAATGGCCCAGGTCTGTGGGCGGTGTGAAGGCCCTCGTGAGGGACATCATGGGGGATGTGCCAGCGGAGGTCATCCCCTGTGTGAGAAGGTGGGTTAAGATCCCGGAGGAGCAGCGACTCCGTCTGGGCTCGGCCACCGGCCTAGGAGAAGGGGCGGCTATAGGGGAGGTGGTCGAGGACCGAAGCGGAAAGTTCGCCGTAAGGATAGGTCCCGTGGGGGCAAAGACCTTCCATGAGCTTTTGCCGGAGGGGTGGAGATACCAGAAAATGGTTTTTTTGATAAAACTTTACCTCTTGGAGCCCCTGGACTTCGACGTGGAGGTGTTGCTTAAGGGCGAGGAGGTTCAGGGAGTGCAACTCGGCAGGGCCTGGTGGAGTAGTCTGGGATGGGATACTTGGCTCCTCTCGGGACCTGTTGAGGGCGAACTTAAGGCCTATTTCAAGTAAGTCTTTCGGAGGGAAGGATGGTCACGGTAGACATCAAGGCATTGCTGGACAGGCTTAACCCCCTTTGCACGCGGTCCCTCGAGGCTGCGGCAGGGCTCTGCATATCGAGGACCCACTACGAAGTGGCGGTCGAGCACATGCTCACGAAACTCCTGGAAGAGCCTCAATCGGACCTCGTCCTGATCTTGCAACACTACGGGGTAGACATTGGGCGAACCCGCAGGGCCGTGGAGGAGACCTTGGAGGAGTTCCGCACGGGCAACCCCGGCAAACCCGTCTTCAGCCCCTTGTTGCTCGAGTGGGTCCAGGAGGCATGGCTCATAACATCCGTGGATCTGGGGGAGGGACGCATCAGATCGGGAGGCCTGTTTTTGGCCCTTCTGGCCCACCCGGGGCGATTTACCTCGGGGCGTTACGCGGAGCTGTTCAAGCCCATAAGCAAGGATCAGCTCCTGGCCGATTTCTGGCAGATCACCAAGGGGTCCATGGAGCAGCCGACTCCGGAGCAGCGGGCGGCCATGGAGGAGGCGGCTGCCGCCCCGCCACCGGGGGAAGCGACGGCCCTCGGGCGTTTCTGCATCGATTTCACCGAGAGGGCGCGTCAGGGGGAGATAGACCCGGTCTTCGGACGCGACAGGGAGATCCGTCAGATAGTGGACATCTTGGCCAGGCGTCGTAAGAACAACCCCATAATCGTCGGTGAAGCAGGGGTGGGAAAGACAGCCGTGGTGGAGGGCCTGGCCCTGAGGATTGTGGAGGGGGATGTACCCGAGGTGCTCCGGGACGTATCCATCCTGGGGCTCGATTTGGGCTTGCTTCAGGCCGGGGCAGGGGTGAGGGGGGAGTTTGAGAACCGCCTGAAGGCGGTCATCAACGAGGTGAAGGCCTCCCCCAAGCCCATCATCCTCTTCATCGACGAGGCCCATACCTTGATCGGTGCGGGGGGGACCGCCGGAGGTAGCGACGCCGCCAACCTCCTAAAACCCGCCCTGGCGCGGGGGGAGCTGAGGACCATCGCCGCCACTACCTGGTCGGAGTACAAGAAGTACTTCGAGAAGGACGCCGCCTTGGCCCGCAGGTTTCAGCTGGTAAAGCTCGATGAGCCCCCTGTCGAGGCCACGGTGGTGATGTTGCGGGGCCTGAAGCCCAAATACGAGGAGACCCACGGTGTGGTGATACGGGATGACGCCATCCAAGCGGCGGCAGAGCTCTCTGACCGCTACATCTCCGGCCGTCAGCTGCCGGACAAGGCCGTAGACCTGCTCGACACAAGTGCCGCCAGGGTGAAGATCGGCCTTACCGCTAAGCCAGATGTGATTGAGGACAAGGAGCGGACCATCCAGGCCCTCGAGAGGGAGAAGCGGGCCCTGGAGCGGGACCGTTTCCACGGCATGGCCGTGGATGAGGAGCGGGTGAAGGAGATAGAGGAGGAACTTTCGGGACTGAAGGAGGAGGTGGCACAGCTTACAGCTCGTTGGCAGAAGGAGAGGGATCTCGCCACCAAGGCCATAGAGCTCAGGCAACGCCTCTATGAGGTGACCTCGGGTGGTGACGGAGGGGAAGCCCAGGCCCTTAGGGAGGAGCTCGAGCAGGTAGAGAAGGAATTGAAGGAAGTGCAAGGGGATTCCCCCCTGGTCAGGACTGAGGTCGACCCCGATGTGGTGGCAAAGGTGGTCTCCGACTGGACAGGCATCCCGTTGGGCAAAGTCCTGAGGGACGAGGCCCAGGCCGTGCTGAAGCTGGAGGAGAACCTCAAGAAGAGGATCAAGGGCCAGGACGAGGCCATTGAGGTGATCTGTCAAGTCATCCGTGCCGCCAAGGCCGGCCTGACCGACCCACGGCAGCCCTTGGGGGTCTTCCTCATGGTGGGGCCGAGCGGGGTGGGGAAGACCGAGACGGGCCTTGCCATCGCAGATCTGCTCTTCGGCGGTGAGCGGTTCATGGTGACCATCAACATGAGCGAATTCCAGGAGCGGCACACGGTTAGCCGCCTGATAGGTTCTCCGCCCGGCTATGTGGGCTACGGTGAGGGAGGAGTGTTGACCGAAGCGGTGAGGCAAAGGCCTTACTCGGTGGTACTGCTCGATGAGGTGGAGAAGGCCCACCTTGAGGTCATGAACCTCTTCTATCAGGTCTTCGACAAGGGGATGCTTTCAGACGGGGAGGGCAGGGTGATAGACTTCAAGAACACGGTGATCTTTCTCACGAGCAACTTGGCCTCCGACATCATCACGGAGCTCTGTTCGGGCGGACAGCGGCCGGACCTTCAGACCGTGATCTCGGCCATAAGGCCAGTCTTGAGCAACCACTTCAAGCCAGCGCTTCTTGCGAGGATGACCATCGTGCCCTTTTACCCCCTGCCTCCTGAAGTGATGAAGGAGATAGTTTGCCTTAAACTCGACAAACTCGGTCAGCAGATGGCCGAAAGCCATAAGATAGAGTTCACCTACAGCCCCGAGGTGGTGGATCAGATCGCCGCCCGTTGTACCGAGGTGGAAACAGGGGCGAGGAACATCGATCACATCATGAAGGGGACCATCCTGCCGCAGATCTCAAGGGAAATTTTACAGAGGCTGGGAGAGGGGGCCTTGCCCTCGAAGGTCCATCTGGGGCTTGCCGAGGATGGTTCCTTCACGGTGGAGTTCGGAGGTTAGGGATGGTGTGGGTTGAACCTGCCAGGGAGGCGAAATTTCTCTTCGAGATCAAGGGGGTGGATCAGGAACTTCAGGTCCTCTCCTTCAGGGCCTGGGAGGCCATATCCCGTCCCTTCAGAGTTAACATGGTCCTGGTGTCGTACGACGAGATCGAACTTGAACAGGTTGTGGGGAAAGAGGCCCTCTTGACCATCATAGGTAATGAGGAAGATCGCTACTTCCACGGAGTGATCGCCTCTTTCTCCCAGATCGATGTAAAGGAGGATTACATCCTCTATGGGGCCAAGGTAGTCCCCGCCCTCTGGTTTCTCTCCCTGGAGAAGGATTGCCGCATCTTCCAGAAGACGGAATCCAACAGCAATACCGTAAAAGACGTTGTGAAGACGGTGCTGGAGGAGGGTGGGATTCCGTCGGATCGTTTCGACTTCAGAGGCGTGAAGGAAAATTACAAATCCCGTGAGTACTGTGTCCAGTATCGCGAGACGGATCTTCACTTCATCTCGCGGCTCCTCGAGGAGGAGGGGATCTTCTACTTCTTCGAACACTCCGAGGACAAGCACGTGTTGAAATTCGGCGATAAGAATTCGGTCTTTCCGAACATCGCGGGCAATTCCACCGTCATATTCCACGACAAGGATGACCTGGTGCCCGAGCGGGAATATGTGAGGGAATTTACCTTCATGTGTCAGGCGCGCCCCAACAAGGTGACCCTCAAGGACTACAATTTCCGCCGCCCCGACTTAGATCTTAAGGCGGAGGAGAAGGCATCGTCTTCGAGACAGCGCGAGATATACGACTACCCCGGCAAATACGAAGAGCAGGGGCGGGGAAGACGCTTTGCCAAGATCCGCCTGGAGGAGGAACGCGTCTTCCAGAAGGTGGGAAATGGCAAAAGCTATTGTCCGCGCTTTACCGCAGGGTATCTCTTTGCCCTCGACGGACACTACCGCAAGGAGTTCGATGCCGAATACCTCCTCACCGAGGTCTACCACGAAGGCTATCAGCCTCAAGTCCTTGAAGAACTCGCCGAAACCGAGGAGGAAGAGTTCACCTACTTCAACCGCTTTCGGTGCATCCCTTCAGATGTCCCCTTCAGGCCGAAGAGGATCACCCCCAAACCCGTGGTCCACGGCGTGCAAACGGCCACGGTGGTAGGACCCGAAGGGGAGGACATTTACACCGATGACGAGCCTTATGGGATGATAAAGGTCCAATTTCACTGGGACAGAAAGGGTAAACGCAACGAACGTAGCTCCTGCTGGTTGAGGGTGGCCTATCCCTATGCGGGGGAAAAGCATGGAGTCCAATTCACGCCCTTGATCGGAGATGAGGTCCTGGTGGAGTTCTTGGAGGGAGATCCCGATCGCCCCGTAGTGACGGGGAGTCTGTTCAAGGGCCAGCACAAGGCGATAATCGAGGAGGACAAACAGATAAAGAACAAAATCTTGACCCCCTATCAACACCAGTTGCTCTTCGATGACAAAGGCGCCGAAATCGTCATGAACACCGGAGCCGGCCATAAATTGACTATGTCCGATGCAGATAAAAAGATAGAAGTGGATACCAAAGATGGACACAAGTTGCTGATGTCAGATGGAGAGAAGAAAATACTCGTTAATACAAAGGAAGGCCATTCTTTCAATATGTCAGACGCTGAAAGACTTGTGGTAATTCGCACAAAAGATGGCTACTTATTGGCCCTTTCAGATGCCAATGAAATGTTCACTGTAGAGACGAAAAGTGGCCATGCTATGAGAATGGCAGATTTTGATGGTAGCATTTCATTTCTGACTATAGGTGGACATTTGATTGAAATGCGAGATGACATAGGTATTAGTTTGATCCTATCAACAAATGATACTCAAATAAAGTTGAACAATTCAGGCGTAATTGAAATAGAAAGTTCAAATCAAATTACTTTAAAGGCAGACAATGTGACAGTTAATGCGAAAAAAGTAAAGGTTGAAGGAAGTGGTGAGGTCAATGTAAAAGGGGGCACCATAAAATTGAACAGTCCGTAATATGCGTTATCCCTTTAATGGAAATTTGGCGATAGGTCTTTGCTTGCGCAACGACCATCCCACTCTTCCGGGCAGGTGTTTGGTGCGGTGGGAGGTTGATGGGCAAGAGGTGGAGAGGTGGCTCCCTACTGCGACCAGCGTGGCCCCTCGTCCTTCGGACCACGTGCTTTTGGTCCAGCCCGAGAACTGGCCTGAGCCCATCGTCATGGGGGTCGTCGACGGGCTTGAACCTAAGGTGGAGGAGGGTGAGCATCCTGGGCCTAAAGTGGAGTTGCTGAAGGGAGAGGCGTTGAGGGTGGTTGGCTATGACGGAAGGCCCCTTTTGGAGATCACGCAGGGGGAGAAGGGGCCCGTGGTTCGGCTTTTGAGCGAGGATCTGGAGCTTG
>CAZGDM010000039.1:0-4261 GCA_964525275.1 uncultured Thermodesulfobacteriota bacterium | reverse complement strand
ACGCAGGGGGAGAAGGGGCCCGTGGTTCGGCTTTTGAGCGAGGATCTGGAGCTTGAAGTGCCGGGGGAGCTTAGATTCAAGGCTAAGGGGATTCAAATGGAGGCGGTAGAGGGAGAGATACAGGTTAAGGCCTCGGCTGATGTGGTGGTCAGAGGGGAGGTCATCCGTCTAAATTAGCATGGAGTTAATAAATCCCACCCCTTTACCGGCGCAACTTTACATCGGTGAGCTCGATCCTTTAGCTCCCGATTCGAGAAGGATATTGCTTGTGGTGGCCAAGGCCACCTTCAGAGAGGGGGCCGAGGGTTTCTATTTGGATACGGAAAACCCCTTCCCCTTGTACCAGAACGACGTCAGAACCCCTTTGGGAATCCTGCCTCGAGATGATCTCCCTAAGTACAATGCAGGGGTGGACCTGATCGTAATCGGTAAAGCGCATGCCCCCAAAGCGGTTACGTCCATGAAGATTTCTTTCGAGATAGGAAAGAACTTCAGGAGGGATTTGTTGGTGTTCGGTGAAAGGAAGTGGGAGAAGAGGGGAGAGGGGTTTAAGCCTTCGTCGCCGCTTGAGTTTTCGGAGATGCCTTTAAGCCACGAGGTGGCTTATGGTGGCCGGACGAAGGTAAAGATCGGAGGTGATATGGAGGTGGAGGTTTCTTATCCCCTTAACCCTGAGGGTAAGGGGTTTGTACTACAAGAGGAGGAAGTCGAGGGTACACCTTTGCCCAACCTTGAGAATCCGAACGAGCCAATCCTTAACTGGGAGGACCATCCCACGCCTGTGTTTTGGTCGGCCGTTGAACCCCATACGGTTCTGCACATGCAACGCGCCCTTGAGTACGAAGAAGGGGCGTGGTCGATAACTTCCCGAGTGTTCTCCAGAGCGCATCCAGAACTGACCTTACCAGCGTTTCCCTTCGGGGAAGAGGTCAGTCTGTTGGGTCTCACCCCAGATGGCCGATGGGGGTGGCGACTACCCTTTATGAAAGTAAAGGCTCGCTTTAATCAAGGGGGCGACTCAAGGATCTTTGATCTGAGCCCTGATACCATTGTCATAATGCCTGAAGAGAGGAGTTATTACATTTCTTACAGAAGTATCATTATCTATCCCTATTCCCCCGAAGGTAAGACGATCTGCCTTTTTTTGGAGGAGGTGTAAAGTGATTTCCTGTCCTATTGCAATCGAGTACGATCTGTCGATGGGAGTATGTGTCCATCATACCCTCAATCCTTTTCAAGGGTTTCCGCCGCCGGGCATTCCCACACCTTCTATAGAAATGTTGATAAATATGATGTGGGTTCCGGGGACCTTTTCTCATAAGTTCACAAAGGATATCTTCCACAAAGGGCAACGCATTGTCCAAGAAGGTCATGATTGTGGAGCTTTAATTCCTGACATAACTCCCATGTGTATAGTGAACTTTTACTACCTCATTGCATGGCCTACCTCTAAAAGGGCAGTCACTTTTGGTGCCTCAACTGTCAAAATTGACCAAGAAAACGCTGGATGTGTGTTCTTCTACTTTCCTATGATGACTTGTGGCCAGCCCTTTTCCCTTCCATCCAGTGTACCTTTGACGAATTTGCTCAATAATGTCTTGGTTGGAATGACCCTTGATGATCTTCTCGCAGGATTAATGCAGATTGCTATATCTATGGCCCTCGATGCCATTTTCAACAAGTTGGGGGGACAGGGATTTTCTGGGATGGGCAAAGCTCCTCTAAAGAGTCTGGTTTCCAAAAAAACGGCTCAGGAGGCGGCGGAGAAGGCTTTTAAAGAAACTTTTAAGAAGACTGCTAAGAAGGTTTCTAAAGAGGAGATGTTAAAAGCTACACGAAAGACAATGGTAGAGCAAAGTTTAAACGCATTAGGCTTTGGTCGAAGTAAAAAAGACATCGCTATGAATTTGGCGAAAAACGAGCTTTCTGGCATGACAGGCTTCATCCCTGGAAAGGTACTCGGGCGCGAAACGGGGGGAAAATACGTAAACATCGGTAGTAATTTAGCGGGCTTTAGTTGGGATCAAAAAGGACCTGCGGGGACTATTTTGACTTATCCTATTAGTGGCGGTTAGAAAGAATCCAAAAATGGATCGTAGGGAATATGACCTTTTCGTTTACTGGTGTTCCATAGAAGGAAAGGAAGGGATCTTTGTATTGGCCAAAGGGGTCTTTCAACTGGCTCAATCTCGCCTCATCAGGGTTGCGGCAGAAGCCTTGTTCAACAACATCTACGATCCTGAGGAAGGGAAAGGACTCCACCCCGGTTGTGATTTCTGGCCCTACAAGTTGGCTACCGACGTGGTGGTCAGGGGTAAAGCGTGGGCACCAAGGGGTAAAGCCCGGCAGATGAGGATAGGGGTTTTCGTTAATGGCCGGGGAAGGGAGATTGCTGTTTTCGGCCGTAGGGAGGTCAGCTATAAGGGTCCAGGTACTCTACCCAAATTTTCTGAACCCGAGCCCTTTGAATCTATAGAGGTGGCTTGGGAAAATGCCTATGGAGGTTTCGATCTCCGGGTGCCAGTTGAACGCCCAAAGGATCTGAGCGATTTTCTCAGGTTGAAGGTTGACCATCCGGGGATGTACCCCCGGAATCCTTTCGGGCGAGGTTATGTCGTATTGCGAGACAAAGATGGCATTGACGGCATGGAACTTCCGAACTTCGAGGACCCTTCTCACCTTCTCACCCCGGAAAACCTCGTTGTGGGTGATCCCCGTTTGTGGTACAGGCAGCCTTTGCCAGCGTGTTTCGACTGGTTCAGGGCTCATATGTATCCCCGCTGTCTTTTTTTCGCTGGGGCCGACGCATGGTATCCGGTTCCGGAGTCTGAAAAGGCCAATTTACCAGAGGTAAAGATCGGCTATCTCCCTCCAGACTACCGCAACTCGCCGGAGCGTTTCTTCGATGATCCCGCAGCGGCAATAGATTACCGGTTTTTCAACGAAGCCCCTCCAGGAATGATTTATCCTTACCTCAAAGGTGGTGAGAAAGTCCTCATAAAAGGGATGTCCCCAGAAGGAGATATTAGTTTTGACGTACCCTCGCCCCCAAGGATTACCATCTTCATTACAGGAAAAGCTTACACCCCGGAACCCGTGCTTCACACTTTATTCGTTGATACCGAGCAAAAGAAGGTTTCCTGTTTATGGAGGGCCTTTCAGCCCCTATCAGAGCCTATTATTGTGATCCCGGGGCAGGAGGAGAAAGTCCCCGTTGAAGCCCAGGTGGACAATGATCCCCCCGTCCATTTTGCTGAACCACCCCCTGTATGGAAAAGCGCGAGAGATGAAAAGGGGCCTTTGCCCCCTCCAAAAAAGGCTCCGATCTACATCATCGATGACCTCCCCACCCTTGACGGGGGAACGGTCTTCAACCCGAAAGAGGAGAAAGGACAGGAAGATGGTTAAGAAAATTTGGGTTTCATCTCTTAGCAAGGACGAAGTGAAAGTCCAGCAAGTCCTCAAACAGCTCAAGGCCAAAGGGCTTGAACCCCAGGGCCATTTCTGGGAAGACGACCTAAAGAACATGGCCTGGATGAAACCCCGGGAGGAACTGCTGAAGGAGGACGTAGCCCTTTGGGGGATTTTGGCCGATGAAAAGGGGCTTTCTTCGGAGGACGTGCGTTACGGCCTTGCGCTTTTAGCCCTGACGGTTCAGGCAGACAGGGGCCTGGCCTTTCCCATCCTGTTCCTCTGGTCGGAGGGGACGCCTCCTTCTGTCGAAGAGCTCCCCACACCCTTGAAGGGAGCTGAGGTCCTTCCCCTCTCCGATCCAAGCTGGTCCGCCAAGGTGGTGGCCAGGGCCTTTGTGGTCCCCGAGCCCATCCAGGTGGATTACCGCCTAAACGTCTACGGCAATCTGCAGATCGGACAGTGGTTCGAGGTAGGGCCTCAGGAAGGGAATTGGAAGGGAGCGCTTTTCGGAGTGTCGGAGGGGGAGATCCTGTTTCACGCCGTGGGGCCAAAGGACCGGCTTCCCGCCCGTTCCGTCCTCAACTACCCCATGAAGGGCATGAAGATCACCATGGGTCAGAGGGAGTACAGGGCCTGGGCGGTGCAGAACGAACTCGATCCTCAGACCTCCTATTTCGTCAAGGTCGAGGGACATCCCTCTTCGGTCATCTTCGCCCCCTTCGCGTCAGAGGACGAAGCGGAGGTCTATTTCGTCCAGTTGAAATAACTCACCACGGGAGGTCGAGTTCGAGAGGCCTGCTGTAGGGTAGGCTCTTTCTGTCGGGGTAAAGGGCGATTTTGAGGAGGG
>CAZGDM010000038.1:0-20307 GCA_964525275.1 uncultured Thermodesulfobacteriota bacterium | reverse complement strand
AGGGTTAGAACCTTGACCTGAAAAAGAAGGGATGGAGGTACAGCAATGCCAAGGCCTAAGAGAAGGCAAACATCACAAAAACAAGACGAAATATGGCAACTCCTCGGTGTAACTGATGAGATGAAGCAAAGGGATAGGAATTCGCGCAAAGAGGATCGTTACGGTAAGTTGATTGCATGGCTCTTTGTCATCCTGTTCTGGGCAGTCATTCTGGCCATCAGCTACCTTTTTTAGGTCCTCTGGGGGAAAAAGCCCAAGAACAAAGACTTTGCTATCCTAAAACAGATGCCTGCTAAGGCAAGGCTTTTTGAGAAAGCAAAGGATAGCAGGGTCAGATGTCATCTCTGTCAGAGGAGGTGCATCATCCCCGAGGGGAAAAGGGGCTTCTGTGGGGTGAGGGTAAACCGCGGGGGAAAGCTATTCACCCTCACCTACGGCAACCTCTCTGCCGTCGAATCTCGACCCATTGAGATAAAGCCCTTCTTCCACTACCACCCCGGTTCGACCTCCCTCACCATCTCCTCCTGGTCCTGTAATCTCCGCTGCGCGTGGTGCCAAAACCACCACCTCTCAGGCAGGCTACCCCCTCCACAGCCACTCTACCCCCTCTCCCCGCACGAGGTGATGGAACTGGCGGAGGGAGATCAGGGGATTTGCGTATCCTTCAACGAGCCAACCCTGCTGTTTGAATTCTGCCTTGACCTCTTCCCCCTGGCAAAGGAGAAGGGGCTCTATTGCTGCTTCGTCTCCAACGGTATGCTCACCATCGAGGCCCTCGAGATGCTCATCGACGCCGGCCTTGACGGGATAAACGTAGATATAAAGGGCAGACAGGAGGTCTATGACAGATTCTGTGGAGGGGGGAAAGTGGAGGAGATCTGGCGACTGGCGGCCGAGGCCCAGCGGCGGGGAGTGCATACGGAGGTCGTCTGCCTGCTGGTCACCGGGGTATCCGACGACGAGGACACCGTGAAGGAGATAATCAGCCGGCACCTCGACCTCCTGGGGCCTCAAGTGCCCATCCACTTCACCCGGTATTTCCCCGCCCGAGACTTCACCGAACCGCCCACTCCCCTCGGACACCTCGAACGGGCCTGGGAGATGGCCAAGGAGGCCGGGATCCACTACGTCTACCTCGGCAACGTCGGAGAAAAGGAAGACACCTATTGTCCCACCTGCGGCAGAAGACTCATAAAGAGGCGGGGCTTCTCCACGATATGGGTCGGGCTGCTGGAGGGCAATCGCTGCCCTGGTTGCGGCACGCCAATACCCATTGTGGGGGAGGCGCGGCCTTCGAGATCTTATTGAGGATCGCTGAAGGTACCCGTCTCAGCATAGAGACTGACGACCCCCAGGGGTTGAGCGCCGCTATCTCCTCTGCCTTACAGTCGATTTCCTAAGGGGTGTCGAGGAGGCTTGCCACCTCCTCAATGCGCTCCACACCCTTTACCTCGTGGGCCAAAAGGGGCAACACCGTCATCGGCAGATCCGGGAAGCGGTCGCGAAGGTATTGCAGGTAGTGATCCTGCATCTCCTTTCGGGTGCGGTGAAAGGGGCAGTCGGCCTGGGCCACGTAGTAGTTCACGATGAGGTGGGAGGCCTTGAGCCCGTGGGCCTCGAGGTCGGCCACGATCCGCTCGGTCTGTCGCACTCCCAGGGCCTCGGGGATGGTCACGAGCAGATAGGAAACGCGCCCTCTGTCCTTGATGAAGGCCTCGATCTCCTCGGAGAGCCTCCGCCAGCCCTCCACGATCTCCAGGATCCCCCTTTTGGCCCTGAGGCGCACCGCCTCTTTGGCCTTCTCAAAGTAGCCCCAAACCTGAAGGTAAAACCTGGTCGCCCCCTCCAGGTGCTTGAGGAAGAGGGTCGGGAGGCGCAGAAGACGCAGGGTGTGACCGGCAGGGGCCGTGTCCCAGACGATGAGGTCGTAACTGCCCTCGCGCACGAGCTCGTAGATGTAGTAGAGCATGTACTCCTCTTCTATGCCCGGGGCACTGCCGATGTAATCAAGGACGAAATCCTCGTCCAGGTCGACGAAGGAGGAGACCACCTGGTAGATCTCCCCTCCGAAGCGCCTCCGCCAGCGCTCAAGGATGACCTCTGAGGATATCTCCTGGGCGTAAAGGCCGGGGATGGCCTCAAGGGGCACGATGCGAGGGCCGATCTCCGTCTCGAAGATGTCCGACAACGACGGCGTTGGGTCGCTCGAGATGATGAGGGTGCGCTTACCCTCTTTGGCGAAATGCAGGGCCAGGGCCGCCGCGCAGGTGGTCTTCCCCACACCCCCCTTCCCCCCTACCATGACGAGGCCTTTATCCCTTATCTCGTCAAAGACACCCCTCATGACAGAGCCCTCAGGAGGAGGTATCCCATCCCCAGAGCCCAACAATATGGCGCGAAGAGGTAAAACTTGCCCCTTCGTATCATCCCGAAGAGGAGCTTCAACGCCCCGTAACCGCTGGCGAAGGCGCAGATCGTCCCCACGATCAGGGGAAGGCTCACAGCGGAGGCCATCTCCTTCGCCTCGAGCAACATCGCCCCCATAATGGCGGGGATGGCCAGCAGGAAGGAAAACTCCCCCGCCCACCGCCTCTCAAGCCCTAAGAGCATGCCCACCGATATGGTGGCCCCGGATCGTGAGACCCCGGGGAGCACCGCCACCCCCTGGGCCACCCCTATGAGAAAGGCCTTCCACGCCTCCGTCCTCCGATCCCCTCCGTGTTGATCCCTCCCCCGAGTAAGCCACAGGAGGCATCCCGTGAGGACCAGGAAGGACGCCGCCAGGGGCGCTGAGGAGAAGACCCCCCTTCCCCATGTGTGGACCAGAAGGCCGATCAGGGCCGTGGGGACGGTCCCGACGACAATGAGCCATCCCCTCCGACCCAGCGGATGCCGCAGGATCTCCCCGATGTCGCTGCGGAAAAACAACAGAATGGCCAGAAGGGTCCCCCCATGGACCGCCACATCAAACTCCAGCCGCGGCCCCCTCCAACCGAGGAGGTCCTGCAGGATGACCAGGTGGCCCGAGCTCGACACGGGCAGAAACTCCGTTATCCCCTGAACCAATCCTAAAAGGCCAGCGTGAAGGAGTTCTATCTCCGTCTCTCCTTAAGGGCTTCAAGCAGGGAGTAAGGCAAGGCCATATCGCCCGTCCCCACCCCCAGGTCTATCCCTTCCTTGGAGGCACCGTGGAAGTCCGTCCCACCGGTGATCGCCAGATCGTACCTTTCGGCCAGCTGGCGATAAAAGGCACGTTGCTCCTCGGTATGATCGGGGTAGTAGACCTCGATCCCCTCCAAGCCCTGCTCCCTGAGCCGCCTTACGAAGGCCTCCAACTCCTCCTGCTCGAGCTCCAGGGTGAAGGGGTGGGCCAACACCGGCAGCCCCCCCGCCCTGCGGATGCTCTCGATGGCCTCCTCAGGGGTGAATTTGAACTTCTCGACATAGGCCGGTCCCCCTTTTTTGAGGTAGCGCTCAAAGGCCTCGTCCACGCTCTGCACGTACCCCTTCTTCACCATGGCCAGGGCGAAATGGGGACGGCACAACTGCCCGTGGGGGGCTATGGCCCTGACCTCTTCGAGGTTCAGCTCCACCCCGAGCTCCCGCAGTCGCTCGATCATCCTCAGGTTGCGCTCGGCCCTGGCCCGCTGGACCACCCTCAACTTCTCTCTGAACCCGTCGTCCGAGGGGTCGACGAAATACCCCAACAGGTGGCAGGTCCCCCGCGGGGTATCGACGCTCAACTCCACCCCCTCCACTACCTCGATCCCGGCCCTCCTCCCCTCTTGAAGGGCCCTGGGGACGCCGTCCACCGTGTCATGGTCGGTTATGGCGATGGCCTTCAACCCGCGGTCCTTGGCGTAGCGGACCACCTCCTCAGGGCTCATGGTCCCGTCGGAAGCGGTGGTGTGGACGTGCAGATCTATCAACTCCATCTCTCAGCCCAGTTTCAGCAGATCCTTCAACCCCACCGACCACGATGGAAAGGGCACAGGGGTGAAGGAGGCGAAGAAAATGGCCATGGTCGTCACACCCAGGGCCTTCCGGAGGGGGTCGAGGGGGGTGAGGTCATCCAAGGGGGGAGGATGACGATAGCCGATGGCCAGAAGCAACAACACCAACACCAGCCATCCCAGGTTGAAGATGAGGCAGAGGGTTATGATGCCCGCCATGGTGAGGCGGAAGATCACCGGACTCCAACGCCCGAAAAGGGCGTAGACCACGTGCCCCCCATCGAGCTGCCCCACGGGCAAAAGGTTCAGCGCCGTGACGAACAGCCCGACCCAACCGGCATAGGCCATGGGATGGAGCAACAGGTCGTGTCCCTCCGGCAGCTCCCCCAAGAGCACCCGCTGAAGAAAGGCGAAAAGCGGGGGATTGCCCAGCATCACCGTCTCCTTGGGCAATTCCTTGATGGCCACCACCTCCGACTTGAGGAGGCCTATCACTATGGCGGGGATGGCCAAGCAAAGCCCCGCGAGGGGACCTGCGACACCGATGTCGAAAAGGGCACGGCGATCGGGGATAGGACTCCTGGTCTTGATGACGGCCCCCAAGGTCCCGAAGGGCGGAAAGGGAAAGGGGATGAAGTAGGGTAGAGACGCCTTCACCCGGTGAAAGGAGCTCGCTACATAGTGGCCCATCTCATGGGCGAGAAGGATAGACAGGAGGGTGACCGAATACACGACCCCCCCCACCAGAAGGGTGGAGAGGACCGTCAGCCCGAAAAGCACCAGATGAGGGCCGATCCTCCTCATCCCTACTTGCTCTTGTGGCGCATCTTCTTGAGCATTTTTCGGTACTTGTGCTTCCTGATCTTCTTGCGTTTTTTCTTGAGCACACTACCCATCGTCACCCATCTCCTTCGGAATTTTTTACCCGAATCCCCCCTCCCTAAGAGGGCAAAAAAGGGCTATAACACTACCCTATGACAGACGAAGGGTCAAGCATTCGATAGCGGGGAAAGGGTCTATTACCCGAAAACTTGGAAAGAAGGCTTGACCCCGATCGTTCATTGTTGTAGTGAAGTTTTGTCGATGCAGCAACTTTCGCCCTTACAACTCACCGACCACCTCTTCGACTTTCTGTTTGAGGGTTCACCGGTAGGGGTCTACGTAGTTCAACACGGCACCTTCCGCAGGGTGAACCAGGCCTTTCAGCGGCTAACCGGATATCCCTTAGGGGAACTCATGGAGATGACGCCCCTTGATCTCATATTGCCCGAAGAACGCAGGAAGGTGCGGGAGCAGCTGGCCAAGATGTTGAAGGGCGAAAGGAGGATGCCCTGCGAGGTGAGGATACTGACCAGGAGTGGAAGGCTGCGGTGGGTGATAGAATCGGTCACCTATGTCAAGTATTCCGGGGCAAGAGCCATCCTGGGCTACTCCATGGACATCACCAAGCGCAAGCAGATCGAAGGAGAGCTGCGGAGGACCGTTCAGCGGCTTTACGGCACCCTTACAGGGACGATCGTCCTGCTGTCCAAATTGCTCAGGCTCAAGGATCCCTACACCGCTATCCACCAGGAGCGGGTAGCCCATCTGGCGGCTACCATGGCCAAGGAGATGGGGCTATCTGCCCATCAAGTGAGGGGTATCCATGTGGCCGGGCTCGTCCACGACATAGGCAAGCTCTCCATCCCCTCCGAAGTCCTCTGCAGGCCCGGAAGGCTCAGCGAGCCAGAGTTCGCCATGCTGAAGGAACACCCCCGGATAGGCTATGAGCTGTTGCGGGACATCAACTTCCCCTGGCCGGTGGCGGAGATAGTGTTGCAGCACCATGAGCGGCTGGACGGTTCAGGATACCCCTACGGTTTGAAGGGCGAGCAGATCCTGCCCGAGGCACGGATCCTGGCGGTAGCGGATGTGGTTGAGGCCATCGTCTCCCACCGTCCTTACCGAGGGGCCCGAGGCAGGGAGCGGGCCATCGAGGAGATAACGCGCAATATAGGCAAACTTTACGACCCCGCCGCGGTGGCAGCCTGTCTGAAAGTGATCCACCGCAACAAGGTGAGGATCACCCCTTATGAAGCAGGCGTCAGAGGGGAGGCGATCCTAAAGACGGTCCGCACCACCTCCTCAGCAGAGGCGGCTTCCTGAGGGATCAGGAGAGTTCCACCACCGAAGGCTCGACCTCAAGAGGGGAAAAGTCTGCGGAGAAGGGGTCCCTCCTCCATCGGTCGAGGAGGGCCTTGAGGGCCTGACAGTTAGGTCTATCTCCTATGAACTCCAGCCCCACTTCGTACCTGTTGAAGCGAGGTTCCTTTTTGCACCACACGGTCTTGGAACAGAGGGTCAGGGGAGTGTCATCGGAAAGGTGCAGGTCAAGCCTCACTCCGGCCTTCACCGGGAGGAAGCAATCGCTCAATATCCTCGCCCCTAAGGAGGAGATGTCCAGGGTCACGGTGGAAAAGGTCCTGCCATCCTCCAAAGGGTGACATCGAGCGGGGATCGTGACCTTCAGCCGCTCTTCTCTGCGTCTCTCCCAAAGGAAGGGGTGCATTTTTTCGCCTCTCCTCTTTATCCTTCGGCTTTTTATCGAAAAAGGTTTAGCACCCGTCTGTGTTGACTTTAAAGGTAACGGGGCGTAGACTTTCCTTGGAGGAAGATTCGATGGAGTGGGAAGAGCTTCGCCTCCTCGAGGAGCGGATCGAGAAGATCTTGCAGGGGTATATGCGTTTGAAAGAGGAAAGGGATCGACTCCTCGAACTCCTGAAGGAAAGGGATGAGGAGATAGCTGGCCTCCGGAAGGAGGTCGAGGTTCTCAAGGGGGAGCGGCACGAGGTGCGCTCCCGCGTGGAGCGTTTGATAGAGAGGCTGCAAGCAGCTCCCCTCGAATAAGGGAGATGGCCAAGAGGCGGGTAGAGGTGGAGATCTTCGGTCAGCGTTATCCGTTGAGAAGCGAGGCCCCCGAGGGGTACGTCCGGGAAGTGGCGGGGTTTGTGGACAGGACCATGAGGGAAGTGGCAGAGCGCACGGGGGCCGTGTCCGCCTTGCAGGTTGCTGTATTAGCTGCACTGCACATAGCGGAGGAATATATTAGGGATAGGAGAAACAGCGAGGAGATACGCAAGAGGCTCAGAGAACGGGTCGAAAGGCTCGGGGAGTTCATCTCCCTGCAGAGGATAGAGGGATAGCCTCAAAAGGCCTTCCGAGGCCTTTTTCGATAGCCATGTTTGAAGCCCAGCGGGAAATCCATCCCCAGGTGTTGAGTTTTTCCTGATCAGCTCAGGCCTTTCGCCCGTCTCTTTTGCCCTCGCTGTTTTCCTGGAAAGGAGGGAAGGCGATGGTGTTGCCTGTAGCGCTCGTGCTGGCGATCGCAGCGGCGGTGGGAGCGGTCCTGGGGCTCTGGTGGGGGCGTAGGGCCTCCCAGGCCCGTCTGAGGGAGGCGGAAAGGCAGGCCTCGGAGATCCTGAAGGAGGCCGAACGTCAAGCCCAGATGAAGCGCAAGGAGGCCACCCTTCAGGCCAAGGAGGAGGCCTACAGGATAAAGGCCGAGTTCGAGAAGGAGATGGAGCAAAAGCGCGCGGAGCTGATGCGGCTGGAGAAGCGCCTCCAACAGCGGGAGATGAATATAGACAAAAGGGTCGACCTCCTCGACGCCAAAGAGGCGGACCTCGAACGCAAGGAGAGGGAACTGAAGGAGCGGGAGAGCGCCGTGCAGGAAAAGGAGCGTCGGTATGCAGAACTCCTCCAGGAGGAGAGGGAGCGTCTGGAGAGGATATCTGGCATCTCAGCAGAGGAGGCGAAGCATATGCTCATGGAGCGCATGGAGGAAGAGGCCAGGTACGAGGCAGCCAAGCGGATAAAGGAGATAGAGGATGAATTGAAGGAACAGGCCACCAGGCGCGCCCAGGAGATCATCGCTCTGGCGGTCCAGCGCTACGCCGGGGAGTATGTGGCCGAGAAGACGGTCTCCTTGGTAAATCTGCCCGCCGAGGAGATGAAAGGCAGGATCATAGGCCGCGAGGGGCGCAACATCCGCGCCTTTGAAGCGGCCACGGGGGTGGACCTCATCATCGACGACACCCCCGAGGCGGTGATCGTCTCAAGCTTTAACCCTGTCAGGAGGGAGGTCGCCCGTCTGGCCCTGGAGCGCCTGGTGAGCGACGGAAGGATCCACCCCGCCAGGATAGAGGAGGTGGTCAGCCAAGTGGAGGAGGAGATCGAACAGGCCATAAAGGAGGCGGGCAATCAGGCGGCCTTCGATCTTGGGATTCATGACCTGCACCCGGAGCTGATAAAGCTCATCGGACGTCTGAAGTACCGCACGAGCTACGGCCAGAACGTCTACCAGCACTCCCTCGAGGTGGCCTTCCTCTGCGGTATCATGGCCGCAGAGCTGAACCTCAACGTAAAGCAGGCCAAGCGCGCGGGGTTGCTCCACGACATCGGCAAGGCCGTGGACCACGAAGTGGAAGGGGCCCACGCCGCCATCGGGGCCGAGCTGGCCAGGAAGTACGGGGAGTCGGAGGAGATCGTAAGGGCTATAGCGGCCCACCACGACGAACCGAGCCCCGATAACCTCTTGGCGGTACTGGTCCAGGCGGCAGATGCCCTCTCGGGGGCGAGGCCCGGGGCGAGGCGCGAGATGTACGAGACCTATGTGAAGCGCCTCCAAGACCTGGAGAGGATCGCTCGTTCCTTTTCCGGGGTGGAAAAGGCCTATGCCATTCAGGCAGGGCGCGAGATCAGGGTCATCGTCCACAGCGATAAGGTGTCGGATGAAGAGGCAGTGATGTTGAGCCGCGATATAGCCAAAAAGATCGAAAAGGATTTACACTATCCGGGCCAGATTAAGGTGACCGTCATCCGCGAGGTCCGGGCGGTGGACTACGCAAAGTGAGGGCGCAGTGAGGATCTTGTTCATAGGCGACGTGGTGGGAAGGGCAGGAAGGAGGGCTGTACGGGAGGTCCTTCCGCTGCTCAAGAGGGAGGAAGGGATCGACTTCGTCGTGGCCAACGGGGAAAACGCCGCGGGGGGAATAGGTATAACCCCGGAGAAGGCCGAGGAACTGCTCTCCATGGGCGTGGACGTCATCACCTCGGGAAACCACATCTGGAAGAAAAGGGAGATCCTCCCTTACCTGGACCGCCACCCGCGGATCCTCAGGCCCGCCAACTACCCCCCTGGGGCTCCCGGACGGGGTAGTGGTGTTTACACCGCCCGGGACGGAACGAGGGTGGCCGTGCTCAACCTCGAGGGGAGGGTCTTCATGAAGCCACTGGAGTCGCCCTTCAGGATCTCCGAGCAACAGATAGAGATCCTCAAAGGCCAAACCCCCATCGTGATCGTAGACTTTCACGCCGAGGCAACTTCCGAAAAGATGGCCATGGGCTGGTTCTTGGACGGGGAGGTGACGGCGGTCATCGGCACCCATACCCATGTGCAGACCTCCGACGAAAGGATCCTGCCGGGGGGGACTGCCTACATCACCGATGCGGGAATGACAGGCCCGGTCAATTCGGTCATCGGGATGAAGAAGGAGATCGCCATCCAGGGGTTTCTCACCCAGCTGCCCAATCGCTTCGAGGTGGCCACGGGAGAGGTGGAACTGCAAGGGGTGATCCTGGAGGTGGACGAGACCACGGGGCGGGCCCTGGAGATCAGACGCATCAAGAGAAAGCCCGGAGGTTGAGATGGTGAACGTCTTCGACGTCCTCGAAGAAAGGGGATTTGTGGAGCAGGTTACGGACCCCGAGGGCCTGAGGGAGGTCCTCTCCAAGGAGAGGATCACCTGCTACATCGGCTTCGATCCCACGGCGAAGAGCTTCCATGTGGGCAACCTCCTGCCCATCATGGCCTTAGTGCACATGCAGAGGGCCGGCCACAGGCCCATAGCCCTGGTGGGAGGGGGTACGGGTCTCATCGGGGATCCCAGTGGCAAGAAGGAGATGCGCCGGATCATGTCCAGGGAGGAGATCGAGGAGAACGCCGAGGCCCTGAAGGCCCAGCTCAGCCGCTTCCTCGACTTCGACGAGGGACAAGCCCTGCTGTTGAACAACGCCGATTGGCTTACAAAGCTGAACTATATCGAGTTCCTCAGGGATATCGGCAGGCACTTCAGCGTCAACAGGATGCTGCAGGCCGAGACATACCGGATGAGATACGAAACCACGGGGCTGAATTTCGTGGAGTTCAACTACATGCTCCTTCAGGCCTACGATTTCCTCTACCTTTGGCAGCACTACGACTGTATCCTGCAGATGGGCGGCAGCGATCAGTGGGGCAACATCTGCGCCGGAATAGACCTCATCCGAAGGGTGGAAGGAGGAACGGCCTACGGGCTGGTCTTTCCCCTCCTGACCACGGCCACAGGGGAGAAGATGGGCAAAACCGAGCGGGGTGCCGTATGGCTCGATCCCGAGCTCACTTCACCCTATGAGTTCTACCAGTACTGGATAAATGTGGACGACCGGGACGTGGAGCGCTTCCTCGCCCTGTTCACCTTTCTGCCGATGGAGGAGGTGAGACGCCTGGGGTCCCTCGAGGGGGAGGCGCTGCGAGAGGCCAAGGAAGTACTGGCCTTCGAAGTGACGAAGATGGTCCACGGCGAGCAGCAGGCCCTTAAGGCCCGTGACACCTCCCGCAGGGCCTTCAGGGGCGAAGGAGGAGACCTCGAGGCCCTGCCCACCACGGCCATAGACCGCAGCCGCCTCGAAGAGGGGATTCCCGCCTATGAGCTTTTCGCCCTCACCGGGCTGACCTCAACCAGGAGCGAGGCCCGCCGCCTCATCGCCCAGGGAGGTGGATACCTCAACGGCGAGAGGATCGAAAGCTTCGACCAGCTCGTCAGCTTAAAGGATCTAAAAGACGGGGCCATCATCCTCAGAGCGGGGAAGAAGAAGTATCACCGGGTGGTAGCCCGTTAGCCTCACCACAGGAGGTGGACGTTACCGAGGTGGACCTCCTCGAGGCCTTCCTCTTTGGCGACCTGGAGGGCCGCCATGGCGTGGCTGCGGGGAGTCGGGGGGAGATCCCTGAGCATGAAGTCCGGATGAAAGGCCAGCAGCGTCCACGGAATGGAGGGGTCGAGCTCCGCGATAAAACGGGCTATCCCCCTCACCTCTTCCAGGTCTACATACCCAGGGACCAGGAGGGTGCTGGCTATAAGGAAGGGCGGATCCCTCCTCTGGCGGTGGTAAAGGGCCAGCCGCCTGAAGTTCTCCTTTGAGGCGCGATTGCTCACACCGCTCAAGGCCAAGCTCATCTCCTCCGTCCAGCACTTGAGGTCCACCTTTATGCAGCCGCCGCTCTTGAGGGATAGGGCAGCCATCTGGCCGATCACCGCAGGGGATTCTCCCCCGTTGGTCTCCCAACAGATCCTCAAGATACGTCCCTTTGCGGCCTCCAAAGCCTCCCTGGCGGTGAGGATGGCATGGGGGGCCTGAGGAGCGGGATCGCCCCCGAAGAAGCAGATGCAACTCACTCCCTCGTGGACAGCCCTCACAAGGTCCGATACATCCAGGGGCTCCCCTTCAATGCCGCCGCGGTAGGTCCAGTTCTGACAGAAGAGGCAGTCGAAATTGCAGGCGCTGTAAAAGACCGCCAGGTTCAAATACCCATATTCAGGTCCCTCCCGATGGGAGTATCGCGGGTATCCCGAGGAACTACACCCCGGGCACACCCAGGCAGCACAGCAATTGGTGGGCAAGGGGTCGTAATAATAGTGGACGAAAGCCTTCCGGATGTCCCCGCTAAGGGGGACCAGCCTACCCTGTCGATTCTCGTAGACCCCACAGAAGCCCCTCTCCCCCGGGGGTATACGACACCTGTGCGAGCAAAGGCGACAGGTCCTCCCCTCGGCATAAGAGGGGACCTCTGGAGGCAGGCCATCGCGCCTGCGCCCTTGGCGGTGGAGCCGCTCAAGGTCCTCCTTCACCTCGGAGAAACGGCTCCTTATGCAATCGGCACAATAGCCTATGACCTCCGATATGAAGGGAGAGGCCTTGCTGCAGAGCCTACATTTTCCCATCTTAGAGGGCTTCAACTGTGGAAAACACCGACCCAGAGGGGATAAAGGACAAGAGGTAAGGGCACCCTTTATCCATCGTCGCGTAACTTATTGAATTCCTTACCTTTTTTGAAAAAGGCGCGAAAAACCTCGCTATGAAGGGAAAGGGCGATTTCCCCTTTGATAGGGGGAGTTTTTCGACTTTTCCACATGATTTCCACATCAAAATTCCACCGCCCCCTCGCCTCCAAGGCCCTTAAGGTGGCAGGTATCGTTCAGCAGGCGCACCTCCCAGAAGCCGTCCCGCCAACGGAAGTGGTTGAGGGCAGCCGTCCCCTGGACCACCCGCCAGAAGGCCTCAAGACCGAGTCCCAGCAGCGAGCAGATGAGGACCTTCAGCACCACCCGGTGGCTTACCAGGGCGACCCTTTTGCCCTGCTTGGCCTTGAGGAGCCCTTCCACGAACCCCACGACCCTATCCCTCACCGCCTTGAGGTCCTCCCCTTCCGGAAACCTCACCTTGTGGGGGGCCTTTTGCCAGAGCTCGTAGAGTTTCCCGAACCGCTCCTTTACCTCCTTCACCGGCAGCCCCTGCCAGAGGCCGAAATCGAGATCCACCAGCTCCGACGCTATGCGGACCTCAAGGCCCACCCCCCGGGCGATGACCTCCGCCGTCTCCCTGGCCCGGGAGAGGGGACTGGAGTAGATCTCCTCGATCCCCGAGCCCCTAAGTCTTGAGGCCAGAAGCTCCGCCTCGCGCCTTCCCACCTCGTCCAGGGGCACATCGGCCCTGCCCCGGAAGACCTCCTCCCGGTTCCAGGCGGTCCTACCGTGTCTTATCAGGTAAAGGTCCACTCGAGACCTCCTTCACAAATTCCTCGATGGAGCCGAAGTAGAGCCCCTCGTCGCGAAACATCAGATCGTTGTGATCCGCCTGAGGGATCACAACGAGGCGCTTCTTTTCCGATGCTGCCTCACGGTAGAGGATATGGGCCTCCTGCAGGGGGATGAGGGAATCCCTTTCCGCGTGGATGATCAGGAGCGGAAGCCTCACCTGCCGGATCTTCTCCCTGTTGAAGAAGCCCCGGCCCTCTTCCCAGACGGGATGATCCCAGGGGATGAGACCGAGTTGAGAAAGCAGGCCCCTGAAGTTGGTGGCGGAGGCGCTCTCGAGGATCAGCCCCTGAAGTTCCCCCTCGTGGGTCCTCGAGAGCTCCACCGCAGGAAGGCTCCCCAGGGAACGCCCCATGACGAAAAGCGGTGGGGCCCAACCCTGGGAATCGAGCCACTGCTTTATGCGCTCAAAGAGGACGAGGGCGTCCTCGAGGATGGACCTGACGGTGGGCTCGCCGTCGCTTAAGCCGTAACCGCGGTAGTCTGTAACCAGCAGGTCCATCCCGCGACGGAGGTACTCGGGGGCGATGTCGTCGTAGTCGGTGACGATCTCGCCGTTTCCGTGAAAATAGAGTATCAAGGGCCTCCTCCCGCCCTCTCCCCAGAACTTACACCCTATCCTCACCCCTTCTGAGACCTCGAAGAAGAGCCACTCGCCGCCCCTTCCACGGCCCAGAGCCCGCCTTGGGTGAAAGACAAAAGAGCGGATCTCGGGGGAGTCGAAGACGCTGAAGGGGTCATACGTTGAAACGGAAGTGGATGATGTCGCCATCCTGCACCTCGTAGTCGCGGCCCTCGGAGCGTAGGAGCCCCCGCTCCCTGGCCGCCTGTTCTGAACCGGCCTTCACAAAATCATCAAAGGAGATGACTTCCGCCCGGATGAAGCCCCGCTGCATATCCGTGTGGATCTTTCCCGCTGCCTCAGGGGCCTTGGTACCGCGTCTGACGGTCCAGGCCCTCAAGTCCAGGTTCACCGTGGTGAAAAAGGTGATGAGGTCAAGGGCACGGTAACCCACCTCTATGAGCCTTTGAAGGCCCGATCCCTCAAGGCCCAGTTCCCTCCTGAACTCCTCCCTCTCTGAGGGCTCGAGTTCCTGAAGTTCCGCCTCCACCTTGCCGTAGATCTCGACCACCTCCACCCCTTCCTCGGCTGCCAGTTGCGTGAGGGGGGCGAGGTGGTGCTCCGATCCCTCCGAGAGGTTGGCCACGTAGAAGAAGGGCTTCGCGGTGATGAGGGGCAAATCCTTGGGGAGCTCAACGTGATGCACCTGTAAAAACTCCCTCGCCCTCTTTCCCTCCTCAAGCCATGCCTTGAGCTCCTCGAGCAGCTCCATCTCCCTTCGCGCCTCCTTGTCCCCAGTGCGGGCCAGCTTCTGGAGCTTCTGCATCCTCCGTTCAAGGACCTCCAGATCCGCAAGGACCAGCTCCAGATTGACCACCTCGGCGTCCCTGCGCGGGTCCACCGATCCATAGGGATGGGAGACCTCTCCGTCCTCGAAGCAGCGGACCACATGGGCCACGGCATCCACGTCCCGGATGTGGCTCAAAAACTGGTTGCCGAGGCCCTCGCCGTGGCTTGCCCCCCTCACCAAACCGGCGATGTCGACGAAACGCAGGGTGGTGGGGGTGACCCGCCGGGGCTTTATCAGCTCCGCCAGGACCTCCAGACGTCGATCCGGCACCGGCACAACCCCGACGTTGGGCTCGATGGTCGAAAAGGGATAGGAGGCCACCTCCGCCCCTGCCGCGGTCAGGGCGTTGAAGATGGTGGACTTTCCCGCGTTGGGCAGCCCCACTATCCCGCATCGGAAACCCATCCAAGCCTCCTCAAAAGCTCCCTGTCAGCAGGGGGCATCTCCAAGTCCTCGAGCTCTGAACGCACAAACCACCCGATATCGTCACATCCCAGAGGCTTGGGCTCACCCCTTTTTATCCGGCAACGGTAGAGCATGAGCAGCAGATTGAAATCCCCGTAGGGCATCCAGACCGCATCCACTATCCTCCCCACCTCCGCCTCCACGCCGAGCTCCTCCTCGAGCTCCCTCCTCAAGCACTCCTCCGGGGACTCGTCCTCCTCCAGCTTTCCCCCGGGGAACTCCCAACGCCCCTGGAAATGCCCCCGGCGCTTGGCCAGAAGGACCCTTCCCCCGTCTTCGATGAGCGCGGCCGTCACCACCAGGGTCTTCACTTGGTGCGCACCTCATGAAGGGGCCGCTTGACGATTTTTCCCTTGTGCCGAGGGAAGTCCACCTTGATGTAGACCTTCTTAGGGGTGACCTTCCAGACGACCCCTTCCTTCTCCCCTCCCGCAAAGGGGAAAACCACCCGATCTCCCGGTTTCATCGCATCACCTCCAGAGTTTGTAGTAGAGGAGTTTTTCGTATTCGAAGACCACGCGCTTGGTGTCCTCGCGCCTCTGCCACCACCCCTCGGGACGGAAATCATCGTAGGGACTTGGAAGGCTCACCACCTCTGCCCTCCCCCGGAGGAGGTCTGAGAAGATGATGTCGGCACGCCGGGAGTGATAACGCGAGGTCACCAACAGCACCACCTTGTATCCCCTTTCCTCAAGCCACTTCCTGGTCACCCGCGCTTCGTCTTCGGTGCAGGCCACCTCCTGCTGCACCGTCTCCAAGGCCTCCCGAGGGACGCCAAAGGCCTCAAGGACCTCTTGAAGCATTTGGCGTTGATCGGGCAGCAGCACCCCCCTGCCCTTCAGGTCCTCCCACCTCTTTACCCGTGCGACCCCCGGCAAGAAGATGCGGGGGGCGAGGCCCTGTCGGTAGAGCTCCGCCGCATACCTCGCCCTGACCACCGTGTCCTCCCAACAGCCGAGGACCACGATCACGTCTCCCGGGCGGGAGGTCTCCTCCAGAATCAGGTAGCTACCGAGGCCATTGAGGAGCGGACGCCAGAGGACGAGGAGCTCCATCAACAGCACAAGGACCACCAGCAGAAATATCCGCCATTTCCTACTCAGCTGCATCTACATTGAAGGTCTATCAACCCTAACCGCAAAAGGCAAGGCATCAGGACCACAAACTCCAGGAGAAATGCTATGCTGGGCAAAAAACGAGGAGGGAAGGCGATGGATATGTCGGTCTTCGAGGGAATGGGGACAGGCGAACTCAGGGACTACATAGAGTTCCTCCTCTGGCACTACCGGGTCGTGGACGCCTTCTGGTTCATCTACGTGACCGAAGAGTTCGGCCAAGACAAGGCCGAGAAGATCAATGAAAAGGTCTGGACGCGGATAGCGGGGATGGCCGCCAAGGACCTGGTCCGCCGCTTCGACCTGAGGGAAAAGGGACTAAAGGGGTTCATCAGGGCCTTGCGTTACTTTCCCTGGCACATCCTTGTGGGCTACCAAATAGAAGAACGGCAGGACGAGGTCATCATCACCGTCCCCCACTGTCCCACCCAGGAAGCCCGATTAAAAAGGGGACTGGGGGAATACGCCTGCAAGGATATGCACCGGGGCGAATTTCTCAGCTTCGCCCGGGAGATAGACCCGAGGATCCAGGTGGAATGCCTCTTCGCACCCCCTGACCCCCACCCAGAGGGGCTCTTCTGCAAATGGCGATTCACCCTCGCAGACGAGGACGGGGATTGACTTCCTTAACAATTTTATGAATTATAGAAAACAAAGTTCTCTTGAGTGAACAAATGAAGGGGGCTGGATACACTTCATCGGTACCTGCGGTCGAGCAGGCCGTGAGGGTTCTGCTCTGCCTGGCCAAGGGGCCCAATCCCAGAATGAGGTTGACCGATCTCTCCCAGGCCCTTGGAATACCCAAGAGCAAGGTCTACTCCCTGCTCAACACCCTTATGAAGTTCGGCCTGGTCCAGAGGGACCATGGGACCAAGACCTATTCCCTCGGGCCGGGGATACTTTTTCTATCCCGCAGGTACTTAGACAACCTCGACCTCAAGGAGGTGGTGGACCCCTGCCTTTCGAAGCTCGCCGAATCCACCAAGAGCACCGCCATCTTCGGTCTGATAGGGGGCGAGTATTTCTTCATCACGGCGAAACAGGACGGCTCCTTCCCCTTCAGCGTGACCCTCCCCTTGGGGCGCCGCTTTCCCCTCACCGCGGGGGCCCACGGCAAGGCCATCGTGGCCTTCCTCCCAGAAGAGGAGAGGGAAGAAATCCTGAAAGGGGGAGAGCTTTACTTTCACGGAGACCCTGCGAGACTTGACCGCGAACGCCTGAGGGCGGAACTCGAGGAGTGTAGACGACGGGGCTTCGCCGAGGACCTCGGGGAACTTCAACCAGGGGTCAACGCCCTTTCCGCCCCCGTGTTCGGACCATCGGGAAAGCCTTTAGGGGCTGTAGTGCTGGTGGGGACTTTCCCTCGAGAGAAGGCCGGGACATATGGTCCGCTGGTGAGCGAAGTCGCCAGGGAGATATCTTCCGCCCTGGGGTCGTCTTCCGCCATATCAGGGGAAAAGGAGGGAGGAAATGGCTGACTCGATCGCGGAGAAGATAAAGGCAGAGAAGGAGCTTTATGGATGTGATCGGGTGGTGAAGAGCGTCTGCAGGATGTGCCATGGTGGTTGTGGGGTCCTGGTCTATGTCAAGGGCGAGAGGGTGGTGAGGATCGCCGGGGACCCGGACTGTCCTATAAATCACGGAACGCTTTGCGCCAAGGGCCTCGCGGCGGCCCAGTTGGCCCATCACCCCCAGCGGTTGACCTACCCTGTAAGGAGGGTGGGGTCGAAGGGGAGCGGCAGGTGGCAGCGTATTTCGTGGGACGAGGCCCTCGACCTCATCGCCGAACGGATCCTCACCTACAAGGAGCGTTTCGGAGCCGAATCCATCGTCCTCGGTTACGGTACGGGCAGGGAGAACGAAGGGGTGATCTACCGCTTCGCCAACACCCTGGGCACCCCCAACGTGCTCACCGCTGGGCATTTCTGTTACGGACCTAGAATCGCCACGAGCATCATCACTTGCGGAGGGCTGCCTGTGGTGGATTACGAGAACCGCCCCCGCTGCATCATGGTCTGGGGGAACAACATCGTGATCACCAACCCCGATGAATACAAGGGCTGGGCCTTTTCCCAGGCCCTCGAGGCCGGGGCCAAGCTCATCGTGGTCGATCCCAGATTGACCCGGATCGCCTCACGGGCCGACATCTGGCTTCAACTGAGGCCAGGCACCGACACCGCCCTCGCCCTGGGGATGGCCAACGTCATCGTGTCGGAGGGCCTCTACGATCGGGAATTTGTCCAAAAGCACGTCCACGGCTGGGAGGCCTTCTGCGAAAGGGTGAAGGAGTATCCGCCAGAGAGGGTGGCGGAGATCACATGGGTGTCTGCCGAAAAGATCCGGGAGGCAGCTCGCCTCTTCGCCACCACCAAGCCCGCCGCCATCCAGTGGGGGGTGGCCATAGAGCAGCAGGTGACCTGTGCCGACAACAACCGGGCCCTTTTAGCCCTTCTCGGGATCACTGGAAACATCGACGTTCCCGGAGGGCAGGTCATCTTCAGGCCCCCGAAGGTGAGGACGGTCAGCGAGTTCGCCGCCCACCATCTGCTGCCGAAGGAGCAGGCGGCCAAACGCCTCGGAGGAAACCGCTTTCGGCTGGCGGCCAATTTCGCCATCATCAGCCCCAAGGCCGTCTGGGACGCCATCCTCCGCGAGGAGCCCTACCCGGTGAAGATGCTCTTTTTCATCAGCTCCAATCCCCTGCTCACCCGGGCCAATGCCAGGGAGGTTTACGAAGCCCTGAAGAAGGTGGACTTCATGGTGGTCTCGGACTTCTTCATCACCCCCACGGCTGAGCTGGCCGATGTGGTGCTGCCGTCGGCCACCTGGCTTGAGATGGACTACATAGCCGACTACTGGAAACGGCACGGCTACATCCTCCCCCGCCGGAAGGCCATACAAGTCGGGGAGTGCCGCTCCGATCACGAGATGCTCAACGATCTGGCCAAGAGGGTAGGCCTCGCCGAGTACTGGTGGGATCAATTCGAGCAGGCCCTGGACTGGATCCTCGAACCCCTCGGGATCACCTGGCAGGAGTTCAAACAAATGGACTACATCCGAGGGGAGGTGCGCTACAGGAAATACCGCGAAAGGGGCTTTTCCACCCCCACGGGTAAATTTGAACTCTACTCAACCCTCCTCGAGAAATGGGGCTACGATCCCCTTCCCCAGCACCGAGAGCCCCCGGAGAGCCCCTACAGCACCCCGGAACTCTACAAGGAATACCCCTACATCCTCATCACCGGGGCCCGGGTCCCGGGGTTCTTCCACTCGGAAGGGCGCCAGATCCCCTGGTTGAGGAGGCTTCATCCCGAGCCCGTGGTGGAGATCCACCCCGAGACCGCAAAAAGGGAGGGGATCAAGGAGGGAGATTGGGTGGTGATCGAGTCCCCCCGAGGGAGGGTTCGCCAGCGGGCCAGGTTCTTCGAGGGGATGGACCCCTGCGTGGTGGCAGCTCAGCACGCCTGGTGGTTCCCGGAGAGGGAGGAAGCAGGGAAAGACTGGGAGGAGTCAAACATAAACCTCCTCACCTCCAACGCCTACGAGGACTCCGATCCCGCCATGGGGGCCACGAGTGTCAGGGTACTGCTCTGTAAGGTCTATCCCGAGGGGAGGAAGGGATGAAGGGGTACCGTCTCATCGTAGACGAAGAGGCATGTTGGGGATGCAGGGCCTGTGAGGTGGCGTGCCTCCAGGAGAACGAGCTCCCGGAGGGAGTGAAGCTCATCCAAGTCTCGGAGGATGGCCCGAAGGCGGTGGGAGGAAAGCTCAACTTCCTCTTTCGGATAAACGTGTGTCAGCACTGTGACGATCCACCCTGTGCTGAGGTCTGTCCGGAGGACGCCATCGTCAAGAGGTCCGACGGGATCGTGATCTTGGACTCCAAAAGGTGCACCGGCTGCGGTGCGTGTGCAGATGCCTGCCCCTACGGCGCCATCTCCTTTTCCGAAGATGGCACGGCCTATAAATGCAATCTCTGCCACCCGAGGATCGATCGTGGGCTGCTGCCAGCCTGTGCCGACGGTATATGCCTTTCGGATGCCATAAGGCTCCAAGAGGCTTAAAGGAGGAAGAGTGTGCCGGAACGATAGAGGCGCTTACCAGGGCCGAAATTGTGCGTGGGGAGAGGGGGCGGAGGATCATCTCGAGAAGAGGCGTAGCCTTTCTTCGAGGCGATGGGTCGTGTTTTGCCTCTGTGCAGCGCTGTTCATCTGTTCGCAGTTCTACAGGGTCTCCAACGCCATCATCGCCCCTCAGCTCCAGCGCGACCTGGACCTTTCCCCCGAGTCCCTGGGGTTCCTCACAGCCCTCTTCTTCTACACCTTCGCCCTGGTGCAACTGCCCCTGGGGCCCTGTCTCGACAGGATAGGGGCACGCCGCAGCATGGCGGCCCTGACCATCGTCGGCTCCGTCGGGGCCTGGATCTTCGCCTCGGCCAGGGGGCTGGAGGGGGCGGCCTTGGGGCGGG
>CAZGDM010000037.1:0-20800 GCA_964525275.1 uncultured Thermodesulfobacteriota bacterium | reverse complement strand
CGCCCAGCTCACCCCATAGCCCACCCCCAAGGCCACCGCCAGGACCACGGCCACTAACCACCACCTTCTGCCCATCGTCCCGACCTCCCTAAAGTTTTTAATTTTTGATATAAAGTTAGCATAACAGTTTCTCTTGTGCAAGTGCTTTTTTTCACTAAATTTGATGGAACGCGTCCCCATAAAAAAGGCCTATGTGAGACGGAGGATTTATGGGGTCCTCTTGTGGCTATTTTCCCTATCCATTGGGTGGTTCCTCCCTGCACAAGCCGACGCCAAGGTATCGGGCCTCTGCTCCGATTGTCACACCATGCATTACAGCCAAGGGGGAATGGCACCTTCCGGGTGGGGACAGAACGGCCCTCATCGTTTCCTCACCGTGAGCGACTGCGTGGGATGCCATAGCAACACACAAGATAGCAGGACCATCGTCGACGGCACCCCTATCGTCTTCAACTCCTCTCCCCCCGTTAATCCCCTTGCCGGAGGGAACTTTTATTGGGTCGTGAACAACGGCGATAATTTTGGACATAACGTCCTATCCATTCCGGGGGTAGGTAAAGATGAAGGGAATCCTGGGCCTCCCGGGGGGTTCTATTGCACTGATCCCGGTTCTTGCGGTTTCTGTCACGGAGGCGATGGAGGGGAAAGCTGGCTCTGCGACTGCACTTCCTGCCATGTGCCACGGCATCACGCCGAAGACCATCCCGGGGGCGATTACAACAACGTTGTCGATGAGTCAGGTGGCTTTTATCGGTTTTTGGGAAGACAGAAATACAACTACGCCTTGCCCTCGAACGTCCTCAACAACATAAAAAACTTCCACAACAACGCCGGAGTGAAAGGTGTAGAGGACCCAGATTGGGAACAAACCCGATCTCCAACAGATCACAATGAGTACCCTGGCGAAACGGACCATGCCGGCAGCCTGGTGGGGGGATACGACTCCATCTCTGACTGGTGCAGAGGGTGTCACGGAGACTTCCACTATTTGACCAACCAGGTAAGTGGAGGGCCGTACAATGTAGGTTCCCCCCGGCTCAGGCACCCAATCGATTACGCCATCCCCAAGAAAGGGGAGTACGCCGGGGCTTATGGAAGTGATCATACATATGATCCCTTAGTGCCTGTCGCCAGACCAGATATTGACTCTTTCAATGGAACTGGCCCTTCCGATGTCGTGAGGCTCGGCACCGACCAAGTTCAGTGCCTCTCCTGCCATCGGGCCCACGGATCGCCCTATCCGGATATGCTCAGATGGGATTACAGAAAGTGGCCAGCAGGGGGGACAAACGGTTGCGCCGTGTGCCACACATCTAAACAATGAGAAAGTGGGATGAGGTCTAAGGTCAAAGCATTCATCGTCTTTTTTTCAATTGCGTGTATGACCTCATCTCCTGGCACTCTCTACGGGAAGACCTATACCGAATCGGCGCATGGGGATAAAAGCAATGGCGTCAGTCGTGTGAACGGATATGCCACGGGCAATTGCGCCCACTGCCATGAAATGCATGCCACCCTTGACGAGGTAACTTCTCCCTACCCTTATACACTCTTCTACTCCAACTACATAGAGCAAACGGACCTCATCTGTTACAACTGCCATGGCTATGGAAGGGTAAAGAACAGGAGCTACAGCTTCAGGGCGGGGGGGTGGACAGGAGACACGGTCGACGATTTGATGGAGTCCTTCAACCAGACCTCCAGCCACAATTTGGGAGATATCCTCAACTTCATTAAAGACCAAGATTGGGGATTTAACGAGCACTCAACCCCATGTGTGGCCTGCCACAACCCCCATTACGCCCAGGGCGACCCCTTCAACAGCCCCAACGTCCCGAAGTCCAGTGCCACCAGGGGGTGGCCCTTGAGCCGTCCGAGCGAACACGGAAGCATCGCTGAAAAAGATCGCCTATGGGGAGATGACACTGGGGAGAGAATGAAGGATTACGCTGCTAGCCTGACCTACCAGGCCCCTTACAGATACGGGTCGACCAGCGCCTATGAGCCAGACGGGTCCACCACCACCGACGGATCCAACCTCACGGATATGGTGACCTTCTGCTTGGACTGCCATTCTTCCTCCAGCATCTACAGCACCTCCCTGGGACGGAACCTCCGGGCCATCGACTGGGGGGTAAACGGTGACAAACATGGCAAAAGAGGCCGAAATCGAACTTACAGAGGGGAAAACCCGATTTTCACTCCTCCTTACTCGGTCAGCATACCCAATTATGTCCTGTCATGCACTGACTGTCACGAACCTCACGGTTCGCCAAGTTACCAATTCCTCATCAGGAAGGAGGTAAACGGGGGGATTACCGCAGTAACTGCAGATACGGATCGGGCGTGGAAGACGCTATGTCTCCGGTGTCATTACAGAATCCACACAGGGAAAAGCTGTATAAGTTGCCATTATCATGGGGGAACTTTCTGATGACACTGGCAAAACAGTCGAAAAGCCGACTTCTGATGGGGAAATTTTTGCTGGTATTGCTTGCCTTCCTTTACTTCTCCTGCTCTCCTTGGACGGGTCAGATAAAAGAGATCTCGAAAGGACAATGCCTCCTCTACTTAAGCCTCACCGAGGGGAAGCCCATTCCTCCCTTGACCTTTATCTTAAGAGAGGTGTGGCTTGAGGACACAACAGGGGGAAGGCATTGGCTCTTTCCCGTGACCGCATCCGTACAGGCGAAATCTCTGAAGGGAAGACAGATCCTTCTGGCAAAGGGTGATGTACCCCCTGGACGATACCTTAGACTCTGTCTAAGCATCGAAGGTGCATTGCTACAGGAAGAAAAGGGAGGGCGCCCTCTTGCCCTTTCGGACGAAGGACACTTCTGCTGGGAGGTGGACTTCTCCATAAAGGAAGGACATACCGTCCCCCTCTTCCTCACGTGGTCACCTCTGTCATCGCTTAAAGATGGCACCTTCATGCCCTCCATGGTGGTACAGAGGGCGAGGGTCGGTCTGAGGAAGCGCCTCCTGTTCGCCTCGTTGATGAAGGAAGATCGCGTGGCGGTTATCGACTGCGGCGGCCCCAGGGTCATCGCCACCATAGATGTGGCCTCCAACCCCAGAGGGATGGCCTTGTCACCGTATGGGGAGATGCTCTATGTGGTCTGCCGAGGCGGAAACGAGTTGGGGGTGATAGACATCATGAAGAACGAACTCACCGAATCGGTCTCTCTGGGGGCGGGCATCGGCCCTACCGACCTGATCCAGCTCGCGGGAAAACTCTTCGTCACCATGATGGAGTCCAATTCGGTAGTCGTCCTGGACCCCAGCTCAAAGTCCACCCTGGAGGTCATAGAGGTGGGGAAGGGCCCCCTCCGGATCGCATCCGATCCGGAGGGTCATTACCTCTATGTGGCCTGTTCCAGATCCGACGAGGTGGTGATCATAGATCCGTGGAGCTACAGGGTGGTGAAAAGGGTAGCCGTGGGGGGAGAACCGCGGGCGGTGGCCCTCGACAGGCGTTACCTCTATGTGGCGAGCTACAGGACAGATACCTTAACGATGATAGAGCGACGCAACATGACACCCGTGGCGACCGTTTACTGCCCCCAGGGACCTTCGGCGGTAACAGTGGGACCCATGATGGTCTATGTGGCGGCAAAGGGGACGGACGACCTGGTGATCCTGGATCCCTTCACGCGGACGGTGGTTAGGAGGATCCCCATGGGTAGAGGCCCCCAATGCCTAAGCATCGACAGCAAGGGAAAGATCCTCTACGTGGGACATGAGGACGGAACGGTAAGGGCTGTAGATCTCATCAAGGAACGGACGGTGGCTGAGCTACAGGTGGGACAGGAGGTGTCTCACCTGCTCTTTGCAGGCGACTAAGTCCGGTGAAAAGGAAACTGTACCTCTTCGGGGTCTTGCTTCCCCTTCTTTTTTTTCTCGTCCCCTGCCATGCCTTCAACCTGGGGGGAGGGGGAAGCAGTCGCTATAGTTACAGTCGTTTCGAGGGAAAAGAAGGCAGTAGTTCCTTCTGGAGCCTCAACAATCGTTTTTATCTCAACTACAGCAGTAGCGTGACCCCCCTGATTCGCTCTGCGGCCGGGGTGTCCTACTCCAGGATAGATCAGCGCGGGGGCGTTTACCGCTCCATCTTTCACCCCTACCTCAGCTTCGTCGTGGACAATTACCTGTTTCGCTCTTCCTTCTCCTTCGACTACTCAAATCGGCAGCGCTCTGACACCCCCCAGGTCGAAAGCTACTATTGGAACCTGCGGAGTTCCAGCAACTGGCAGTGGAAGGTGGTCCCTGAGGCCACTTTCCAATATAGTGGAACGCGTCAGTTCGACAGCGGCAGCCCCAGATCGATCGACTCGGCAAGTCACAGCTTCATGGTGGGCCTTGCGAAGAACATGAAGGACATGGGCATCCGTTACAGCTACCGTCACAATTTCAGTTTCGACTACCTCCACCACTCCGAACAGGAGTCCATGGACCACTCTGCCAACCTCAACTTGCGCCGCTCCTTTTGGCACGGGAAGGCAAGCCTCGGGGGTACAGCCAACTACGGTTACCACACGTCCATATCCAGGGTTAAGACAGGGGGAACGGTGCGCGAGGTCTATCGAGCAGAGGAGGGCTATTACGGGGTGGACGACACCCCTGAAGAGAGCTCCCTCAACCACGACGGCAGGCTCATCGACGGCGACTACACTACGGTGGTCGTCACCACCCAAGATGACATGAACATCGGTCTTGGCCTTGCGCTTTTACAGGAGGTAGACACCCTCTACGTTTACACGGAATCGGGCTATGTATATGATCCCCACAATCCCAACGAGACAGTGACATGGGCGATCTACTGGTCGAATGATCCAGGGGAACCCAAAGATTGGGTCTTGCTCACCTCCTCAGCCTCCTTTGTCTTCAACGAGTTGGAGCACCGCTTCGAATTAAGCTTCCCCTCCCAAAGGGCTCAGCACTTCAAGGTGGTCTTTTACCCTGGCCCAGCCGCAGTGTTCTTCGGGATTACGGAGATAGAGGCGGCAGGGACCAGAGAGGCCGAACACGAGGAGGAAAGCTCGAGCTCTACGCAGAACTACGGAGGCAGCCTCAACCTTTCCTTTCGTCTCCATGAGGACTGGTCTACGTCCTTTCACGCCTCCTATCGCCGTACAGAGTCGTCCACAGGTCCTTACAGCTACTCATACAGCCTGGGGGGACATGTGGGATGGACTCCATCGCGTTATTTCCTGATGGGGCTCTCCGCCTCGAGCAGCACCAGTTATTCCTCGGGAGCAGAAACCGCACGCTCAGATTCCGTAAGCTTTTCCTGGAGATCCAACCCCTTGGAGACCCTCAGCACTAGTCTCACAGCGAGCTACGGCCGATCCTTCAGGGGAAGCAAAGAGACGAGCCGCACGGGCTCCGCCTCCTTTAACGCCGTGGCCATTATTTGGGAAGGAGTGGATCTCAACGGCCGGCTCAACTTCTCCCGTTCGGAGAAGTTGGAACAGGGAGGTGTTGTCTACTCCTATGGATCGGGGATCAGTTGTGGCTTAGCCCTCTTCCCGCGTTTGCACTGGACTTGGAGCATGAATTACGAGCACTCCGAGGGAACGTGGAGCTATTCTGCCTCGAGCACAACGACCTATAACCCCTCTTCACGCCTGTACGGCAGAATCACCCTCCGCTATGATACCTCTTCCGAGGGGGGGTATTCCTTCAGCCACGATTACTCCGTAGGATGCTTCATAGGCAGGAAGATACAGCTCAACCTCTCGGCCAGATTTGAGGAGGGAGGGGAAAGGTGCATGTCCAGTAGTGTAAACCTCTACTGGAGGATCGGAAGGCGGGCCAGTTTCCGCTGCGGTTACTCTTACGCCTCCTCGGACGTCGGAGAAAACCACGCCTTCCAATCCTCCTTCAACATAACTTTTTAAAATCGTTTAAGGATTAAGGAGGAGAAAAAGATCTGTTATAGTTAAGAGGCAAAGGGTCATGAAGAGGATTGCGGTCATCTTTGCTCTTTTGTTTTGCTCCTGTTCGGGAGCCGCGGTCAGATGGTATGTCAACCCTCGAGCGGACATATCCTACATCAAGAAGGTAGCTGTGTTCCCCCTCCTCAACCATTCCCGGGACAACCTGGCCCATGAAAAGGTCCGCGATATCGTGGAAACGGAGCTCCTCATCATGGGGGAATTCGAGCTTGTAGACCGGGGGGAAGTGGACCGCCTTATGAGGGAGATGCGTATTAAGGGACCGGGGCAGATCACCCCCCGTATCCTGATGAAGATGGCCAGCCGCTTGGGGGTACAAGGTGTCATTACGGGGGCAGTGGAGGAGTTCTCCACCATCCGGACCGGCGGCGGGGCCATGCCGGTGGTGAGCCTCTCCCTGAAGCTGCTCGACGGTCAGTCGGCCAAGGTAATCTGGCAGGCAACGGGAACAGAAAGGGGCGGTGGGGTCCTGACAAGGCTTTTCGGAGTCGGAGAAAAGAGCTTGAACGAGGTAGCGCAGATCCTTGTGCGCCGCCTCCTCAAGACCCTCCTATGAAACGTGTCCTTCAACTGGGCATCATCCTGGTGCTGCTGTCCCCCTCTCGCGGATTGTCCTATGTGGAAAGGGGTTGTCTTGTCCCCATTGTCGTCCAACGTGTAGCCTTCTTCCCTATAGACAACCTGACAGGGGTTGACCTGCCGCAGGACCTCCCTAAGGAGATAGCGCGGGAGGTCCGCTTGAGGGGGCTGAAACTGCTCTCTGAAGAGGAGGTGGACTCCTTCCTGCTCCGCAACAGGATCAGGAGGTGGAGCGGGCTGACCACCGCGATGGCGAAGAAGGCGCAGGAGGAACTCGGAGCGGAGGGAGTCCTGGTGGCATGGGTCGACCTCTACGATCAGAAGCGCCCAGCCATCGGCATCGGAGCACGTCTCATAGAAACGAGGACCGGCTTACCTCTCTGGGCGAACTATGTCTCCCTGGTGGGTGACGACTTCGTCTCCTTTCTGAAGCTCGGAAAGATCTCCTCCCTGGAGGAATTGACGAAAATCGCGCTGGCCAGGCTATTCTCCGATTTCTCCACCGCCCTCCAAGGGCCGGTGGATGGAGGTAAACCCTTGGTGGTCAAGGAGCTCCACTTCCTCCCGCGGATCGTGCGGGGAGGACAAGTCGTCAAGGCAAGAGTGCAGCTGGAGGGGAAAAGGGGGGGGACGTACAGGGTGTACGCCCTGCTGGACGGACAAGAGTTCCCCCTCAAATTCACCAAGGGCTGGTGGGAGGGGGAAGTCGTTGCCCCCAAAAGACAGGGCCTTTACCTCGGGCGAATCAAGGTGAGATGGGATGGGACCTGGATAGACCTCAATTCCGCCACCACCCTTCTGGTGGACAACACCCCTCCTGCGGTGGACCTCTCCTTTGAGAACTTGATCTTCTCCCCCAACGGCGATGGGCGAAAGGACTCTTTCATCTTCTTCCCCAGCCTCCTCGAAGAGGACAGGGTCAAGCACTGGGAATTTTTCCTGATGGACGAGAAAGGAAAGGTAATAAGGAAGTTCGTCGGCAGTGGTGAACTTCCCCTTGGGATCGCTTGGCGAGGCGAGGTAGCTTCCGGGGAAGGGGCCGCAGAAGGGCTTTATCACTTCAGCTGCTCGATAGAGGACGAAGCGGGGAACGTCTTTCACTGTCCTTCCAGAACGGTCATTGTCGACAAGACCCCTCCTACGATCGTGGTTAATCCCTCCATCGAGGGAAGGGAGATCAAATTCATCATCGAGGCCAAAGAAGAGATCGGGATAGAGGGCTGGCGTTTTTTCATCACAACGCGGGGGGGTAAAGTCCTGAAAGCAGAAGAAGGAGAGGGACCACCGCCTTCGCAGATACAATGGCGCCCGTTAGGAGATCTGAAGGACCTCTCCTTCTCCTTGGAGGTATGCGATAGGGCGGGCAACTGGGCGGAGGCCAAGGGAACCGTTGTCAGCACCGAGGGAAAAGGGGTGAAGAAGAAAGGAGAAAAGCCGATAAAAAGAAAAAAACCAGAGTGGAATTATGACTTCTAAGCCCACGCGTATTGCCATCGGCGCCTTTATAGTGCTGATGTTGTTCGCCACGGTGAGAGGAAGAGAGTGTGAGGATTGCCATAAGGAGACGGTAGACTTGGCCTCACGTCAACCCTACCTCCACCCCCCCTTCGCTGAGGGGAACTGTGGGAGCTGCCATTTTTACCCTCCAAAACTCCGCCCCTCTGATGCAGGTCAGAGTATTTGGATCTCCACCCCTGTAGGAACCATTCACATGGCTACCTTTCCCTTCAAGAAGGGCGGACGATGGAGGGGTTGGATAAGGGTTATAAGGGAAGGGGTGATGGAAGAGCGCCCCCTGGAGATCAAAGCGAAAGACCTCCCCCTCCTCGAGGACCGAAAACCACCCCGCCTCAGTCCACCCCGCGTTGGGAAAGTACGACGGGGGGTTTTTTGGCAAGCCGAGATCCTGTGGGACACTGATGAGCCAGCCACTTCCCAAGTTGAGTACAGCCTCGACGCCAAGTCCTGGGCCACCACCCCCCGAGACGAGGGTTATTGCACAGAACATAGGGTAATGTTGAGCGATCTGGAAAAGGGGATGCTCTACCACATAAGAGCTCGTTCAGTTGATCCCTGGGGAAACGAAGGAGTATCGGAAGAGACGACTTTCAGGGTTGAGGCGGAAACCCACGAAGGAGACAGACAAAGGACAGCACCATCCTCAAGCACCGGCCCTCTGAGAATCCAGGACGTCCGGATTGGAAGGACTCCAAGGGGGCTGGTGATCATCTCGTGGCGATGTCCGGTGCCTGCAGAGGGAACTCTGGAGTTGGTGGAACTCCCCGAAGAGGACGCCCTTCGTGCAAGGGAGGCTAACAACGGACACGAGGGCCTAATCTTCAAAGGAGACAGGGAAAGGGGATTCGAGAGCTGTTACCGGTGCCATCCACCCCATACCCTGGGGGCCTCTCACCCTGTAGGGGTCCGCATTCCACCGGACATGAAGGTCAGGGGCGGGCTGCCCACCGCCGATGGAATGATCCTCTGCATCTCTTGTCACAATCCCCATGGATCACGGTACCCCTACTTACTCCGTCTGTCCAACGAAAGGGAACTGTGCATCAGTTGCCACGGCGACCGTTATTAAGGAGGCCAAGATGAAGGAAAGACGGCGAAGGCTGAACCTCAGCATCAAAAGGGAGATGCAGAGGAGGCTCATCTTAAAGATATTGGCGATAGTACTGTTCAGCCTGCTGTGCTCAACCTTGCTTTTTTACATTTATAGCTCCCAGGAGGTAGGGCGCACTTACTACCAAGCTCACATCAAGATACGTAGCTTCCTTCAGCTCCTCTGGCCTGTAGTCCTCGGAGGGCTCATCATCGGAGCGGTGGTGGGATTTTTGGTGGCCCTCTTCTATCCCCACCCCATTGCAGGTCCACTGTACCGCATAGAGAAAGAGCTGAAGGAGGTAGGAAAGGGAAACCTCACCTTGCACCTCCGCCTGAGGAAGGGTGACGAACTCAAGGAATTGGCTGAGGTGATAAACTCTATGGTGGCGGATTTGAACGCCAGGATGAGACAGGTCAAAGAGCTCTTCTCGACCCTGCAGGAGGCCATTGAGAAGGATCAGGTGGACGATGCCCGAAAGGCTCTACGAGAGCTAAAGGGGATTTTGGACTCCTTCCGAACATGAGCTCCCTCTTTGTCGCCCTGGCCCTCGTCATAGGCTGCTCTTCGGGGCTGCGCCATTACACAAACAGCCCCGCCCTTGAGGGCATAAGGCGGGTGGCGGTGATACCCTTCCACAATCTCACACGAGATCCCGTGGCAGGAGAAGTAGTCACCCGGATCTTCCTTACCGAGCTTATCAGGGGTAGGATGTTCATCGTGGTGGAGATGGGTGATGTGGAGGACTTTATGTTTCAACAACGCGTAAAAAGAAAGGATTTTATGAACCGCACAGTGCTCAACCTCCTGCGCAGTCGAACGGGAGCCGAAGCTGCAATAATGGGGACGGTGAACAGGTTTGACTATGTTGGGCGTGTCCCTGTAGTCTCGCTCACCGTGAGGATGGTCGACACTGAGGACGGACACATCATCTGGAAGGCCTCGGCAGAAAGAAATGGGGATGACTATTTGAAGGTACTAAACCTCGGCAAAATCAGGTCATTGCCGAGGCTTTGCCAAGTTATGGCCCGCGAGATGATAGCCACGATGGGGAGATAACTATGCAGAAAAAAAGCCTTGCCGTCGTATGTGTTTTTGCGCTTTGTCTATGGGCCAGCCCCCTTCATGCCTATTTGGCCAAGGTCAACGGGGAGGAGATCACCGCCGAGGACTTCATGGAGTATCTGAAGGGAGTTCATTTCCAGGCCCTTATGCGGGGGGAGGAAGGAAAAGGGGGGAAGCTGAATGAGGAGGTCCTCCACAAGGTCCTCGATCGCCTTATAGACCAGTACCTGATGGCCCAAGAGGCCCGGAGGCTCGGACTGCATAAGGGCGACGAATTCAGGTGGCGGATGGAGAAGGTGAGACGTGAATTGGCCGGACGCATGCTGTGGATGGAGGAGTTCGAAAAGATCCAGGAACCGTCAAGGGAGGAACTCTGGAACTTTTACAAAAACCGTGTCGAGAGGGTACGGGTTCGCCAGATCTTCACCACTGACCGCCAAAAGGCAGAGGAGGCCTTAAGGAGATTACAATCCGGGCAGGATTTCTCCCAAGTTGCGAAAGAGTTATCAGAGGGACCCTTTGCACGGGTGGGAGGCCGCGTTGGCGTAATCCATAGGGGACAGATGCCAAAGAAATGGGAAGAGGTGGTCTTCTCCATGAAGGAGGGGGAGACCAGTGGGATCATCCAGACACCCGATGGGTTTTACATCGTGCGCGTGGAGGGGATGAAGAAAGCTTCCCAAGAGCGCTTCGAGAAGGGCCTTGAAGGGATAAAGCGCCGCTTCCTAAGGGAAAAGCGCAAAGAGGTCAGACAGAGACTCCTGGAACAGCTACGGAAGAAGGCCCACATTGAGATAGACAGGGAGGCTTTGGAGGAGCTGAACCTGCAAACCCCCTCTAAACAGGTCCTGGCTCGAGTCAATGGGGAAGAAATCACCGCCGGTGAGGTCCTGCCCGTGTTCAGGGCTAAGATCTTCGGTTACGAAGCCCGCAAACGCCGCTGGAACCTCGGATACGACGAGGATGAGGTCAAAGAAGAGGCCTTGCAGGGGCTGATCGACGAACACCTGATCTCACAAGAGGCGATAAAAAGGGGCTACTTTAGAAAGGCCCCCCAGTTGAGGAGGGCGCTGCATCGCTATGAAATAGGGATCCTCGCTGAACTTTTTCGCCAAAAACTCATCTCCCCTCAAATCCGCTTGAAAAGCGAGGAGATAGAAGCTTTTTATCACGAACACGTCAATCTATTCTACTCCCCCCCAACTTACCATCTGCGGGTGATAGAAGTGGGATCAAGAGAGGAAGCAGTAAGGTTGAGGAATGAGATCTCCGCTGGCGCAGACTTCGCATACCTCGCAAGGGAAGCCTCCCTACATCGCTCAAAGAGGCGCGGGGGGGATATCGGTTGGGTATCGGAAGACCGCCTACCAGAGGAGATTAAGAAGGCCCTCTCTGCTATCAGCGTAGGCGAAGTGACTCCGCCCCTTCCCCAAAATGGCCACTATGTGATTTACAAACTCGAAGACGTGAAGCCCGGAAGCCCTCGACCTCTGGAGGAGGTAAAAGAGGAAATAAAGAGGGAGTTGTGGCGGCGAAAGTTCTCGGAACTGCTGCGACTTTATCTCGGGAAATTGCACAAGCTCTCTAAGATAAAAGTTGACGAAAAGGCTTTAAAAAGGTTACAAAAGGAGCTCAACATCTAAGGGGGAGAGGTTGAAGAGAACTCTGCAATGGGTGGTTTCTCTGTCCCTTTCCTTTGTACTACTCAGTTGTGCCCCTCCCCCTGAGCGGAGGCTCCTCGCTCGAAAAAGGTGCATTGATTGTCATCAGAAGGAGTTCAAGGCCTTTTCCGCCAAGAAAGTCTTCCATCCGCCGGCAAAGGAGGCCAACTGCGAAGCCTGCCATGGTCCCCATGGTCTCATCGGCGGGGCCTATTTGATAAAGGGCATCCCCTCACTTTGTTTCAACTGCCACAAAGGGCTGAAGGAGGCCACGGGGAAAAATCACCCTCCCTTTGCCAAGGGGCAGTGTCTCAAATGTCACGATCCCCACAGTGCGGATTCCAGAGGGCTCCTCAAAGATGGCCCCAGAGAAATATGCCTCAAGTGTCACAAAGACCGAAGCTTCACCGCAAAAAACGTCCACCGCCCCACCGAGGAGTGCGTCCGGTGCCACCTGCCCCATAGCGGGACGGATGTCTTACGGCTGAAAATCGCCAAGGACAAACTCTGCAACCGTTGTCACAAAGGCGATCTAAGGAAAAAACACTGGCGCTATCCTGTGCCAGGGAAGGCATGTCTTTCCTGTCACAATCCTCACGGATCACCAAAGGAGGCCCTGGTAAGGGCCTTCTCCCACCCTCCCATGGAAGCCGGGGAGTGCGATCGTTGCCACCTTTCGCCAGAGGAAAAACGTCCCTTTGAACTCAGCCGGAAGGGCAGAGCCATCTGTTTCTCGTGCCATCAACGGGGGAAGGGATCCTTTGGGGGGGAGATAGTCCATCCCCCTCTTGAGGAGGAAGATTGCACACTCTGTCACTCCCCTCATGCCAGCGAGTACGAAGGGATCATCCGAAGAAGCCAGCGCTCTCTTTGCACCTCCTGCCATAAGGAGGTGAAAGGGAAGCTGTCCCTCCAGTTCATCCACAAGCCCACTGACAAGTGCAGCTCATGTCATAACCCCCACACCGCAAGGGAAAGGGCGCTTTTGTTATTTCCCAAGGATGACCTCTGCTTCAAATGTCATGAACGGACCCCCTTTGAGGGGGAGGTCCGCCATCTCCCAGCGGAAAAGCGGCAATGCACCACCTGCCATCGTCCTCATGGATCTTCTAACCGAGGGCTGCTCGCCAAGGCAACAGAGTCCCTGTGTCTGAGCTGTCACGACGATCAAATCCCGGAGTTTCAACGGGTCAACGTCCATACCCCTGCCCGCCGAGGGCAGTGTACCAATTGCCATAACCCCCATTCGGCCCCTCACGGAATGTTGTTGCCCACCCCAAAAGAAGACCTTTGCTTTCGTTGTCACAGTGAGATGAAAAGGGATTGGACTTCTCTCCACCCGCCTTTCGAAGAGGGAGAATGCTACGAATGCCATTCCCATCACTCCTCCAACTTCACCTATCAGTTAAAGGCCCTGAGCGGAGGGCTTTGTTACCCATGCCATGAGGACGTGAAGGAAGGGGTGACGGGAGAATCACATCTGCACGAGCCGGTGAGGGAAGGAAAGTGTATTAAATGCCATAACCCCCACGGGGCGCGGATAAAGGGGCTCCTCTATCGTCCTTGGATGGGACTGTGTCTTTCTTGCCATAAAGACCTGCTTTCCCTTAAAGGAAAGGAAGTCCACTTCCACCCTCCTGCGAAAGAGGGAAAATGTCAGACATGTCATAAACCCCATTACTCCCCCTTCCCTTCACTGTTAACCTATCGCAGTCCCCAACTGTGTGCCCCTTGCCACCCGTGGGAAGGGAGGCCTCTACAGGAGAAACACAATGGACTTCTCAAAGGGGGAACCGACTGCATATCCTGTCATACCCCCCATGTCTCCACCTCCGCTGCCCTTTTCAAAAGACACATGCACAAGCCCTTTGAAGAAGGGGATTGCGGACTTTGCCACGAGGGAACGGAATGAAGGGGGGGAAGCTGGTCATTATCCTGCCTTTTTTGACGTTATCCATTCTCTGGAGTGGGATTGCTTCGGCCGGATGCTTTGATTGTCACACGGAACTCGAAAAAAAGGCCAAAGGACCAGGAGGACACAAGCCGGTCAGAGAGGGGCACTGCACCACATGCCACAATCCCCACACCTCTGACCATCCCCATCTGTTAAGGAAAGAACCAGGGGAGTTATGTGGAGATTGCCACGAGACGAAACGCCCCCGAGTTGCCCACCTTCCCGTCGAACAGGCCCGATGTGAGAAATGTCATGACCCCCATGGCTCGCCTCACCCCAAATTGTTGCGCCGGACGGTAGCTGAAACCTGCCTCGGGTGCCACAAGGAGAAGGAAGTCTTCACCGGCACAGTGGTTCACAGTCCAACCCGCGATTGCTCCCGTTGTCACATCCCCCATGGGGGAGAATACGAAGCCCTGCTTATCGCCCCCCGAGAGAAAATATGTCATCGCTGTCACAAGTCCAGGGATTTGGTCACGGCCCATGGTAGGATCAAACCACGGGGGAAAAGTTGCCTTACCTGCCATCCTCCCCATGCAGGAGAAGGAAAGCTCCTCGGCACCGTCTCTCATGCTCCATATGAATCGGAGGACTGTTTGAAGTGCCATCAAATGACAAAAGGAAAGGTAGGACCCGTGAGGGCACGGAACCGCAGTTTGTGTCTAAGTTGTCATGGCAAGCTAACGGAAGGCGATCATCTCCTCTACTCTCACCTCCAGATGGGTAAAGAGGAAAACGTCTGCCTCGGTTGTCACAGTCCCCACCGCTCCGTGAAAAAGGCCCTTTTGCTAAGGGAGCAGAAGCGGATATGCTTCAGCTGCCATACGGACATCCGGCAACGGGTCCTGGGGATGGCCAAGGAGCACAAGTATCGTCATCCTAATATCGCCAACTGTTCCGAATGCCACCAAGTTCATGGAAGCAACCACCTCGATCTGTTGAAGGATGGGGGAATCAAGACCTGCGGAGCGTGCCATAAGCGCCACCTCAACTTCACCCATCCTATAGGCCAGAAAGCCATCGACCCCAGGAACAAGAAGGCGATGGATTGCACCAGCTGTCATCAACCCATGGGGGCTCCCTATCGTTTTAACGCCCCCTTCGATCACAGAAAGGACCTATGCATCCAGTGCCATCAAATAGAAACGTAATCCTGGGCATAGCCCTCGTCGTCTGTCAGTTCCTCTTCGCTACAGAGGCCCGGGCTTCCCTCGAACTCAAATTGGCGGGGGTCATCTACGGCTCCAAGCAAGCCGGGGGCCTCAACCAACCCATGGGAGGATATTTCGACGCATCTCGCAAGCGAATTTACCTTGCCGACAGCCTGAACGGACGCCTCGTTTCCTTCGACGAAAAGGGGAATTTCCTCGCCCAATTCAACGCCGCGGGGAAGTTAAAGATCCCCATCTCCATGGTGAGAGACCGCAGGGGTCGAGTCATCGTCACTGACAGGGGGTTAGGACAGGTCCTCCTCATCGACGTCAAAGGCAAGAAGATAGAGCCCCTACCCCTTCCTCCAGACCACCAACCCCATCATCTGGCCTTAGACTCAACGGGGACCCTCTACGTAGCGGATCGGCTGCACAAGGGAATCGCCGTGTTCCGCCCCCAAGGCGAAGGGTATCTTTTCGTCTCGATCCTCTCCGCCCAGGGGATGCAAGGAGTCCAAGACGTCAAGGTCAAAGATGGCAGGGTTTACGCCCTTGACCCGATCGCCCGGGCAATCTTCGTCTTCTCCGGGGAAAGGGTGATGCAGAAAATACCCCTCCCCTTTTCCCCCTTCCCCGTGAGCGTCGCTCCTCTCGGTAGAGGTCTGATCTATTCACTGGACGGCCACCTTTGCGAGATCTTCTTACTCACGGAGGATGGCAAGGTTATAGGAAAAAGCGGCGGTAAGGGGTGGAAGGAGGGGTCCTTTTACCATCCCCATTACCTTTTCCTGAACAACGAGGGAACCCTCTTCGTGGTCGATACGGGCAACAACCGCCTCCAGATCTTCCGTAAGCGATAATTTGACAATACCCGAAAGCCTTTGATATTTAGAGGTCCACGCACAAATCCCTTAAGGAGGGGGGAAGATGAAGGGACACGTGATGCGGACAGGATTCGTTCTTCTCTTGACCTTTATCTTGACTTCCTACGCATCAGCCCAAGAGGGGCTGAACGAGTCAGACTGCATAAAATGCCACCCCCAAGTGGTGAAGGAGGTAAAGGAGCGAGGGGCGAAACACAAAACAGAGGTAGGGTGTATGGATTGCCACGATGGCCATCCCCCCATCGTGCCCAAAGAGGAAATCATACCTAAATGTTCCAATTGTCATACAGATGAACCGCATTATGCACTAGCCAATTGTCAAGGATGCCACAATGACCCCCACGCACCCCTCGCTATTACCCTCAAGGGTGATTTGAAGGAGCCCTGTATCTCTTGTCACACCACAGTGGGCAAAGAAATGGAACAGAACCCGAGCCTTCACGCCGATCTCTACTGTAATAAGTGCCATATAGCCCACAGGGACATCCCTGACTGTCTGGCCTGTCATGAATCCCACAGTGAGCAAATGGACGCCAAGAGCTGCCGCTTGTGCCATCCTGCCCACAGGCCCACGGTCATCACCTACAAACAGGACACCCCCAACAGCTACTGTGTGGCCTGTCACAACGAGGAAGGCGAAGGGTTGGCAAAGACCGAGACGAAACACAGGGATTTGAGTTGTGTTTACTGTCACAAAAACATCCACGGCGTGACCCCTACTTGTGAGACATGTCATGGCATCCCACACTCTCAAAGGATGATGGCCCGCTTCCCCAAGTGCGTTGAGTGCCACCTTGACGCCCACAACTTGGAGTAGATCTTCAGCGAAGGACGGGAAAGCTGGGGGTGAGGCGAGGGGGCTCTTGGAGAGGGGGAGCCATGCCCCTCACCTCAAGGATTTGGACCCTGCGATTGAAGGTATCGGCGACGAGGATACGCCCCAGGTGGTCAACGTATAGATGATTGGGGTACTGGAACCACCCTGGTCCCCACCCCTTTCCCCCGAACTCGAAAAGGTATTTCCCGTCCCGATCGTAGGCACTAATGGTATGGCGCATGTAATCGACTACATAATACCAATCCCTCTTTTCATCTATCCCCACCCCTCGGGGACGGCTTAACTTACCAGTACTCCCCCCTTTTTGGCCGAACTTGAAGAGAAAGCGCTCTCCTTCATCGTATACGTAAACACGGCCACATCCCTCGCTGACCAGAAAAAGGCGTCCTCTCTCATCTAAGTTGGCCGCGCAGATATCGGCCTTGAGGCGCTGCCCGAGCAGCACGTCTTCAGGGGCGAGGATGTGGGAAAAGGTCCCGTCGGCTTTCAAAACCACCACCCCCGTAAAGCCATCGCCCGTTACGTAGATCCTGCCGTTCCTCTTCACAACGATGGACCGGGGAACAAATTCCTCGGCCCCGTCAAAGCCTACAAAAAGGATATCCCTTACCCAGCGGAAACAGGGGTCGAGGATGGATATGCGAGCACGGGGGAGCCTCCCTGCCCTTACTTGGCACACATAGACATAACCGGCCTCGTCTACGAAGACGCCGCTCGGGGCCCTGATCTTGCGGTTGGCATCGAGGACGAAAGCTGGATAGCCATCCTCGGTGTACACCAGCACCCTGGCGTTGCCCGGATCGGTGACGTAGATCTCCCCTTGCTTCTTATCCACGAAGACATAAGAAGGATAGGAAAGGGTTTTGCCATCCTGGTCCGTCCTCAAATCCATGATGTGGACCACATGGGGGGTGAACCTCTGCTTGGGAGGCTCTGCCAGGGCGATAGCTTGATGAATTAGCATGAAGAGAAAGGGAAGGATGTAGGGCTTCATCCCCTCCTTAATTACCGATAGAGCAACCGAAAGACAACCCCTTCGGGACTTTGTGTTATCATCGTCAGCGAGATGTTCACTCATCCGGAGGTCTTCGACGTCATAGTGGTGGGGGGCGGTCACGCTGGCTGTGAGGCGGCTTTGGCCGCAGCTCGTATGGGGCATTCTGTACTCCTTTTGACCATCAATGTGGATCGCATCGCCCACATGTCCTGTAATCCCGCAGTGGGCGGCTTAGCCAAGGGCCACTTGGTTAAAGAGATAGACGCCCTCGGTGGGGAGATGGCCAAGAACACCGATGCCACGGGGATACAGTTTCGCCGTCTCAACACCAAAAAGGGGATGTCGGTCTGGTCCTCGCGGGCTCAAGTGGATATGGAGGAGTATCGGCTCAGGATGCGCCAGGTGTTGGAGCACACCCAGGGGCTCTTAATCCACCAGACGAGGGTCTCGGAGGTCTTGGTGGAGGACGGCAAGGTCAGGGGGGTCAGGACGGACCTGGAGGAGGTCTTCAGGGGTCGCACCGTGATCCTGGCCCCGGGGACCTTCCTCCGCGGCCTCATCCACATCGGCCTCAAAAATTTCCCCGGAGGAAGGCTCGGGGACCCGCCCGCCGAAGGGCTGTCCAGATGCCTTGAAGAGCTCGGATTCAGGCTCGGTCGCTTCAAGACCGGGACCACCCCACGCCTCGACGGCAGGACCATAGACTTCGATCGCCTTAGGCCCCAATACGGGGATGATCCCCCACGACCTTTCTCCTTTTCCACCGAGTCCATAGACCGCCCGCAGGTCCCCTGCTGGATCACCTATACCAACGAGCGGACCCACGAGATCATCCGTGGGGCCCTGGACCGCTCGCCGCTTTACACAGGGGTGATAAAGGGCCGAGGAGTCCGCTACTGCCCATCCATCGAGGACAAGGTGGTGAAGTTCCCCGAGAAGCCCCATCACCAGATTTTCATCGAACCGGAGGGGCTGAGGACCTTGGAATATTACCCCAATGGCATCTCCACCAGCCTTCCCTACGACGTCCAGGTGGAAATGGTCAGAAGCATCGAGGGCCTAGAGAAGGCCGAAATCATCAGGCCTGGCTACGGAATCGAGCACGACTACGTGGACCCGACTCAGCTCAAACCGTCCCTCGAGACCAAGACTATAGAAGGGCTCTTCCTGGCCGGACAGATCAACGGCACCACCGGCTACGAAGAGGCCGCTGCCCAAGGGCTCATGGCGGGGATCAACGCCGTCCTGAAGGTAAGGGGGGAGGAACCGCTGGTGCTCGACCGCTCCCAGGCCTACATCGGCGTTCTCATAGATGACCTCGTCACCAAAGGCACAGACGAACCCTACCGTATGTTCCCCTCACGGGCCGAATACAGGTTGCTGCTTCGGGAGGACAACGCCGACTTGAGGCTCATGCCCATCGGCTACCGCCTGGGCCTTATTCCGGAGGAACAGTACAGGAGGTTCCTCGCCAAGAAGCGCCTCATTGAAGAGGTCCTCAAGAGGCTCTCAGAGAGGCGCTTGAGGCCTACCCAGGGGATCAACGACCGGCTTAAGGCCATGGGCACAGCGCCGTTGAAGACCCCCATGAGCCTCAAAGAGCTGCTTAGGCGTCCTGAGGTAAAGCTTCAGGACCTTGCGATATTCGACCCCGAGCTCGAGGGACTCCCCCCTGAGGTGGTGGAAGAAGTCACTTTCCAGGTGAAATATGAGGGCTACATACAAAGGCAACAGGAGCAGGTGGAGAAGTTCAGACGCCTCGAGGAAGTCAGGATCCCCGAGGACTTCGACTACCAGGGTATCCCCGGCCTCTCCAACGAGGTCCGTGAGAAGCTCTCACGGATACGGCCTCGCACCTTGGGGCAAGCCTCAAGGATCCCCGGGGTGACGCCGGCGGCCATCATGATCCTTCAGGTCTACCTCAAAAAACAGCAACACGAGTGCCGGCGGTGAGGCGATAAAAGTGGTTGACTACCGTCCTCCCATCGTGGTAGTGAATACTTTCACAGGCCATGGTCGACCTTGCGAAGGTAGATGCCATCGTCGAGCGTTACCGCGGGGAGGAGAGCTATCTCATCGGGATCCTTCAAGACATTCAGGCTGAGTACCGCTACCTACCACGAGAAGCCTTGAAGAGGGTGAGCGAGCGGATGGGCGTCCCCTTGAGCCGCCTTTATAGCCTGGCCACCTTCTTCAGGGCCTTTAGCCTCACTCCACGAGGCAAACACCTCATCGTGGTTTGCACGGGCACCGCCTGCCATGTCAGAGGTGCCCCTGTGATCCTGGATGCCTTGAAGGGCGCCTTGGGGATAGAACCTGGAGAGACGACTCCTGACCTCAAATACACCCTCGAAACGGTCAATTGCCTCGGCTCCTGCGCCTTAGCTCCCCTGGTGGTCGTAGACGGCCATTATCATGGTAAGGTCAGGGGCAAAGATGTGCTGAAGCTCCTGGAGGAGGTGGATGAAGCTCAAGGGGCCTGAGGACCTGGCCAGATGGCGCTCAGAGCTTGAAGCAGCCCCCAGGCCCAAGAAGGAAGTGGTGGTGTGCACCGGTACCGGTTGCCGGGGCGCTGGGGCCTTAGAGGTCCTCGAGGCCCTGAAGGAGGCCCTCAAGGGGCGGGAGGACGTCGCCATCAGGGAAACCTGCTGTCATGGCTTCTGCGAGAGGGGGCCTCTGCTTGTGATCGAGCCCGATAACTATTTCTACCAAGGGCTCAAGCCGAAGGACGTGGAAGCCATCGTCACAGAGACCATCGACGGCGGCAAGCCCATAGAGAGGCTTCTTTACAAGGACCCGAAGACGGGCGAGAGGATCCCCCACGAACGGGATATCCCCTTCTACAAGAGGCAGATGCGCTTGGTCTTCGGTTCAAACCGCTTGATCGATCCCACCAAAATCGAGGATTACGTGAAGATCGGGGGCTACACGGCCCTCGTGAAAGCCCTCTTCGAAATGACCCCCGAGGAGATCATCGAAGAGGTGAAGCGCTCGGGGCTGAGGGGGAGAGGAGGGGGAGGGTTCCCCACGGGTCGAAAATGGGAGAGCTGTCGTAAGGCCCACGGAGAACCCAAGTATGTGATCTGTAACGCCGACGAGGGCGACC
>CAZGDM010000036.1:0-20927 GCA_964525275.1 uncultured Thermodesulfobacteriota bacterium | reverse complement strand
CCAGCTCAGGTTACTACCGCTGCTCCCTTCCGGGCCTGACGGGGTTCATAACCCGCTGGTGCGCAGGACCCAGCTATCAATACTGACCGCCTCTCTTTCAAGATGAATGGCGGAGAGAGAGGGATTCGAACCCTCGGTGCCGCTTTCGCGGCACGCACGATTTCCAGTCGTGCCCCTTCGGCCAGCTCGGGCATCTCTCCGCCTGGCGGAGAGGGTGGGATTCGAACCCACGGTGCCGCTCTCGCGGCACAGCCGATTTCGAGTCGGCCCCGTTACGACCGCTTCGGTACCTCTCCGCTACGAAGCCCTCGAAAGAACTCCTGCAACAGCGCTCGCGCCTCCTCCGCCCTTACCCCCTCCACCACTTCCACCCGGTGGTTCAACCTCCCATCGGCGGAGATCCCGTAAAGGGTAAGGGCACCTCCCTTCTCATCACGGGCACCGAAGATCAAGCGCCTTATACGAGCTTGTACCATCGCCCCCGCACACATCACGCAGGGTTCAATGGTCACATAGAGATCGCACCCGAGGAGTCGCCAGTTTCCCAGCTTCTTGGCCCCTTCCCTCAGGACCAATATCTCGGCATGGGCCGTGGGGTCACAGAGGGAAATGGTCCTGTTATGATCCCTGGCCAAGACCTCCCCCTCCTTGACCAAGACCGCCCCCACCGGCACCTCACCCTCTCGGGCGGCCGCTGCCGCTTCCTCGAGGGCGATCTCCATGAAGGCCTCGTATTCTTTCAAAGATCTTTATGATGGCGCGCCCAAGAGGATTCGAACCTCTGACCTACGGATTCGTAGTCCGTCGCTCTATCCGGGCTGAGCTATGGGCGCGCCCTCTTAAGTTTTTAACACCTCCCAAAGGCACCGTCAAGGCAAGCAGCGCGGTAACCGGCGAGGTTTCCTACGTCAAACCCCTCCCCTTTGAGAAGTACGCCCAACACCCTCTGACGTCGGCAGAGCTCTTGAAGCGCAGGGGTATCATCCCATTCCCCTTTCCCCCTGGTCTGCAGGAGCAGGGGAAAGATCGATGGCGAGAGGATCCATCGCCCCACCGCCTTATAGACCCTTTCACCTCCCATGGGAAGGGTTCCCGGGCCTTTCCCGGACAGGTCTTTTATGACCATCACCCCCTCCCTGAGGAACTCCCCTTTTACAAGCCCCACATTGCCGAAGAGCCGTTCGCGCCCTTTGGTTATCTCCAACAGACCGACCACATCAGCGCCATATCTCCCAAAGGCCTCGAGCATCTGCACGAGGGGCGGCCGATCGCCGAAGAGGACGAAGTCCGGCATCATCCAGGCGAAAGGACCATTCCCCACGAGCTCCCGCGCCCTCCAGAGGGCCTCACCAGAGCCCTTGGGCTCGGGTTGCTCGATGAGTTCAAGACGGGGTAGGTCACCCCCTTGCCCTTTAAGATCCCTCGCCCACTCCCCTTCGAGATAACGCCAAAGGGGTCCCTTCCGACGGCTGACCACTACGTAGACCTCCTCCACCCCTGAAAGGACCGCCTCCCTCAGGGTGTAATAGATCATAGGGTGCCCTCGGACGGGCAACATCTCCTTTGGGAAGGACTCCGTCAAGGGGAGAAGCCTCGTGCCTTTACCCGCTGCAGGGATTACAGCCTTCCTCAGGGGGGTGGACATCGGCCATAAAAAAAGAGGGCTAAGCCCCCTTTTGTAATCCATGGCGGAGAGAGAGGGATTCGAACCCTCGATCCCGGTTTTTGCCGGGATACTCGCTTAGCAGGCGAGTGCCTTCAGCCGCTCGGCCATCTCTCCCGCCGTACAACAAAATAACGCAATTTCCCTCCGTTGACAAGTCCGGAGCGAAGGAGGTGAAATGGGTACCGTGGAGAGGCTCCCCAGTTACGGGCGCTGTTTCCTCTGCGGGCAGAGGAACCCTCAAGGGGTGAAGTTGGCCCTCTACGTCGACGGAGATCGAGTGTCCGCCGACTTTCGGCTGTCAGAGGTCTTCATCGGTTACGAGGGCCTGATCCACGGGGGGATGCTCGCCGGGGTACTCGACGAGGTGATGTGGTGGGCGGTGGCCTGGGGGACGGGCCGGGCGTGCCTGACCGTGGAGATGACCGTAAGATACAAGAGGCCAGCCCCCATTGGGCGGTCCTATCGCGCGGTGGCATGGGTGACGAAGGCCACTTCCCGTATGGTCGAGGCGGAGGCGGAGATTCGAGATCTGGAGCAGGATGCAGTCTGCACCACTGCGAGGGGGCGGTATTATCTGCTGTCCGGAGAGAAAAACCGTGAGGCCCTCGCCATGCTCGACTACACCGAGTGCTCCCCCCAGGTCAGGTATCGCTTCCTAAAGGAGGTTGAAGAACCACGTGGCGAGGCCGAGCAGGACCAAGGCCACCCCTTCTCCCCGCGAGAGGACCCAGCCCGTCCTCATGAAGACCACTAAGAGACCTTCGAGGCCCATGAGCACTAAAAGACTCTGCAAGGCCTCCGACCCCACCCCCAGGGGTCGGAAGAGGGCGGCAAGTCCCAAGGCACCGAGGATGTTGAAGACACAGCTGCCGAGGATGTTGCCAGCGGATATGCCGTAACGCCCCCTGAGCACCGCCACGAGCGACGTGACGAACTCCGGGGCGGAGGTCCCAGCGGCCACTACCGTCAGGCCTATGGCCCATTCGGAGATCCCGAGGGACCTGGCGATGGCCACCGAGGCGGAGACCAGCGAGCGCCCCCCGAGGACGATGAGCCCCAGACCCGTGAGCACCAGCAACGGATCCCACCATCGCGCTCTTTGACCGATCTCGTAAGCCCCCCTTCTGCCGAAGAGGAACAGGAGATAAAGGAGCAAAAGACCCAGGAAGAGACCCCCTTCCCATCTCCCTAAGGGAGGGAATGCCCACAAGAGCAACCCCAAGAGCGCGGTCACCGCTACCACAAAAAGGCCGTCGCGGTAGACGATCCACGCCTCGGTCCTTAGGGATCGAACCATGGCGACCCCCCCGAGGATGAACCCTATATTGAAGATGTTGGAACCGACGATGTTGCCCACGGAAAGGGCCCCATGGCCCCTTACGGCGGCCTGCAGCGTAACGGCGAATTCAGGGGCCGATGTCCCAAGAGCCACAACGGTGAGGCCGATGACGAGTTCGGAGACCCTGAGGCTCTTGGCTATACGGGCCGAGCTCTCCACCAACCACGTGGCCCCCCACCACAGCAGCACCACTGAACCGAGGAGCTTTGCCGTCTCCCAGAACAAGGTGACCTCAAAAGGCCAGGGGCTTGAGCCAAGCCTCCCTAAGGGAGGAAATGGGACGATCGATCACCATTCCGCCATCAAGACCCGTCACCAGAAAGCGGCCTCCCTCGGTCACACGCCCCACCTGGGAAAAGGGAAGCCCCTCCATCATCGCCTCGAAGGCCGCCTTGCAGTCGGGGGGCACCGTCACCACGAACCTCCCCTGGGACTCGGAGAAAAGCAAGTAGTCGTCCCGGGAGATCCCCTCCCGGGGGACGTCCCTCAAGTCCACCTCCATGCCGAGATCGCCCGCGAAGGCCGTCTCGGCCAGGGCCACCCCCAGCCCTCCGTCGGAGCAGTCGTGACACGAGGCTACAAGGCCCTCGCGGATGGCCCTGTGAAGCCTCAAAAGGAGCTCCCTTGACACCTGGGGCCTCACCTTGGGCACCTCATTGCCCACGGCCCCCATCATCAGGAAGTACTCCGAGGCGCCGAGCTCCGGATAGGTGGTCCCGAGCACGTAGACCAGGTGGCCAGGGGCCTTGACGTCCATGGTCATCGCCTGGCGCACGTCGTCGATCTTGCTGATCACGGAAAAGAGCACCGTGGGCGGCACGGAGATCTTCACCCCGCCGCCGATGTAGTCGTTCTTCATGCTGTCCTTGCCGGAGATACAGGGCACCAGGAAGGCCCGGGTGAAATCGTAAAGAGCCATGTTGGCGCGCACAAGCTGGGCGAGCTTATAGGGACCGTCGGGGTTTCTGTCCGAGGGCACGGGGTCGGGCCAGCAGAAGTTGTCCAGGGCGGCCATCCGCTCGGGGTCGCCCCCAGCGGCCACGTTGTTCCTTATGGCCTCCTCCAGGGCGCAGGCCGTCATCCAGTAGGTATCTATGTCGCCGTAGCGGGGACAGATGCCGTGCGAGACCACCACCCCCTCTAAGCTGTCCAACAGCGGCCTCACCACAGCGGCATCCTGTGGGCCGTCGTCGAACCGCCCCGTAAGGGGCTTTACGACGCTTCCCCCCTGGACCTCGTGGTCGTACTGACGGACCACCCACTCCTTGCTCGCGATGTTGAGCCTCGAGAGCATCCGCTCGAGCACCTCGCCCAAGTCCCGGGGGGGATCGAACCGCGGCTCGGGATGCCGGGGCCTCCTCCAGCGCGCCTCAAGCCGCATCCTGGGGACCCCTTCGTGGAAGAAGTCCATATCCAGGTAGGCCACGGTTTCGCCCTTCCAGAGGCAGTGGAACTTCCCGCTCGAGGTGAAGCGCCCGATGACCGTGGCCTCCACCTCCATCTTGCTGCAGAGCTCGAGCAGTTCCGACACCTTCTCGGGGGCCACCGCCAGGGTCATCCTCTCTTGGGACTCGGAGAGCAGTATCTCCCAGGGGTCAAGGCCCGGGTATTTCAGCGGGACCTTGTCAAGCCAGATCTCGCAGCCCCCGGGGTCCCTGGCCATCTCCCCCACGGAGGAGGAAAGGCCCCCCGCGCCGTTGTCGGTTATGGCCTTGTAGAGCCCCCGGTCCCTGGCGATGAGCAGGCAGTCAAACATCCTCTTCTGGGTGATGGGGTCGCCGATCTGAACGGCGCTTGTGGGCGACTCCTCGTGAAGCTCTTCGGAGGAGAAGGTGGCCCCGTGGATGCCGTCCTTTCCCACGCGCCCCCCCACCATCACCACCAGGTCGCCGGGCTCTGCCCGCTTCATGTGGGAGGGCTCCCCCAGGATCTCCCTCGGCATGATCCCGCAGGTGCCGCAGTAAACCAGGGGTTTTCCCAGGTAGCGCTCGTCGAACACGATGGAGCCGTTCACCGTGGGAATGCCCATCTTGTTGCCCCCGTGTTCCACCCCCTCCCTCACCCCCTCGAGGATCCTCCTCGGATGCAGTATCCGGGGCGGAAGGGGCTTGTCGTAATCGGGCGGGGCAAAGCAGAAGACGTCGGTGTTGAAGATCAGCCGCGACCCCTTCCCCGTGCCGAAGGGATCCCGGTTCACCCCCACGATGCCGGTCAGGGCTCCACCATAGGGGTCGAGGGCAGAGGGTGTGTTGTGGGTCTCCACTTTGAAGGTGAGGGCCCAGCGGTCGTTGAAGGCCCAGACGCCGGCATTGTCCACGAAGACCGAGAGACAGCGGTCCCTGGGGCCCAAGGCCCGGCGGATCTCCTCCGTGGAGCGGCGGATGTAGGTGTCGAAGAGGCTCACCACCCGGACCTCCTCTCCTGAGTCCTCGTCCACGTAGAGGATCTCGGCGTTGAAGATCTTGTGCTTACAGTGCTCCGACCAGGTCTGGGCGATGGCCTCAAGCTCCACATCCGTTGCCTCCTCCCCCAGGCCCACCCGGCGCCTCTCGGCCACCACCTCGGGACGGCTGAAGTAAGACGCGATGGCCCTCATCTCCTCGAGGCTCAGGGCCAGAAGCCTCGAACGGCTCAAGGCCATGAGGTCTCGATCGTCCATCCCCTGAAGCCTGAACCGCAGGACCCTCCCCCCCTCAAGGCCCGTGACCTTGGGCACGATGGGCCCCACGCCTCGCTCGGGGTCCCATTGGGAGCGATGAAGGATTACGAAACGGTGGATCAAGGGATTTCCCAGATACTCGGTGGCGATCCGCCGGACATCACCTTCCGTGAGCTCTCCCTTGAGGAGGTACTGGGTGGAGGTGTAGACCCTCTGCTCATCGGGCAGCTTTCTGTCAAGCCTCGCCTCCAAGGCCTCCCGGGCCGTTCTACCGACGTTGTCCGTGACCCCGGGGAGAAACCCCACCTCGATGAGCCAGTCGAAGTCTCGGGCGATGGGACGATCGATGCTATAGCGCTGAAGGACGGGATCGCTATAGGGACCTGAGGCCAGGGCCTCAAGTTCCTCGGGGCTTAACGGAGCGTCTATCACGTAAACATCGACCCGCCGGACCTTCTTTACGGAGATCCCCAGGTGTTCGCGAATGCCCCTTTTTACCTTCTCGGCCAGGGCGTCGCGGATTCCCTCCTTGAAGGTGACCTCAATCCGATGTGGCAACTTCCCCTTTCTCCTTGGCCACTACCACCTTGGCAGGGCGCAGCAGGCGGTCGTTGAGCATGTAGCCCTTCTGGACCTCCGAGATCACCTCCCCAGGGGCGGCCTCGTCGGTGGCCTCTTCCGCCACTGCCTCGTGCCGCTCGGGATCGAATTGCTCGCCCACCGCGGCGATGGGTTCCACGCCGAAACGCCTCAGCACCTGGCAAAACTGGTTGAGCACCAGCTCCACCCCTTCGATGATGGCCTCGGGATCTCCTTTCTTTTTCGCGTGCTCCAAGGCCCGCTCGAGGTTGTCCACCACCGGAAGCAGCTCCCGCAGAAGCTCCTCGTTTCCGTACTTGACCAGATCGGCCTTCTCCCTGGCCACCCGTTTTTTGTAGTTCTCGAATTCGGCGTAAAGCCGGAGGAACTTGTCATAATGCTCTTGGGCCTCCTTACGGGCCTCCTCCAGCTCCTTTTCCAGATGCTCCAAAAGCTCCTCGGGGCTCCTTTCCTCCTCGGCCCCTTTGGCCTCTTCCTTCCTCTTTTCCTCAGCCATCCAAGACCTCCTCCTCGGTTCTTCTCTGGCCCTTTCAAAAGTAAACATGCCCCTGTGGACCCTCAAGGCACCCCGAGGAACTGAAGGAGGGCCATAGCGGCCCTTGCATAGAGCCCCGCAACGATGTCGTCCGCCATCACCCCGAGCCCTCCTGAAAGGCCTGTATCGAACCACCTGACCGGAGGCGGCTTCAGGATGTCCGCTAAGCGGAAGAGGAAAAACCCCAGGACCAACCCTTCCCAGCCCGCCTCTACCCCCGCCATGGTCACCAAAAAACCCACCACCTCATCCACCACGATGGCGGGGTGATCCCTTTCCCCCAGCAGCTTTTCCGCCCTTTCAGCCGCTGCCCAACCCAAGGCGAAGAGCCCGAGGGTTGCCGCTATATAGCAGAAAGGGGAGAGCTGCCGAAACAAGAGCCACAGGGGGATGGCCCCCAAAGTCCCCATAGTGCCCGGCGCCAAGGGCGACCTGCCGACCCCTCCCCATGTAGCAAGCCAGAGGGAGGGCCTCACCTTTGAAACCTCCTGATGGCCTCCTGCAGGTCGATAAGCCCTTCGTAAAGGGCCCTGCCCACTATAACCCCCATCACTCCGGGGATCCGTCCGGCCCGCTCTATGTCCTGTAGGGATGACACCCCCCCAGAGAGCACCACCGGAACTCCCACTGATGCTATCTCTTCGGCAGCGGAGAAGTTGGGACCGGAGGCGGTTCCGTCGCGCTGGATGTCGGTGTAGATGATGAGGGAAACCCCAGCGCTACGGGCCTCTTCAGCCACCTCCACCGCCCTACGCCCACTGGAGGCGGTCCATCCCCTGACCATGACCCATCCCTCCTTAGCGTCTATGGCCAAGGCCACCCGTTCGCCGAAGCACCTGACCGCCTTTTGCAGGAACCCCTTGTCTTTGAGGGCCGCCGTGCCCAAGACCACCCTGGCCACCCCTAAGGCAAGCCACCTTTCAGCGACCTCAAGGCTTCTTATCCCCCCGCCGAGCTGCACTCTGCATTTGACTGCCTGGAGGATCCTCCGTACCGCCTCCTCGTTGACGGGCATCCCCTCCCTCGCCCCATCCAAGTCCACTACGTGGATCCATCGGGCACCGGCCGCCTCCCAGCGCCGCGCCACCTCCGCCGGGTCCTCGGCGTAGACGGTGACCTCCTCGAAACGCCCTTGCCGCAGGCGCACACACCGCGAATCCTTAAGGTCGATGGCGGGAATGACGAGCATCACTGGATTTCCGGCATGGCCCTCAGGGCCTCTTCCACCACCACCTCAGCGAACTCCCGCACGGTAAGCCACTTGAATCCCTTTTTCAGGAAACGGCCGATCTTGAAGAGATCATCACTAAGGGGGCGTTGTCGCTCCTGAACCAACTTACCCCACAGAACCCTGCCGTCCCTCGTCCTCAAAAGGACCAGCTCTAAGGAGACCTCTGCGGGACGCTCCACCCCCAGAGCGCTCCCGATGCGTTCCCGCCAGCAGTAAACGACCCCGAGGAGCAATAGGTCAGCCCCTATGGCCTTCCCCCACTCCTGGGCCCAGAGGAGAAGCTCACCCTCGTCCCCCTCCTGAGGCTGGTCCCTTAAGGGCAACAGGTCCCATCCTCCCCGTCGCTCGAGCCCCCTCCAGAGGATCTCCCTGAGGGCTGAGACCGCTTCAGGCCCCACGGGACAAGTCCGCACGTATCCCCCGCCCACCAGGGCCGGGACCATCTCCCCTTCCCCTCGTACGATGGATACCACTGCAATCCGTGTCCCTCGCGCCTCAATGGGCAGGGCCAAAAGATATGCCACAAGGAGGACGACCGAGCCCTTCTTCATAGCATCCCTTTGGTCGAAGGGGGGCCCTCCATGCGAGGCTCCAACCTCGTCGCCTCTTTGAGCAGGACCCCCAGCCCTTTGAAAAGGGCCTCGCAACAGTGATGGAGGTTCTGACCGTAGAGGAGGTTGGCGTGCAGCGTCACAGCGGCATGGGTGGCGAAGGCCCTGAAGAACACCTCCACCAACTCGGTGTCGAACTCCCCTACCTTCCCCTTGAGGTCAGCCCGAAAGACCAAGAAAGGGCGTCCCGATATGTCGAGGGCCATGGCCGCCAGGGCCTCATCCATGGGGAGCAGGGCCCAAGCAAAGCGTCGGATGCCAGCCCCTTCGCCCAGGGCCCGGCGGAAGGCCTCCCCGAGGGTGATCCCCACGTCTTCCACCGTGTGGTGGAAGTCCACCTCGATATCCCCTTTGGCCTCCACCTTGAGGTCAAGAAGCCCGTGCTTTGCCATAAGGCTCAACATGTGGTCGAAGAACCCCACCCCGGTCCGGACCTCGTAACGCCCCGAGCCGTCTAACTCAAGGATTACCTTTACCTCCGTCTCCTGTGTCCGCCGTTCGACCTCGGCCTTCCTCGCCATCTTTAAGCCTCCTCCTCACGGCATCGGCGTGGCCGAAGAGACCTTCGACCTCCGCCAGGCGGATGACCACCCGAGAAGCACGCGCCAACGCCTCGCCGCTTGTATGCAGGAATTGGATCCTCTTCAAGAAGGTCCACACCCCCACTGCAGAGCTGAAGCGAGCTGCTCCTCCGGTGGGCAGTATATGGTTGGGCCCAGTGCCGTAGTCCCCCAAGGTCACAGGGGTCTCCTCTCCCAAGAAGACCCCTCCTGCGTTGCCCACCCTGCCGAACCATCCCCAAGGGTCCCGCAGATGAAGTTCCAAGTGTTCCGGGGCGAATTCGTCCACCAAGGCTATCCCCTCCTCCAAGTCCCTTGTCAGGACGATAAACCCATGGGCCTCGATGCTCTTGGAGGCTATCTCCCCGCGGGGAGCCGTCCTCAGCAATCCCTCCAGTTCCTCCCTTACCCGCTGGGCATACTCTCCGTCTGGTGTGAGGAGGCCCACCCAGGCGTCCTCGTCGTGTTCTGCCTGGCTCAGCAAATCGAGGGCCGCGGCCCGGGGGGAGGTAGAGCCGTCGCTGAGGATCAGAAGCTCACTGGGACCTGCCAACATGTCTATCCCCACCTCGCCATAAAGGGCCTTCTTGGCAGCGGTCACGTATCGGTTCCCCGGCCCCACTATTACGTCCACCTTGGGCACCCGCTCGGTGCCATAGGCGAGGGCTGCTATGGCCTGGGCCCCACCCACCTGAAAGAGCCGGTCCGCTCCAGCCACCTCTGCGGCGGCCAGGACCACCGAACTGACCCTTCCGCCCCCAGGTGGGGTCACCACCGTCACCTCCCCTACCCCGGCCACCTTCGCGGGGATGACGCCCATCAACACGGAGGAGGGGTAAAAGGCCTTACCGCCGGGGACATAGACCCCTGCCCTCTCCACGGGTTTGAAGACCTCTCCCCTCACCACCCCATGACCCATGTCCATCCAGTCCCGGGGAAGCTCTCGACGACAGAAGGCCTCGATCTCCCTGGCCGCCCCTTTCAAGGCCTCCAGAAGCCCTCCATCCAGGGCTTGGAGGGCTTCGGACCACCTCCCCCGCGGCACCTCGAGGTCCTCAGGCTGAAGCTCCACACCATCGAAGCGCTGCGTAAGCTCGACTAAGGCCCTGTCCCCTTCCTCTCTCACCCGTCGGAGGATATCCCTGACCACCTCCTCCACCTCCTCAAGGCCCCTCCGACGGTCTTGAAGCAGTCCTTCCCACCGGCTCCTGAAGGTGGGGTCCTTCGTCTCAAAGAGCCTCATCGACGTCCACCTCCACGACCTTCGCCCCCAAGCTCGAGAGCTTCTCAGCGAAGTTTTCGTAACCCCGCTCGAGGTGGTAAATCCTGCTCACCAACGTCTCCCCCTCGGCGGCCAGTCCCGCCAACACCAAGGAAGCACTGGCCCTTAGATCTGTAGCCATCACCGGTGCACCGCTTAGGTAGGGCACCCCTTGGACGATGGCGTTGGGGCCCTGGATGCGGATGTCCGCCCCCATGCGTCGCAATTCGCTCACGTGCAGGAAACGGTTCTCGAAGATGGTCTCCGTTATCACGCTTAGCCCCCTCGCCACTGACATAAGGGCCATGAACTGGGCCTGCATATCGGTGGGGAAACCAGGATAGGGATGGGTACGGACGTCGGCACTTCTGATCTGCTGGGGCCCGATGACCCTCACCGCCCCGTCCCCCTGGGGGCGAATCTCGACCCCGGTCTGCCTCAATTTCTCCACCACGGCCTCGAGATGATCGAGCCTTACCTCCTTGAGCAGTACGTTACCCCGCGTTATGGCCGCAGCCACCATGAGGGTCCCGGCTTCTATGCGATCGGGGATGATCCTATGGCGCACGGGTCTTAACCCCTCCGAACCCCTTACCTTGATGACACCGGAGCCCTCCCCCTCGATTTCCACGCCCATCTTCTTCAGGACCTCAGCAAGCTCGACCACTTCGGGTTCTCGAGCGGCGTTCTCTATCACCGTCTCCCCTTCGGCTACCACCGCCGCCATCAACAGGTTCTCCGTCCCCGTGACGGTGGGGATGTCGAGGTAGATCCTTGTGCCTTTAAGCTTCTTTGCTCGGGCGTGGATATAGCCGTGTTCCAGCCTTATCTCCGCCCCCATCTGCTTCAAGCCCTTCAAGTGCAGGTCGATGGGCCTCGCCCCAATGGCGCATCCCCCGGGAAGGGAGACCCGTGCCTCCCCCATCCTCGCCAAAAGCGGTCCCAGCACTAAAATGGAGGCCCTCATCGTCTTGACCAACTCATAAGGGGCGGTGAAATCCGCGATCCGGGAGGCGTCGAGTTCCATCACCCCCTTATCCTGCCACCTCACCCTCACACCGAGCCCATCCAGCAACTTGGAGAAGGTGTCCACGTCCCGCAGATGGGGGACGTTCTCCAACACCACCGGTCCTTCCACCAAGATAGACGCGGCCATCAAGGGTAGGGCGGCGTTCTTGGCACCGCTCACCCTCACCTCTCCTACCAGGCGCTCCCCTCCCTCGATCAGATAGGCCCTCATTCCCTCCACCTTCCCTTGACCACTCGCTTCACTCCGGTGTAATCCCTCACTGTCTCCACAGGGGAAAAGCCCTCCCTGACGAGGATCCGCTGGACCTCCTCCGCCTGTCCTTTCCCCACCTCCAGGAGGAGCCAGCCGCCGGGCCGCAGCCTCAGCGGGGCCCCTTCAGCGATCCTCCGCAGATATCTCAGACCATCTGGGCCACCATCCAGGGCCTCCAAGGGTTCGTAATCCCTCACCTCTGGATCGAGCCGAAGGACCTCTTCTGTGGGGATATAGGGGGGATTGGAGACGATGAGGGAAAATTGGCCTTCATCTTTGGGGAAGAGGTCCGCCTCGACGAGGCGCACCCTGTCGCCGACGCCGTGCCGCTCTACGTTCTCCTTTGCCACTTCCAGGGCGTAGGGTGATCGATCTGTGGCCCAGACCTCGCTTTCCTCCAGTTCTTTAGCCAAGGCGATGGCCACCGCGCCACAGCCCGTGCCTATATCGAGGATCCGCAAGGGGTGAGGGGCATCGGCTGCTGCCCTTATCGCCTCCTCTACCAAGACCTCCGTCTCAGGCCTGGGGATGAGACAGGCGGGGGTGACCTTGAAGCTGAGGGACCAAAACTCCTTCTCGCCCGTGATGTAAGCCACGGGCTCTCCGGCTATCCGGCGTTGGATCATCTCCCTGAAGGCCGCGAGCTCCTCTTCTTTCAGGGGTTTGTCATGATCGAGGTAGAGCCCCACCCTGTCCGTGCCGAGCAGATACGCAAGAAGCACTTCGGCGTCCAAGCGAGGACTCCTCACCCCCTTCTTTTGGAAGAACTCGGTGGTCCACCTCAGGACTTTGAGGACCGTCCACCTCTCCTTCTGGGCCACGGCCCTCAAGCCTCCTCCATCCTCCTCAGGGCCTCCGCCTGATAGTGGGCGATGAGGGCCTCGATGATCTCGTCCAAGTCCCCTTCGAGGACCTCCTCGAGGCGGTATAGGGTCAGCCCTATGCGATGGTCGGTCACCCGCCTTTGCGGGAAGTTATACGTACGGATCCGCTCACTGCGCTCCCCTGTCCCTATTTGGCTCCTGCGCTCCTTGGCGATCTTCTCCTCCTGCTCTTTTCGCTTGAGCTCCAACAGCCTGGCCATGAGGATCTTCATCGCCTTGGCCTTGTTTTTGTGCTGAGAACGCTCATCCTGGCACTGAACTACCAATCCCGTAGGGAGGTGGGTGATCCGCACGGCACTGTCAGTGACGTTGACATGCTGCCCCCCAGGCCCTGATGCCCTGAAGACGTCAATGCGCAGGTCTTTGGGATCGATCTGTACCTCCACTTCTTCCGCTTCGGGCAATACCGCCACGGTGACCGTAGAGGTATGGATCCTCCCCTGGGATTCGGTCACGGGGATCCTCTGGACGCGATGTACCCCGCTTTCGTATTTAAGCCTGCTATAAGCACCTTTGCCTTCGATGAGGGCGATGACCTCCTTGAACCCCCCCATCCCAGTGGGGTGATGGCTCAAGACCTCCACCTTCCATCCCTTCCTTTCCGCGTATCGGTTGTACATCCGGAAGAGATCCGCGGCGAAAAGGGCGGCCTCCTCACCGCCCGTGCCTGCCCTGATCTCCAATACTACGTTTCTCGCATCCCTCGGATCCTTGGGGATCAAGGCGAGCTTCAACTCCCTTTGCACATCCCGAAGCTCTCCCTCCAAACGCTTGAGTTCCTCGGCGGCCATCCTCCGGATTTCCTCATCGGGGTCGTCCAGAAGCGCCCGGGTCGAAGCCAACTCCTTCTCCAAGGCCCTCATACGCTTCAAAGGTTCGGTCAACCGCCGAAGCTCTGCATGCTCCTTGGCGTATTTTTGGTAAAGCTCTGGGTTTTTTATGATTTCAGGGTCGAGGAGGCGGCCCTCCACTTCTTGAAATCGCCGTTCCACCTCCTCGAGCTTGCGCAAGAGGTGCTCTTGCACAGCATCTCCCGTAGGGATTTATTGCTGTTCGAAGAACTTGCGGTACTTTTTGGTGAACTTCTCGATCTTGCCCGTGCTATCCACCAGCTTCTGCTTCCCAGTGAAGAAGGGATGACAGCGAGAGCAGATCTCCACCTTGTAGTCCTTCCGGGTGGAGAGGGTGCGGAAGGTAGCCCCACATGCACACGTTATGGTTATCTCGTGCAGTTCGGGATGAATCCCCTTTTTCATCCTTCAAGACCTCCTCAATAAGATTAAGACCCCTTCCGGGGTCATGAAAATTCCCCTTTAGAGATAACATCTTTTAAGACGTGCTGCAACGCCAGTTACTGGTTCATGTTCTCGAGGAACTCCTTGTTGGACCTGGTGCCCCGGAGTTTGTCGAGGAGGAATTCCATGGCCTCAACGGGATTCATATTAGTGAGGACCCTTCGCAACAGCCAAACCCGGTGCAATGTCCATTCGTCGAGCAGGAGCTCCTCCTTCCGCGTGCCTGATCGGGAGATGTCCATGGCGGGGAATATCCTGCGGTCAGCCAGTCGTCTGTCCAAGACCAGCTCCATGTTGCCCGTTCCCTTGAACTCCTCAAAGATCACCTCGTCCATACGGCTCCCGGTCTCGATGAGGGCTGTGCCGATAATGGTGAGGCTTCCCCCTTCTTCGATATTTCTGGCTGCCCCAAAGAACCTCTTGGGCTTTTGAAGGGCGCTGGCCTCAATGCCCCCGGAGAGGACCTTCCCACTCGAGGGAACAACAGCGTTGTAGGCCCTGGCCAGACGGGTGATGCTATCAAGCAGTATGATGACGTCCTTTTTGTGCTCCACCAAACGCTTCGCCCGCTCTATCACCATCTCTGCCACTTGGACGTGACGCTGAGGGGGTTCGTCGAACGTGGAACTTATGACCTCCCCCCTGACCGTCCTCTCCATGTCAGTGACCTCCTCAGGTCTCTCATCTATCAGCAGTACGATGAGATGCATCTCGGGATGGTTGGCCATTATGGCATGGGCAATAGACTGCAGGAGCATGGTCTTGCCCGCGCGAGGAGGTGAGGTTATGAGTCCCCTCTGCCCCTTGCCAATGGGGGTGAGAAGGTCCATTACCCTAGTGGAGTAGTCCTCCGGATCGTACTCCAGATTGATCTTCTCCATGGGATAGAGGGGGGTGAGGTTATCGAAGAGTACCTTGTCTTTGGCGGCCTCTGGATCCTCGTAATTTATCTTTTCCACCTTGAGTAAGGCGAAATAACGCTCATTGTCCTTTGGAGGCCTTACCTGGCCGCTTACGGTATCCCCTGTCTGGAGGTTGAACTTGCGTATCTGTGACGGTGATACATAGATATCGTCTGGACCCGGCAAATAGCTGTTTTCGGGAGACCTTAGGAATCCAAATCCATCGGGCAGGATCTCTAGGACCCCCTCGCCGTAGATGACGCCATTTTTCTGAGCATGAGTTTGGAGAATGGCATAAATTAGGTCCTGTTTCTTGAGGCCTGAAGCGTTTTCCACCCCCAGATCCCGCGCCAAGTTTAGTAAGTCGTTCACCTTCTTTTTCTTCAGCTCACTGAGGTTGAGCACTTCCATCGTCCCTCCTCCCTCTTGAGGTTTTCTTCCTTATATCTGCTAAGATCCTCAACACTTGCTCCCTTGTATATTCGATGTCACGGCTGTTATCCACAATGTAATGAGCAGACGCAATTTTTTCTGACAATGGTAACTGTGCCTTGAGTCTCTTCAGGGCATCTTCCGGAGTCAAGCCATCCCGTTTGATCATTCTCTCAATCTGTAATGGTTCAGGAGTGTAGACGACGATGACAAAATCCATCTTCTTATGGTCACCCCTTTCGATAAGCAAGGGTGAATCTATAACAATCTCTCCTTCACACCATCTCTTAAGTTTCTCTTCAATTGCTTCTTCTATAAGAGGATGGATTAACAGCTCCAATTTCTTTCGCTGCTCAATGTCATCAAAGACTATTGCTGCTAGACGTTTTCTATCTATTTCCTCCCCTCTTAAAACTCTTCTGCCAAAGGCTTTAATAACCCTTGAATAGCCTTCTGTACCTTTTTTAAGAAGAGAACGGGATATCTCGTCTACATCTATTACATTGATGCCTTGAGATGCAAATATGTTCGATACTGTGGTCTTTCCCGTACATATTCCACCCGTTAATCCTATTAATATCTTCTGCCGTTGTTGCAAGCTTTGATTTTTCTTTTTTTTGACGGATAAAATAAAGAATCTTTTTAGACTATATGTCGAGATTTTCCACTTCTAAGGCATTCTCCTCTATAAACTTCCTTCGTTCTTCAACTTGCTCACCCATCAAGACAGAAAAGACTTCGTTGGCAGCTACTGCGTCCTCAATTTTTACTTGGAGGAGGGAACGAGTATCTGGAGACATAGTGGTTTCCCAGAGTTGTTCCGGATTCATTTCTCCCAATCCCTTATAACGCTGGATATACAATCCTTCTCTTGCGATATTCTTGGCCAAAATCAACAACTGCTGTGGATCTGTGATCTTCTCAACCTTACCTTTAAATTGACAAGACACCGGGAAGGATTCCAAGAAGGGCTGCAATTCCTTGAAGAGGGAGAATAACTTACGGTATTCATTGGACAGGACTAACTCCCAACCTATCTTTCTCCTTAATCCACTACCGTTGAAAGGGGCTACTACTATTGAAAAATAACCTTCTTGTTGATCTACATTACAAATTTGAATTTCCCCTTGCAGCTCTTCCATTACTTCTTCAAGCCATACTCTACTTTTAAAGGCCTCCTTATCTTTTACTCGCCTTTTTAGAAAAGCAACGAGCAGTGCTTTAGGAATTCCATGTTTTTCAAAGGAAGTTATCAATTCTTGGAATATATTTAGTTTATGCAATAATTTGAGCAAGGACTTTTTAGTTAACTTTTCCCCTTTTGATGTATTTACAACCAATTTTTGAGCTACTCTCTCCAATAGAAAATTTTCAAGATCGTCTTCTGTTTTTAGATAAATTGTTTCTTCGCCCTTTTTTACACGGTATAATGGTGGTTGAGCTATGTAAAGATACCCTCTTTCTATCAACTGGACCATCTGGCGGAAAAAGAAGGTTAATAACAGGGTACGAATGTGTGCTCCATCTACATCAGCATCTGTCATAATTATAACCTTATGATATCTAATACCATTGGTGTCTATCTCATCCTTTAAAGCACCTATGCCTAAGGCTGCAAATATAGTCCTTATTTCTTCATTCGATAAGACCTTATCAATCCTAGCCTTTTCTACGTTAAGTATCTTTCCTCTAATTGGTAAAATGGCTTGATATCTCCTGTCACGGGCTTGTTTTGCTGATCCTCCAGCGCTATCGCCTTCTACTATGTACAGTTCACTCTTGGACGGATCTCGTTCTTGGCAATCGGCAAGTTTCCCTGGTAAAAAGGCGTTGTCCAAACTTCCCTTCTTTCTCGCCAACTCCCGAGCCTTACGAGCAGCTATCCTAGCCCTAGCAGCATCCACTACTTTAGTAATGATCTTCTTTGCTACATTCGGATGTTCTTCTAAGTAAGAAGATAATTGATCGTTGACAATAGATTCTACAAATCCTTTTACTTCACTATTTCCTAATTTAGTCTTAGTTTGACCTTCAAACTGGGGGTTAGGAATTTTTACACTCACTACCGCCACAAGTCCTTCTCTAACGTCCTCTCCACTTAATCCTTCTTTTAGATCCTTTAGTAAACCATGCTGGGAAGCATAATTGTTAATAGTCCTTGTTAATGCTGACTTAAAGCCGACAAGGTGAGATCCACCTTCCACTGTCTTTATACAGTTTGCAAATGTCAGAATATTTTCGTTAAATCCTTCATTATATTGTAGAGCTACTTCTATTTGACATCCGTTTTTTAGTCCATGTATATATATAGGATCGTCATGAACACAAATTCTACCTTTATTGAGGTATTTCACCATTTCAATTATTCCACCCTCATAATGAAAACGATCTTGTTTTCCTGTTCTTTCATCAAGGATGGAAATTGAAACACCGCCATTTAAAAAAGCAAGTTCACGTAATCTATGACATAAAAATTCATAACTGAACTCTAAATCTCCAAATATTTCAGGATCAGGCTTGAATCTAATAGTCGTTCCTGTTTGCTTTGTATTACCTTTGACTTTTAAAGCTGTGACAGGCTTACCCCTTTCGTAACGTTGAAAGAACACCTTACCGTCACGGTATACTTCAACTTCAAGATACTCAGACAATGCGTTTACTACTGATAAACCTACACCATGAAGACCACCTGATATTTTATATGTCTTGGTATCGAATTTTCCACCTGCATGAAGCTTTGTCAATACTACCTCCAAAGCAGGTTTTTTCTCTTGGGGATGAATATCGACAGGAATTCCTCTTCCGTTATCACGAACGGTAACACTATTATCCAGATGTATTATTATTTCAACTTTATCGCAAAATCCAGCTTGTGCTTCATCTATGCTATTATCAACCAGCTCTTCAACTAAATGGTGTAGACCTTCTATATCTGTATTTCCAATATACATTCCTGGCGTTTTTCTAACAGCTTGTAGTCCTTCTAAGACACGGATATGACTTGCATCATATGCGATGTTTTCTACCAATTGCTTTTTTTCCTTCATTTTTCACGATATTTTCATAGGCATTACTAAGTAAATATAGCTTTCATCAGCCTCAGGTTTAATTAAACCTGCACTTTCTGGATCTCGTAACTCAAATCGTATTAGCTCAGTATCAATTACATTAAGAGCATCTATTAAATATTTTCCATTGAAGACAATTTTAATATCATCTCCATCGTACCTTATGTCTAATTTTTCGGAAAAGTTTCCTATATCTCCTCCTCCGGCGTTTAACTCCATCGTATTTTTTGATAAGTAGAACTTAACGCCTTCTCCCCTTTCACTCGCGAGAATTTCTGCCCGCCTCAACGCAGAAAGCAGCTCTTTTCTGTTAACCAGAGCCTTTTTCTCAAGTTCCCTCGGAAGAACATGTTTATAGTCCGGGAATTGGCCCTCAAGCAAGCGAACGGACAATATGCCATTAGGGCTCATGAACTTCAGGGAGTTCTCCGCTGTTTTTACTTCTATGGTCTCCTCTCCGTTGAAAAGTCTACGTAACTCACTCAATCCCCTCCTTGGGACTATAAATTGCTCTTCCTCCCTTGCCCTTGCAATTTTTTCCTCGACAATGGCCAAGCGATGTCCATCTGTGGCTACCATTCGTAAGAATGGATCGTCCCCTTTAAAGAACACTTCAAACAATATCCCGTGGAGGTTTAATGACGATTCTTGTGGAGAAGTAGCAAAGATGACTTTTTCTGACATATCCTTTAACAAATTGGCATTGCTTGAAAAACATTCTTTTCCACCTTCAGGAAAGGTAGGGAAATCCTTAGGATCTAAACCAGGCAAACTAATAGAGATTCTATCGCAAGTTATCTCTGTCCAGAAATTCTCCCTTTGTTTTATGTAGACATCCTGAATAGGAAATTCCCGAATGATATCGTACAGCTTCTTTGCCGGTATGCATATCCTCCCTGTTTCTGAAACTTGAGCTTCAAAATATTCCTGTATTTCTACCTGTAGATCAGTAGCTTTTATAAAAGCCCTATCCTGGCCAGCATGTATTAACAAGTGAGAAAGGATGGGATAGGTGCTCTTCTTTTCTGCTACTCCCTGCACTTTTGAAACGGCCCTTTGGAATTCCAGCTTTTCTACGACGATTTCCATTTATTTTTTACCTCCTCTTAATCAGCAGTAAAGCATGTTAGTACTGTTAAAAACTTTTCTTTCTCCACTTTTTAAAGGAACTTCACAGAGAGTGAATGGAGGAAAGTTTTCCACATTTTCAACTTTTTAATTTTTTCTCCAACTCTTCCATCATTTCTCTAAAAACCGGATCTTTCTCCATTTTTTCCTCGACTTTCTTTATCGCATAAAGCACTGTCGAGTGGTCCTTTCCCCCAAGTTTTTTACCGATTTCCACAAGGGATGCATCGGTAAATTTCTTGGAGAAAAACATCGCCACCTGCCTAGGAAGGACGATGTTTCTCATTCTTCTTTTTGAACACATATCCTTCACTTTTACGTTAAAATAAGACGATACTCTATGGACAATCTTATCGACAGTCAGCGGTTCTTCTTGTGAAACGATATTTTTAAGCGCTTCCTTTGCCAGCTGTAAATCAATCCTTCGCTTTGTTAGCGAAGCATAGGCGCCTAAGCGTATCAGACATCCCTCCAATATCCTTATATTTGAATCTATCTTTGAAGCCAGATAGAAAGCAACTTCGTCAGGAAGATCGATATTTTCTATTTCAGCTTTTTTCTTCAAAATTGCCACTTTTGTTTCTATGTCAGGAGGCTGTATATCTGCGATAAGTCCCCATTCAAATCTTGAACGTAAACGTTCTTCAATATTGACTATTTCTCTTGGAAAACGATCACTTGTTATAACAATTTGCTTTTTATTTTGATACAAGGTGTTGAATGTATGAAAAAATTCGATTTGCGTTCTTTCTTTTCCAGCTAAAAACTGGATATCATCTATTAGAAGAACTTCGATACTCCTGTATCTTCTTCTAAATTCGTCCATTCGCTCAAAGCGAATGGAATTAATCAAATCGTTAGTGAACTCTTCAGCAGAAATGTAACACACTTTCAGAGGATCTCTGACTTTCCTGTCCTTAATTATCTGTTGTCCTATAGCATTGAGTAAGTGCGTTTTGCCTAATCCGACTCCCCCATAAATAAAAAGAGGATTGTATCGTTTTCCAGGGTTGTCAGCAACTGCTAATGACGCTGCATGGGCTAATTGATTGCCACTTCCTACGACAAAATTTTCAAAAGTATACCGAGGATTAAAGGCCTGAAGGGCCTCTTTCACCCTTTCATCCTCTAATTCGCCATTTATCTCCCTCTCCACTCGGTGCGAGACAATCAGATCAACATGTGAGACTGAGTCCCCCAATGTTTTCAGTATGTGTTCTATCTGTTGCAAATAGTTCTCTTTTATCCACTCTTTGAAGAACTTGTTAGGTGTTTCCAGTATCAGGCGATCCCCTTCTCGTTTTGCCCGGAGGGGTCTGATCCAAGTCTCGAAGGCATTGGAGGATAGGGAGGACCTAAGAAGGTCCAGGGCTCGTTGCCAGATGTCTTCCATAAGCTAAATTTTGGGTTGAAAGGCCAAGGTCTTGGAATCGGCCGCCCTTTCCGCTGGACAGTCTTGAGGTTAGCAGAAGAG
>CAZGDM010000035.1:16059-22053 GCA_964525275.1 uncultured Thermodesulfobacteriota bacterium | reverse complement strand
CCCCCGTGGGCTTCGGCGATCCATTTGCATATAGAGAGGCCCAGACCCGTGCCGCCTTTCTCCCTCGAACGGGCTTTGTCCACACGGTAGAAGCGCTCGAACACCTTCTCCTGGTCCTCCGGTGGGATCCCCTCTCCGGTGTCCCTCACCGAAAGCAACGCCAGGGCGTCCTGGCGTCCTACCTTCAAGACCACCTCCCCTCCCGAGGGGGTGTATTTCAGGGCGTTGTCCACGAGGTTCACCACGAGCTGCCTCAGACGGTCCCTGTCCCCCCAGACGGGGACCTCGCCGTCCCTCGCCAGCGAAAACTTCAACCCCTTTTCCTCCGCCATCCTCTGCAACGACCGCCACACGTCCTCCGCTACTTCGCCCAGATCGACCCTCTCCCTCCTCAGCTCCAGAGCGCCCATGTCGGCCCTTGCAAGGGTCAGTAGGTCGTCGACGATCCTGGACATATGGTCCACTTCCTCGAGGCAGCTTGAGAGGATCCTTTTGTACTCCTCAACGGCGCGGTCCCTCTTAAGGCCCACCTCTATCTCCCCTTTCAACACCGTGAGGGGAGTCTTCAGTTCGTGGGAGGCATCCGCGGTGAAGCGTTTTATCTGGAGAAAGGACCGCTCGAGCTTCCCGATCATCTCGTTGAAGGTGGAGGCGAGACGGCCGATCTCGTCGTCGAGGAACTCCTCCAGATGGATCCTCTGGGAGAGATCTCCGGAACCGATCCGCTTGGCCGTCTTGGTGATCTCGTCCACGGGCTTAAGGGCCTTGTTGGCGAGGAAGGATCCACCGAGGCTCGCCACCACCAGCACCAGGGGGACCGCCACCACAAGGATCAGAAGGAGCTGATCCAAGGCCTCCTCTATCCCTTCGAGGGGGCTTCCCACCTGCACTATCCCGAGCATCCTCCCCCCAACCATGATGGGGACGGTCACCAGCCTCAGACGGCTACCGTCCCTAAGCCTCACCGTCTCGAAGACCGCCTCGCCCTTGGCGGCCCGTTCCAGGGTGTGGATGCTCACGGGGACGTCGACGTTCCTGACGTTGGAGGCACGTCTCCCTGCCTCGTCGAGGATCTGGACGAAACGCCCCATGGGCTTTATGCCGAAGTGCTCCCTCATGATCCTGTCCACATCGGCCAGGGATGGCCCCGGTCCCAGGGGATGGCGGGCGGCAGCGGCGATTATCTCCGCGGTGGCCCGGAGCTTGTTGTCAAGGCTCTGCTGGAGCCCCCGTGCAAGGGTGACGTAGAGGAAGGCGCTGAAGGCCGAGAGGGTAATTCCCAAGAGGACCACATACCAGAAGGTGAGCTTAAAGCGTATAGTGCGGAAGGACATCCTAAGCCCTCAGGCTGTAACCCACACCGCGCACGGTGTAGATCAGTCGGGTGGGGAAGCCTTGATCGACCTTTTTGCGGAGATGATTGATATAGACGTCCACGATGTTGGTATCCCCGTGCCGCTCACCCCACACCGCCTCGGCTATATCCTCCCTACTGAGGACACGGCCCGGGTGGCGCATGAGGTACTCCAGAAGTGCGAACTCCTTGGCCGTGAGCTCCACCTCCCGGCCACCTCGCCTGGCCTTACGGCCCTTCAAGTCCAGTACCAGATCCCCGACCCTCAGCTCCGTTTCCCCTTCCTTTCTCCTCAAAAGGGCCCTTATGCGGGCAAGGAGCTCCTCGAAGGCGAAGGGCTTGGTGAGGTAATCGTCGGCACCGCTGTCAAGTCCCCTCACCACGTCCTCCACGGCGTCCTTGGCGGTGAGCATCAAGACCGGGGTCCTGACACCCGTCTCCCGCATCTCCTTCAGGACCTGCATGCCGTCGACTTTCGGCAGCATGATGTCCAGTATCACCAGGTCATAGGACCTCTCCCGAAGTTTCCGTAAAGCCTCCTCTCCATCGTAGGCACAATCCACCGAATACCCCTCCTCCTCGAGGCCCCGGCGCAAGAAACCCGCCACTTTTTTCTCATCTTCGACGACTAATAGCATTTTTCACAATTATAGGTAATCAAAGGCTTTTCTTTCAAGGATTTGGAAAAGGGGTAAGGAAAAGACCGCAGCGCCCTTTCCTTCAGACGAAGGTATAAATCCATCATACCTTTGGAGAATTGTATACCTTTCGTGCAAGGGTTATCCTTCCCCATGAGGAGGGAGATGGGGAGGGTTGACGTACGGGTCAAGGGCTTCTGGAAAGCCCGGTGGGAGGATTATGCCCATAAAGAAGACGGCACTACCGTTGTGGCGGACTTAAGCCTCGGAGGGGCCTTTCTCCGGGGGGAGGTGCCGGAGGATGGGCGTTTCGTCCTGCGGCTTAACGGCCTGAAGCTCGTAGCTGAGGTCGTCCGCAGGGAAGAGAAAGGGGCAGCGGTTCAGTTCTACTTTCCCGACAAAGAAAGCCTCGTCCATCTGTGGAATGTCATCAAGGACAACATAAAGGACAGCAGGCTCGAACGCTGTCCCTACTGCGGCCATGTCTTAGGCGGAGGGGAGAGGGAATGCAGCCAATGCGGCCTCCTCTGCGACCTCACCGCCGGGGATTACTTGATCGAGCATTTAAAGCGCACCGCTTTGGAAAGGCTCCGCAAGAGGCTAAGCCGCATGAAAGGGAAGGATCTCCTCTCCTTGTTGAATTTCGTGGACTCGATGCTGACCCAGCAGGAACAAGGAGAGGAGGATGAGGAGTTCGTGGGAACCTGCGAGAAGATGTTGGAGGTCTTCTCCTTGATAAGGAAGGTGGCCCCTACGGACGTCCCCGTGCTCATCCTCGGCGAAAGCGGAACCGGTAAGGAACTCACCGCCAAGGCCATCCACGAAAGGAGCCATCGCAGCGAGAAACCCTTCGTAGTGATAAACTGCGCAGCAATCCCCGAAACCCTCCTCGAGGCAGAGCTCTTCGGATACGAGAGGGGTGCTTTTACCAGCGCTTATACATCGCGTAAGGGCAGGGTCGAACAGGCCCACGGAGGGACCCTCTTTCTGGACGAAATAGGGGAGTTACCCCCTGCACTTCAGGCGAAACTCCTGAGGTTCCTCGAGGATGGGACGGTCGAAAGGATAGGCTCTCGCAAACCCCGTAAGGTCGATGTGCGCATCATCGCCGCCACAAACCGCGATCTGGAAAGGGAAGTCGCCGAGGGGCGGTTCAGGGAGGACCTCTATTACCGTCTGAACGTCTTCACCATCCACCTCCCCCCCTTGAGGGAGAGGGGGGAGGACAAGATATTGCTCGCCAAATACTTCCTCAAAAAGCTCTGCGGAGAGGACGGACACGGCCCCAAGCGGCTGGAAGAGGACGCTTTGAGGGCCATCATGGGTCATTCATGGCCGGGGAACGTGAGGGAGATGATAAACCGGATAAGGAGGGCCTTGGTGGTATCAGAAAGGGAGGAGATATCCGCCAGGGACCTCGACCTCACGCCTTCCGTCTCCACGCCATCTCCGGCCAACCCGGCTAACGCCTCGGTTCTCGCCCAAGCGAGGGCCTCCATTGAGAGGGAAAAACTTCTCGAGGCCATAAAGGCCACTGGAGGAAACCTCTCCAAGGCGGCAAGGCTTTTGGGCATCTCCCGTCCCACCCTTTACAAACTCAAGCGTAAATACAAACTGTAAAAATCTCTTGTAAACTGTTAATTCTACTTAACACATTCAACCCACCTTTTGTCTCCTTTTTTGAGGATCCAAGCCAAAAGTGCTCCGTGGCACATCTGTTGCCCTTACTAAGAGCGTTATGAAGAAGGTGGTCTTGTCATGGTGGGTAGGGATTTTGGTGTTGGTCCTTTCGTTAGCGATTCTCCCGCGGACGTGTGTTGCAGGAGAGGAGGCCCAATACCTCTCCCCCTCCGGGGGCACCTCTGCTCTCTCCTCACTGGAGATGATCCCCTTGGGCGAGGAGGAAATGTCCTCTCTGCGGGGAGGGCATGTCTCCATGATGGAGAAACTCGTCCTCGAGGAGACACGGGTGATCCTCTGGGACGAGGTGAAGGAGAGATCCTGTACAGTGATCGAGATCTCCGGCGGGGCCAACACGGCCGTATCCACCCTATCGGCCACCTACAGCAAGTGAACCCAAAAACACAGGAGAAAGGGGGTGAGAGAGGAAGATGAAACTTCGATGGACCGTGGCAGTACCGTTTTCCCTGGCCCTCTCGCTGTTCTTCCTCTGGGGGCTTGCCAGTGGGGAAGGGGTCTCCAACCTGAGCGAGCTCACGGGAAACGCCTTCTCTCAAGCGGCGGGGGTCGCTGGGGTCAACATGGGCGCTGGCGACGGCCACTGCCAGACCAACCTCTGGGGGTTCGGGCTGCGCGGGGAGGGGCCTGCGGGCTGGATCGAGCAGGTGGCCACAGCCGCTGAACCTCCGCTGCGGGCCATGGATCTCATCGCTGGTCACGCCTTTAGCCGCTTCCGAGGGGTGGCCTCCATCAACCAGGCCTCGGGCAGTGGCACGGCCGAAGCCAACATGTTGCTTATGGGGGTGGATACTACCTCCGTGGGCGATGGGGTCCTGGAGCAAGCCACCGGAGGTTTCGGCGGGGTGAGGGAGACGGTGGGGACACGGTCCGACATCATCGGTGGACATGCCTTCGAGGGAGCCTGCGGCATCGTGCAGGTAAACCAATCCGCAGGCATGGCCAACGCCCTTTCGAACCGAATCGTAATCAACACAAAAACACTAAGGTAAGGAGGTGTGAAGATGGGTAAGAAGTTAGTGCTTTTCTTCGTTGTAGGGTTGTTAGCCCTACCACTGATGCTGGCTGGTACAGCAGGGGCATTCTGCTGGCCTCCGGAGTGGCATGGGTACTATACCCTTTTCGGTGATGCTGAATTGAGCGGTAACCTGGACATCACCGCTCAAGCCATGGGAGTCGCTGATCTGGAGGCCGATCTGGAGTTGGTGCTCACAAAGGTGAAGATCGGTGGAAAGATTCCCGTCAAGGGCTATGTCAAGGCCCTCACCAAAAACGATCAGTTCAACATGTTCAACTCCGTAAAGAACATAGAGAACTCCAATACAGCTGTTGTTGATGGCCAGACCCTGAAGAATGCCAAGGGTCACATCGGCCTCAACATGGTGGCTGGGGACTTCAACGCCCAGAGCAACGTAAGCTCCATCGCCTATGGCAAGGCGGGGCGTTCCCTCACCAATGCCAAGATCTTCAGCGTTCAGAAGGCGATGTGGAATTACACGCTCAATAAAGGGATGACCAACAGCGCCTCTGTTGGTGGCGAGGCGTTGAAGAACGCCAAAGGCAAAATCGGCCTCAACGTGGCAGCAGGAACCAACAACGCACAGAGCAACCTGCTCGCCATCGCGGTGGCACCTGCGAGGGTTGCCCAGGCCACGGCCTATGTCCAGCAGAAGTCGATGTTCAACAGCACTTCAAACGTCCCCGTGAAGGTCGAAGAGGTCAAATACTATCCGGTCTATCTCCAGATGTATGCCTCCGGTACGGCAGGGGGGACATGGTTTAGTGGAGGCTATAGTGGATCTGAGGGCGGCACGGTTTCTGGTGACGTCAGGGGGATGAGCTATCAGGCCAATAACTTCTACCCTGACATATGGTCGCCCAGTCCCACAGTTGAGGATCCCCATAAGCAACATCCCTATGGAGGTCCTCACATCGGTCACTTCGATATGGACGATGAGACCCAGGGTGCCATCGATAACCCCTTCAGAGAAGGAGTCGGCGGTCTGGCTTTTGACAACGACAACACCCTTAATGGCGAGTACAGCGGTTCCGAGAGCGGAAGTCTATGGGGAGGTATTGGGGCTCAGAGCATTAATCTCAGCGGCTGTGTCTACGGTTCCATACCCGTCGTCGTGACCAAGAACATCAACACCAAAAACATCGCCAGGCTTTCTGGCCAGGCGCTGATGAACGCCAAAGGCGATATCGGCGTGAACATCGCCGCTGGGACCAACAACCTGCAGGCCAATGCCCTCTCCATCAGCTACGTGCCGGTTGGTGCTGAGCGATAAGTGAAGTAGCTCT
>CAZGDM010000035.1:0-15959 GCA_964525275.1 uncultured Thermodesulfobacteriota bacterium | reverse complement strand
AGGGGGAGGAATGAAGAAAGTGCTTTTGCTCATGGTGAGCCTGTTGGTGGGCTGGGCCACAGAACTCCCGGCAGGCATGGTCAGTTGGCGAATTACCTCCGGTGGGACCTTCCTCTCCAAAAGGGTCAAGAGCGTCAAAGAGCTGCGGTACAAGAAGGTGGTGAGGCAGAAGCTGGATTACAGTTGCGGAAGCGCAGCCCTCGCCACCGTCCTCAAGTATTACTACGGCAGGGAGATCTCCGAGGAGGAGATCGTAAGGGAGATTTTGCGCTTCGGAGACAAGGAGAAGATCTCCAAGAGGGGTTTTTCGATGCTTGACCTCAAGCTCTTCGCCGACAGGATCGGCTTTCGGGCGGAGGGCTACAAAGTGAAGCTCGAATACCTCCCTAAGATCCCCATTCCGACAATCGTCCTACTCGACATCAAGGGGTACAAGCACTTCGTGGTCTTGAAGGGGGTGAGAGGGGACAAGGTCTATATCGCCGACCCGGCTCTCGGAAACAGGGTGATGTCCTTGGAGGATTTCGCCAGATCCTGGAACGGAATCCTTCTTGCCGTCTTCGGCAAGCGGCCGGAGGGGGCACCGCCTTTTGAGGTGGCGAGCATCCTCGAGGCCCCCCGCGAGGGTCTGGGACACCTGCGAGACCTTGGGCCGAGAGCACCTTTTCTCAGCCACCCCTTCGAGATCAAACGATAGGGAGGGAGGTTGCTATGTTCGTGAAGGGGCTTTCGAAGGGGATAACACTGATGGTTTTGGCCATCGGTGTGATATTAATACACAGTTTTTCAGTACAGGCCTCTGATCTTCCCGAGTTCCCCAAAGAAGGAATCGTTCAGCAGCTCAGCAATACGCAGCTCGATGAGCTTAGGGGGCGCTACGTAGGTTTTTACCTCGCGGTCACCTTCGAGTGGTTTTGGGAGAATCCCGCCGCTACTTCGGCAAATGTAGACGTCGATTGGGAGGAGACCGGCCGTGTGGAAGTGAGGGCAACGACCGGAGATAACGACGGAGAGGTGTTGGTAACGGTCAACGATCCCGGTTCCTCTCAGGGTGATGAAAAGACACAGGTGAGAAGCATCGCCGCTATCGGGGGCCTGAACGGGGCAAAGGGTATCTTTCAGATAAACCAGGTGCCTGGCTCTCTCAACGTCGTGCGTAACAATTTGACGATAGACTTGGATGTATTCATAGTCCGCGAATCGGGCAATATAAGGACGCTGCATACCCTTTTGCCCTTTCATTAGTGGATCTCTTCATGGGACTCCAAGAGGGGGTGCAGACGCATCCCCTCTTTATTTAGAAATGGCTCCTATAGAGGAGAATAAATTAAGGAAAAGGAGGTAAACAGGATAATGCGAAGGCAGTGGTATAAATGCGCATTTTTTATTTTTTTTATGGCAAATCTATTGTTGGTTCATAGACTATGTAAGGCTCAGGAAGGACCAAAAGAACCTCTCTCACCGCGACAGGAAAGCAGGGAGATAGAAAGGGGAGGGGTACTTTTGCCAAAAGGGGCGCTGATGATAGAACCCGGCTTTCAGTACTCTCACACCTCAAGGGCTCGGATTTCGATAAGCGGTTTCACGATCTTCGAAGCGATAGTGATCGGCGAAATAGTGTCCGAAGAGGTCAAGAGGGATATCCTCATGCCCTTCGTCAACTTTCGGTACGGGATAACCGACCGATTGGAGGCAACTCTCAAGGTGCCCTGGCTTTACAGACGAGACGAAGAATCCTGGGTCGAGGACTCCACCACGGTGGAACGTACAGTGGACGACACAGGTCTCGGCGACATAGAAGGGACCGTGTACTACCACCTCATAAGGGAAAAGGGCGCCATCCCGGACATGGTGGTAAACTTGAGGGTGAAAAGCCCGACAGGAAAGGACCCCTATCATCTTTCTACAGACGACAGGGGTAAACCGACGGAGCTACCCACCGGAAATGGCCATTGGGGCGTATCAGTCGGCCTTTCCTTGAGCAAAACCAGTGACCCTGCCGTCCTCTTCGCGAGTGCCAACTACTATTACAACTTTGAAAGGGATGTGGGAGGAAGTTACGGCAAGGTGAAGCCGGGGGACAGCTTTGAATACGGATTGGGGCTGGCCTATGCGCTCAACGAGAAACTTTCTGCCAGCCTCTCTTACCAGCAGCGTCTGTATTGGAAGACCAGGCAAAATGGGGAAGATGTCCCGGGGACGGATCTGAATGTGGCCACGCTGAACTTCGGAATCAGCTACGTCCTGTCGCAAAGAACGTCCGTCAATATCACCGTGGGAGTGGGCCTTACACACTATGCACCAGATGTAACCGTTGAGATAACGATACCTATAAGAGTATTCTGAATTTATATCAAATTCAAAATACCGCTTCTATTCACCACGGCTTGAAGCTGGGAACGGCTTGATACGTTAAATTTGCGGAAAACCCGGCCAAGGATGGCCTTGACAGTGGGGACACTGATCCCCATTGCCTTAGCTATTTCTTTGTTCTTCATACCTCTACATACGAGAGGGATGATCTCTCTCTCCCTGCGTGTAAGGCCTCTTATCTTGCCGTTCAGCATGCCGTTTCTCGAATTGGTAAGAAGCTCCTCGGCCGTAGCGTGGTCTATCCAGAGATCGCCATCTTTGACTTTTTTGAGGGCCTTGACGAAGAGTTCAGGGGTTGCATTAGGAGGGATTATCCCACGCACCATGAAAAACATCAAAGCCACTCGCTTTTTCACGGCGCTAAGGCCTGTGTCCAGAAGTATTATGCTCGCTCCAGGAAACCTGTTGGCAAGCCTCTCGGACAGCAAAGTGGAGTAATCCGTAACTATGATATCCACGCCCTTCTTCTCATCCGTCACGCCCTCCAATTCATTATTAAGGGCACAAAGGTATTCCTTTAGAGCGATTCTAAGAATTCTCTGTTTAAAAAAGAGGCCTACTCTCATGGGTTCTAAAGGACCTCCGGTTTTTTGCAAGCAATATTCATACCACCAAGGGGAGGGGGTGGACAACCTGACGAATTTAAGTTAGCTTTATAAGTGGTCGGGATGTGGCTCAGCCTGGTAGAGCACCGCGTTCGGGACGCGGGGGTCGCTGGTTCAAATCCAGTCATCCCGACCAAAAATTTTTTATTTAAAGGACGTTGAAGGGCACTTTCATAGTCTTTTTCTCTTATCTCCTCGGTTCCATCCCCACGGGTTTGATCCTGGCGAAAATTGCGGGGGCCGAAGATCCCCGCACTCGGGGAAGCGGAAATATAGGGGCCACCAACGTGTTGAGGACGGCTGGAAAGACCCTGGGGATCCTCACCCTTCTGGGTGACATTGGCAAGGGTGCACTCCCCGTCGCCGTGGCCAAGGCCGTAGGGGGGAACGGAGTCGCCATGGCGGCGGGTTTGGCGGCTTTTTTGGGCCATCTCTTCCCCCTTTATCTTCGCTTCCGGGGGGGCAAGGGGGTGGCCACAGCGATAGGGGTCTATCTGATGCTGGCTCCTTTGGCCTTGTTAATAGACCTCGCGGTCTTTTTTGGCGGAGTGGTAACGACGAGGATGGTCTCCGTTGGTTCCGTCATGGCGGCCCTCCTCATGCCCCTCATCATACCCTTGGTGGGGTACCCGACTTCCCTGCTCTGGGTGGTCACACCCATGAGCCTCCTCATCATCTGGCGCCATAAGGGGAACATTCAGAGGATCCTTCGCGGCGAAGAACACAAGATCTTCTCATAACTTGGCCAAGACCCTTAGCCGACGACGCTCCCTTTTGGGAAGGCGACGGGACGGTTCGGGAAGGCTGTCGTCTTCTCCCTCGCCCTTTATCTCCTCCAAAAAGGCGGCTTCCATCCGTCTGATGAACTCCTCCGATGTGACGGCGACCGAACCCACCCGCTCCACGTGATCCCTTATCCCCCGATCTGAGCTGACCACCACGGTTCCCTCCCCGCGGACGGTCCGCTTTATCCAGCTGTCGGCATCCTCCCTGGCGGTGTACACAACCTCAAGTCCTCGCTCTTTATGAACGGAGGATGCCAGACGCCCACTGCCCATTCCATCGAAGACCACCGTTATCCTGTGTCCCCTTACGCGCCTGTAGCGGTCAAGCTCCTCCAGAAGGGCCTTCCTCGCCTCTTCGAGGTCAAATCCCTTCAGGAAGGGCATACGGTGAAGGAGGTTGTACCCATCGATCACGAGCCTCATAGGTAGGAGATCCAGTGGCGGTAGCGCTCGACTTCGCCCCTGACCGCCTTGAAATAGGTCTGCTGAAGGTCCCTTGTGACCCTCCCCGGTACCCCTCGGCCTATCGGCCGGTCGTCGATCTCCCTAATAGGGGTAACCTCCGCGGCGGTCCCGGTGAAGAATACCTCATCGGCGGTATAAAGTTCATCCCTGGTGAAGCGCTCCTCAATAACCGTGTAGCCCTTGTCCTTTGCGATCTGAATGACTGAATCCCGGGTAATCCCGGGGAGGATGGAGGTGGGCGGCGTGGTCTTGATGACGTCCCCTTTCACGAGAAATATGTTCTCGCCCGAAGCCTCGGCGACATATCCTTCGGTGTCGAGCATGATGGCCTCATCGTAGCCGAGCTTGACCGCCTCCTTTTTGGCCAAAACGGAATTCACGTAATTGCCGCATATCTTCGCCTTGGTCATCATGGCGTTGACGTGGTGCCTGGTGAAGGAAGAAGTCCGGACGCGTGTGCCCTTTTGCAAGGCCTCCTCTCCCAGGTAAGCCCCCCAACGCCACGCGATCACCGCCACGCGGATGGGGTTGTCGTAAGGATGCACTCCCATAACCCCCTCTCCGATGAAGACGATGGGACGGATGTATGCCTCGTCCAAGCCATTGGCCTTGACCACGAGCTTACAGGCCTCCATCATCTCCTGACGGGAGAAGGGAATCTCTATTTCGCCTATTAAGGCCGAGTCGAAGAGGCGGTCTATGTGAGCATCAAGGCGAAAGATCCCCGAGCGGCCGTCTGAACAGCGATAACATCTTATGCCCTCGAAGACTCCCAGCCCATAGTGCAAGGTGTGGGTGAGGACATGGACCTTGGCCTCATCCCACGGGATCAGCTCTCCGTCCATCCAGATCTTGCTGACCTTCTCCACCATCAGATGAACCCTCCAAAACCGTTTTGGCGATCCTGTCCAAAATCCCGTTTATAAAACCCTTGGAATCCTCGGCAGAGCCGAACTTTTTGCCGAGCTCCACCGCTTCGTTGATCGCCACCTTCATGGGTATATCGTCACAATAAAGCAGTTCGAAGACGCCCATCCGGAGGATGTTGCGATCCACCCTGTCCATGCGATCTATACGCCAATGAAATGCCGCCTGATCGATCAACTGATCTATCCTGGAACGGTTCTCCCATACCCCTTTGACAATCCTGGATGCAAAATCCCGCAGTTCCAACGGAGGGTCGAAGATCCTCCAGTAGAGCTCCAGCGCCTCCTCAGGGTCCGCAGGGTTCAAATCTAACTGGTAGAGGATCTGAAGGGCGATCTCCCTGGCCTGTCTCCGCTTCACCTCAGGACGAGATCTCCCGGTAGAGATTGGCCATCTCTATCGCCGCAAGGGCTGCATCCCATCCCTTGTTCCCCATCTTGGTGCCAGCACGCTCTATGGCCTGCTCCAGGGTGTCGGGGGTGATCACCCCGTAGGAGACCGGAATGGGGCTCTCCATGGCCAGCTGGGCTATCCCTTTCGTCACCTCCGCACTGATGTATTGATAATGGGGAGTCCCTCCACGGATCACCGCTCCGAGGCATATTACCGCATCGTAACGCCCCCTCTGAACCAGTTTTTTGGCCACCGCGGGAATCTCAAAGGAACCGGGGGTACGCACCACCTCTATGTCCTCATCGCGGGCCCCGTGACGTCTCAGGCAATCGAGGGCTCCCTCGAGGAGTCTGTCGGTGATGAAACTATTGAAGCGGCTGACCACAATGGCAAACTTCAGCCCCTCAGCCTTGACCTTACCCTCTATGAGCTTCACCCTTACACCTCACTTAACGCTCAGGATGTGCCCGAGCTTCTCCTTCTTGGTCCGCAGGTAGCGGATGTTTTCCTCCCGAGGCGGCACCTCTATGGGCACCCTCTCCACCACCTCTATACCGTATCCCTCAAGGCCCACTATCTTCCGGGGGTTGTTTGTCATCAGTCTGATCTTCCTCACCCCCAGATCCACCAAGATCTGGGCACCTATGCCGTAGTCCCGGAGATCTGGTTTGAACCCCAAGGCCTCGTTGGCCTCCACGGTGTCCTTGCCGTGTTCCTGGAGGAAATAGGCCTTGATCTTATTGGCCAAACCTATTCCCCTGCCCTCCTGCCTCATGTAGAGCAATACCCCCCGCCCCTCCTCATCTATCATCCGCATGGCTTCGTGGAGCTGATCGCCGCAATCACACCTCAGCGATCCGAATACATCCCCCGTGAGGCACTGGGAGTGCACCCTGACCAAGACCGGCTCTCCGGTAGAAATGTCACCTTTGACCAACGCCAAATGATGCTGGGCATCTATCTCGCTTTCGTACAGGATGGCCAAGAACTCCCCGCCATAGCGGGTGGGAAGGGTTGCCGTGGCCACCCTCCGGACCAAGCGCTCTTTAGTCAAGCGGTACTTGATCAGGTCGGCGATGGTGGCGATCTTGATGCCGTGTCTGCGGGCAAAGCGCTCAAGGTCCGGCATCCTGGCCATGGTGCCGTCCTCGTTCATGATCTCGCAGATCACCGCAGCGGGCTTGAGCCCTGCCAGCCTGGCCAAGTCCACGGATGCCTCGGTGTGGCCAGCCCTGACCAGCACCCCTCCTCTACGCGCCTTCAGGGGGAAGACATGACCCGGCCTCACCAGGTCATCCGGCCTCACATCGTCGGCTATGGCGGTCAGGATGGTCTTGGCCCTGTCCTGGGCGGAGATACCCGTGGTGATCCCGTGGCGGGCATCTATGGAGACGGTGAAGGCGGTGCCGTGAGGGGCCTTGTTCTCGGCATCTGAAACCATCATGGGCAGATGGAGTTTTTCCACCTGCTCCTCAGTTAGGGCAAGGCAGATAAGGCCTCGGCCGTATTTGGCCATGAAGTTTATGGCCTCAGGGGTGACCCTTTCGGCAGCGATGCAGAGATCCCCCTCGTTCTCCCGGTCCTCGTCGTCGACGAGGATGACCATCTTGCCCGCCTTAAAGTCCTCTATGACCTCTTCGATCTTGCTCACCATGGCCCTTACCTTAGAAAGCCATGCTCGGCCAGAAACTCCTCGTCTATCCCCCCTCTGCTTCCCGAGGGGAGGAGTCGCTCTACATATTTGGCCAAGATGTCCGCCTCAAGGTTTACCCTATCTCCCACTTTAAGCTCGGAAAGGGTGGTCTTCAAGGCGGTAAAGGGTATAATCATCGTCTCGAACTCGTCCCCCTCGACCTTGTTGACCGTGAGGCTCACACCGTTGAGGGCTACTGATCCCTTTTCCACCAAATAGCGGGACACCTCCCTAGGGGCCTTCACCCTCAGACGCAGGGTCCTATCCCCTCGCTCGACCTGTAGCACCTCCCCCACTCCGTCCACATGACCGGTCACAAAGTGACCTCCCATCCTCTCCCCCGCCTCGAGGGCCCGTTCCAAGTTGACCCTTCTACCGATCCCGTATTGGCTGATTACAGTACGTTTTGAGGTCTCCTCCGAGACCTCAACGACGACCTCTTGTCCTTTTTTAGAGACAATGGTCAAACAAACGCCGTCAACAGAGATACTATCACCCACCTCTACCCCTGTCAACGCAGGGGGCAGGGATATCCGCATAGATAGCACATCGCCCCTTCGCTCCATCCCTTTTACCTCCCCGATGCCTTCAACTATCCCCGTGAACACCCTTCTTTTCCTTCCTGTCGAGGAGCTCTTTCAGCTCCTCCATGAACTGGTTGATGTCCTTGAACTGTCTGTAGACAGAGGCAAACCTGACGTACGCCACCTCGTCAAGCTCCTTCAGCTCCTCCATGACCCTTTCGCCGATCTCGATGGCCTTTATCTCCCTACCCCCGCGTTCTTGAGCCCATGCCTCTATCCTGTCCACGATCTTCTCCAGCACGTCTATGCTCACCGGGCGTTTCTCACAAGCCTTCCGCAGCCCGTTGAGGACCTTTTCCCGGCTGAAGGGCTCCCGGCGGCCGTCCCTCTTCACCACGTAGGGGAGCTCCTCGGCCACGCGCTCGTATGTTGTGAAGCGTCTGCCACAGCGGTTACACAGGCGACGCCTTCGGATTTCGTAGCCGTCGCGGCTAACCCGTGAATCGATGACTCTATCGTCGTCCTCACCACAATAAGGGCACTTCATCCCTCGAACTTCTCCACCTTGACCTTGGACTCAGCGAGCATCTCCTGGGAGAGGGGATCTGGATATCCCTCGAGATAGACCACCCTTTCTATCCCGGCGTTTATCAACATCTTGGTGCAGATGATACAAGGGTGGTGGGTGCAATATAGCGTCGCCCCGCGGATGCTCACCCCGTGGTAGGCAGCCTGGATGATGGCGTTCTGCTCGGCATGCAGTCCCCGGCAAAGCTCGTGTCTTTCCCCCGCAGGGATCCCCATCTGCTGCCTGAGGCACCCCACATCCAGACAATGGGGGAGTTTTGCAGGAGCACCGTTGTAACCCGTAGCCAGGATCCGCTTGTCTTTGACGAGGACTGCCCCTACCTGTCGCCTGAGGCAGGTTGACCGAGTGGAGACCAGTTTGGCGATCTCCATAAAGTACTCATCCCAGCTTGGCCTGGCCATGTAGGCCTTCCTTCAGATGATGGCGATAGATGGGAAAAGCGTCACAGAGCTCCTCCGCCTGCCGCGCCACCCGTGCCTCCACCTCCGGACTGGGATAGGCATCGATCACCTCCGCTATCATAGAGGCGATCAACTCCATCTCCTCCTCTCCCATCCCCCTTGTGGTCACCACAGGGGTGCCCAGGCGTATGCCGCTGGCCACGTTGGGCCCTCTCTTGTCGAAGGGGATGACGTTCTTGTTCACTGTGATGCCCGCTCGCTCCAAGGCTTCCTCAGCCTCCCTGCCTGTAAGGCCCTTGTTGCTCAAATCCACCAACAGCATGTGATTGTCGGTGCCGCCAGATACTATCCTAAAGCCCCGTTCAGACAACGCCTGGGCGAGCTTCTTGGCGTTTTTCACCACCCGTTCTTGGTAGCGGCGGAACTCCTCGGTCATCGCCTCCTTGAAGCACACGGCCTTGGCCGCGATGACGTGCATGAGCGGTCCACCCTGGATCCCCGGGAAGATAGTGCGGTCTATGGCATCAGCGAACCGTTCCTCGCAGAGGATGAATCCACCCCGGGGACCGCGCAGGGTCTTGTGGGTGGTGGAGGTGACGAAGTGGCAGTGGGGCACGGGGCTCGGGTGGACCCCTGCGGCCACCAGTCCAGCGATATGGGCCATATCGGCCATGAGGTAGGCCCCCACTTCATCGGCTATCTCGCGGAAGCGCGCAAAATCTATCGTCCGGGAGTAGGAGCTCGCCCCGGCGACGATGAGCTTCGGACGGTACTCGAGGGCCAGGCGTCTCAACTCGTCGTAGTTGAGACGTTCGTCCTCGGGATCGACCCCATAAGGAACCACCTTATAGAGCTGGCCGGAGAAGCTCGCCCGCGCCCCATGGGTGAGGTGCCCACCGTGGGCGAGGTCCATCGCCATGATGACATCGCCGGGTTGAAGCACCGAGAAATACACCCCCATGTTGGCAGTGCTTCCGGAAAGGGGCTGGACGTTGGCGTGTTCCGCACCGAAGAGCTCTTTGGCCCGCTCGATGGCCAGCCGCTCCACCACGTCCACCCACTGGCACCCCCCGTAATACCTCCGCCCAGGATATCCCTCAGCGTATTTGTTGGTTAGGACGCTCCCCTGGGCCTCGAGGACGGCCTCAGTGGTATAGTTCTCCGAGGCTATGAGCACTATCTTCTTCTCCTCCCTGCGGGTCTCCCCCTCGATGGCCTGGGCCACCTCCGGATCGACCTCTTCGAGGGGGGCCCAAAACCTCCCCTTCACCTGAAGTTCTCCCCTTCTATTGCCCTTATCTTGTCTACCCTGCGGGCGTGTCTTCCCCCCTGGAAGTCCGCCTCAAGCCACGCCTCGATGATGGCCTCAGCGAGCCCTTCGCCTACAACCCTGCCACCCATACAGAGGACGTTGGCGTCAAGGTGCTCCTTGGCCTGCCTGGCGGTGAAGACATGGTTGACAAGGGCAGCCCGCACCCCCGGGAACTTGTTGGCCACAATGGACATCCCCACCCCTGTGCCGCAGATCAGAACCCCTGCTTCAACTTCTCCCTTCGAGACCCTCTGGGCTACCTCTTTGGCAAAATCGGGATAGTCTACAGAGGTAGCGTCAAAGGGGCCCAGATCCAAGACCTCATGCCCTTTGGCGCTCAAAAATCGGACCACCTTCCCCTTGAGGGGAAAGCCGGCATGGTCCGAGGCCACTGCTATACGCATCCTACCCCTCGAACTTGCGGAAGATCAACACGGCATTGGTCCCTCCGAAGCCGAAGGCGTTGGATAAGGCAACCCTCACCTCCTTTTGCCTGGCCACGTTGGGGACGTAATCGAGATCGCATCGGGGATCTGGGGTCTCGTAGTTTATAGTAGGGGGGATGACCCCGTCGCGAATGCTCAGTACGCAGAAGGCCGCTTCGGTGCTCCCCGCGCCCCCGAGGAGATGTCCGGTCATCGACTTTGTGGAGCTGACGGGGATCTTGTAAGCCCTGTCACCGAAAACCCTCTTGATGGCGACGGTCTCGGCGATATCGCCCAACTCGGTACCTGTACCATGGGCGTTGATGTAGTCCACCTCGTCGGGGGAGATGCCGGCGTCCTTCAGGGCCAACATTATACATCTGGCGGCCCCATCGCCCTCGGGGTCCGGGGCGGCCAGATGGTAGGCATCGGAGTTATACCCATAGCCCACCAGTTCCGCATAGATCCTCGCCCCGCGACGTTTGGCCCGCTCGAGCTCCTCCAGAACCATCACCGCCCCCCCTTCTCCGATGACGAAGCCGTCCCGGTCACGATCGAAGGGCTTTGAGGCCTTCTCAGGCTCATCGTTGCGGGTAGAGAGGGCCTTCATGGCGTTGAAGCCCGCCACGGCCAAGGGGGTTATGGTGGCCTCCACACCACCTGCCATCACCACGTCGACGTCTCCGAATTGGATGGCACGAAAGGCTGTACCTATGGAATGGGCCCCTGTGGCGCACGCCGTAACCACCGATAGGTTAGGCCCCTTCAGCTTGAATTGGATGGATATCTGTCCAGGGGCCTCATTGGCGATGATGGCGGGGATGAAAAAGGGGCTAACCCTGCGCGGCCCCCTTTCCTGCAACACCTGGTAAGATCGCTCGAGGGTCGCCAGGCCACCGAGACCCGCCCCTACACACACCCCGATCCTCTCCAGATCCTCCCGCTCGAGGTCAAGACCGGAGTCATCCAAGGCGATCTTGGCCGCTGCCACCGCGTACTGGATAAAGGCGTCCATCTTGCGGGCCTCTTTGGGATCGATGAACTCTTTGGGGTCGAAATCCCTCACCTCGGCGGCGATTTTCGTCTCGAACTCCGAGGCGTCAAATTTGGTGATGGGACCGACGGCGGAGACCCCCTCGCAGATCTTCTCCCAAACCTCGTCGATCCCCACCCCTTGGGGGATCACCATCCCCAATCCGGTAACTACAACCCTCCTCTTCACAAAGGACCCTCCCTTATCCCTGGGCCACTCTCTCCTTGAGGTAATTGATGGCGTCACCCACGGTGACGATCTTCTCGGCGTCCTCGTCGGGGATCTCTATCCCGTACTCATCTTCCAAGGCCATGATGAGTTCCACCAAGTCGAGGGAGTCCGCACCGAGGTCGTCCACGAACTTCGCCTCAGGGACCACCTCGCTCTCGTCAACGCCCAATTGCTGAACGATCAGCTCTTTAAGCCTTTCCTCCAACGAAGAAGCCATTCCCTTCACCTCCTTAGAAGTTTTTGGGTCCAGAGGACCTAAGCCAAAGCCTCTTTGAGCCGCTCCAGATCTCCAGGACCCTCCACCTTCAGGGTCCTGACCTCGGGAATCGTCCTCCTTATCAAACCCGACAGCACCCTCCCAGGTCCCAACTCCACGAAGGTATCCACCTCCAGAGCCACCATACGGCGCACGGAGTCCTCCCAGAGAACCGGCATCGACACCTGAGCTACAAGGAGCTCTTTTGCCTTCTGGCCCGCTACGTTGGGTTCCGCTTCGACGTTGGTCACCACCGGGATCCGGAGGTCCTTTAACTCTATATCCCTCAAGGCTTCCTCAAGGCGCTCCGCAGCCGGCTTCATCAGAGGCGAATGGAAGGGGCCGCTCACGTCGAGCAGTACCGCCCGCTTCGCCCCCATCTCCTTGGCCTTTTCAGTGGCACGCTTCACCGCCCCCAGATGCCCGGAGATGACCACTTGTTGGGGGGAGTTGAAGTTAGCCGGAACCAGCACCTCCCCCTCCTCACGGACCATTGAGCATAATGTCTCCACCCGGTCCTTGTCCAGCCCGATGATGGCCGCCATCCCACCGACCCCAGGAGGGCAAGCCTCCTGCATGAATTGGCCGCGTTTCCTCACCACTTGGACCCCGTCTCTGAAGGCCAATCCCCCAGCGGCGACCAAAGCCGAATACTCTCCCAAGCTATGGCCAGCAACGTAATCCGGTTCAAGACCCACCTCGTCCTTGACCACCTTCCAGACGGCCACGCTGATGGTGAAAACGGCCGGTTGGGTATTGGCCGTAAGGCGCAGCTCGTCCTCCGGTCCCTCGAAGCAGAGCTTCTTCAGGTCCATCCCCAGGACATCTGCCGCCTCTTCGAAAAGCTCCTTGACCCCTTGAAAGGCCTCCCACAACTCTCTTCCCATCCCCACGTACTGCGATCCCTGCCCTGGAAATACGAAGGCTATCTTTCCCACTTCAACGCCTCCTCCTCGCGGCCTCCTTTATCAGCTCCAAGGCGATGTTGTTGCGCTGGATCTGGTTGGTGCCCTCGTAGATCTGGAGGATCTTGGCATCCCTCATCATCTTCTCCACGGGGAAATCCCTCATGTAACCGTACCCACCCAAGATCTGCACCGCGTCCTCTGCCACCTTCATGGCGATGTCGCTGGGGAAGAGCTTGGCCATGGCGGCCTCCTTGCTGAACTCCTTGGGGTGGCTGTCTATGTATCGGGCAACAGAGTAGACCAGGGCCCGGGCGGCCTCTATTTGGGTAGCCATGTCAGCCAACATATGCTGCACCGCCTGAAAGGAGATGATCTTTTGGCCGAATTGTACCCTCTGCCGGGCATATTGCAATGCCACCTCGAAGGCCCCTTGGGCGAGACCCACTGCCTGAGCCCCGATGCCCGGACGGGTCATGTCGAAGGTCTTGAGGATGGCTATCAGTCCAATGCCCTCTCTCCCCCCAAGGAGGTTCTCCTTGGGGACCCAGCAATCCTCGAAGATGAGTTCCCTGGTGGTCGAAGCCCTGATGCCCATCTTCTTCTCCTTCTTGCCGAAGGAAAACCCCGGCGTCCCCTTCTCCACGATAAAGCCGCTTATGCCCCGCGGGCCACGGCGTTTATCGGTGACGGCGAAGACCACGTAGATATCCGCTTCGCCCCCATTGGTTATCCATTGCTTAGTGCCGTTTAGACGATAACCTTCGCCGTCCTTCACAGCCTGGGTCTGCATAGCGGCCACATCGCTTCCGGCGTTGGCCTCCGTGGCCGCGAAGGCGGCCAGCTTCTCCCCGGAGGCTATCTGAGACAGATATTTGCGCTTCTGCTCCTCCGTGCCGAAGAGCAGAATGGGATAGGCCCCCAAACCACTGGCAGCGTAACTAACGGACACGCCGATACAGGCCCTGCTCAGCTCTTCCACCACGAGGCAGTTTTCGAAGACCCCTCCTCCAGCCCCACCGTATTCCTCGGGGATGGAGACGCCGAAGAGCCCCGCCTCCGCACAGACCTTCAGTATATCCCGGGGAAACTCCTCCTTCTCGTCAAGCTCCGCCCGCACGGGGATGATCTTCTCCTCGGCGATCTTGCGGGCTAGATCTTTGAGCATTCGCTGTTCTTCGGTGAGGAAGTAATCCACCTTGCACCTCCTAATGGGTCATTCTGTCCTTGAAGTGCTCCCAGAACTTCAGCGCCCCCGCCCCCCACCGTTTCAGCTCCTGGCTCTCCTCCAGGGCCTTGACCAGGGAGTTATTGACGTCTTTTATGACGTATTCGGCCGCCCTGTGCACTGCCCGCTCTATGGCCACGGGAGAGGAATGACCGTGGCAGATGAAACAAACCCCCTTCACTCCCAGTAGGGGTACCCCTCCGTATGAGGTATAGTCGACCTTTTTCGTGATCCTCCGCCACGCCTTCCCCAGGAGGAGATAGCCGAGCTGGGCGATGAAACTTCGCCTTATTTCGTGCCGGAGGATCCATTTGAGGAAATCCCCCATCCCCTCAGAGGCCTTGAGCACCACGTTGCCGACGAAGCCGTCGCAGACCACCACATCGACGTCGCCATAGTAGATGTCCTTCCCCTCCACATATCCCACGTAGTTGATACTGCTCCTCTTGAGCATCTGGTGGGCCTTACGTGTGACTTCTGTGCCCTTTGTATCCTCGGTGCCATTGCTGAGGAGTCCCACCAGAGGCCTCTCCCTGCGCAAAACCAACCGCGCGTAAATCTCCCCCATGATGGCAAACTGAACCAGGTGGGAGGGACGGCATTCCACATTGGCCCCCACGTCGATCAGGACCGTGTAGCCCCTCGCCGATGGATGTAGACTGGCCAGGGCAGGACGTTCCACCCCGGGGAGTCTCTTCAGCCTCCACATGGCGATGGCCATGACCGCGCCGGAGTTGCCAGCGCTGACCACTGCGTCAACTTCCCCATCGGACATCAGGTCGATGGCCACACGGATGGAACTGTCGGGCTTGGATCTCATGGCCTTGGAGGGGGACTCCTCCATCGAGATCACTTCGGAGGCGTGCACCACCTTGATCTTCCTTCTGGGAAAGGAAAGGCCTTTTAGCTCCTCCTGGATGGCGTGGGTGTCCCCCACCAGCACCACTTCCCCTTGCAGATCCTTTGCAGCCCGCACCGCCCCCTCTACCACCGCCTTCGGGGCGTAATCACCACCCATGGCGTCCACCGCCACCCGCAGAGGCCTCCCTTCCATCTCCCGCTTAGATCTCCTCTACCTCGAGGATCTCCTTGCCCCTGTAGGTTCCACAATGGGGACATACGTGATGGGGGAGCTTTGGTTCGTGGCACTGGGGACACAGCACCACATTAGGAGGAGTCAGCTTCTTGTGCGTCCTCCTTTTATCCCTCCTCGATTTTGAAGTCCGCTTCTTTGGAACAGCCATCCTCCTACCTCTTCAGGGATAGTTTCAGGTCCTTGAGGACCGCAAATCTGGGATCTATCGCCTCCTTCGGACAGTCGCATTCCCCTTCGTTCAGGTCTTTGCCACAAGTGGGACACAACCCCTTGCAATCCTCCTTACAGAGGGGCTTCATGGGAATGGAAAGCCATATGCGCTCTTTCAAGATCTCCTCTACCTCCACCGCCTCTTCCCTCAGGAAGCCTATCTCCATGTCATCCGGGGACAACTCCACCTCATCCTCTCGAGGGGCTTCTTTCAAGGTGAGGTATAACCCTTCGAACTCCTCTGAGATGGGCATTTCAAATTCCTTGAGGCAACGGGCACAATAAATAAAAACGGAGCATCGAAAGCTCCCCTTCACCGACAACCCTTTCTTCCTCTTCTTCAAAAAGAGCTTCCCCCTTACGGGGGAAGCGAGCCTCATCTCCTCCTCCAGAGACCCCTTTGGTCCCTTGAGGGACAGCTCCTCCATCCCTTTCAGCTCGATCTCCAGTCCCTCAGGGGGGATGTCTTCCCACTCTATCTTCATCCGCACCCTCGGCAAATTGCCAA
>CAZGDM010000034.1:0-22440 GCA_964525275.1 uncultured Thermodesulfobacteriota bacterium | reverse complement strand
ATAAGCATGATGAATCAGTATATTGGAATCCTCTTTATGTTGGTGGTGGCGGTTTTGTTCGCCGCGGGGACCGTCTTCTTATCCCATCTCTTAGGTCCCAGGAGGGTTCACCCTGTGAAGGCCTCCCCCTACGAATGCGGGATGATGACTTTGGGGCCCACTCATGATACGGTTCCCGTCAAGTACTACATTGTGGCCATGCTCTTTTTGGTCTTCGACTTGGAGGTGGTTTACCTTTACCCTTGGGCCACGGTCTTCAAGGCCCTGGGAGGGGTGGCTTTTGTAGAGATGGTGGTTTTCGTCTTCATCCTTTTGGTGGGGCTTATCTATGTTTGGAAGAAGGGGGCATTGGAATGGGAATAGAAGGAAAGCTTCCACCCGGTGTCCTGACCGCCAACCTCAACAAACTGGTCAACTGGGCGCGCAAGAACTCGTTGTGGCCGGTGACCTTTGGGCTCGCCTGATGCGCCCTGGAGATGATGGTCACCAGTTCGGCGGCCCTGGACATCGCTCGCTTCGGCGCAGAAGTCTTTAGACCTTCCCCAAGGCAGGCGGATCTGATGATCGTGGCGGGGACCGTCACGAAGAAGATGGCCCCCATGGTCCGCCGCATATACGATCAGATGCCCGAGCCCAAGTGGGTAATCGCCTATGGCACTTGTGCTTCGTCAGGGGGGATATTCCGCACCTATAACGTGGTTCAAGGCGTGGACCAGATCGTGCCGGTGGACGTCTATGTGCCGGGATGTCCTCCGCGGCCCGAGGCGCTGCTTCAGGCATTGATCAAGTTGCAGCAGAAGATCTCCGGGGAGAGCTTTCGAGACCGCCCTGACGAGGTACGGGTCCTCAAGCCTGAGGAGATCAGGTGATGTGGGATCGCGCCGGTGCTGAGAGGTTGAAGGAGCAGTTCCCGGAGGCAGTCCTGGGGATTGAGGAATCCCGCGGGGAGGTCTCCGTTAGGGTAGAGCCCTCCGAGATCCAGAAGGTCTGTCAGTTCCTGAAGGACGATCCCGAGCTGGCCTACGACATGTTGATCGACCTCTGTGGGGTGGATTACCCCTTGAGGGAGAAGCGGTTCGAGGTGGTCTATCTGCTCCACTCCATGAAGGGGCAGAGGAGACTGCGGTTGAAGGCCGCTGTGGGCGAGGGAGAGGCCATCTCCTCAGTAGAGGGCATCTGGCGGGCGGCCAACTGGCTTGAGCGGGAGGTCTACGATATGTTTGGGGTGCGCTTCGAGGGGCACAGCGACCTGAGGCGCATCCTCACCTGGGAGGGTTTTGAGGGCCATCCCTTGAGAAAGGACTTCCCGGTGGAAGGGGAGGACTTCGGCCATTACGAGCTCCCCCCTGAGCCCCCCGATCTTCAACCACCAAAGAGGTTGCTCGAGGACGGCGACGGCCGCTACATGGTGGTGAACATGGGGCCTCAACACCCGGCGACCCACGGGGTGCTGAGGGTTTTGTTGAAGCTCGAAGGGGAGCAGATAGTGGACGCCGTGCCGGTGATCGGGCACCTGCACCGGGGGGTGGAGAAGCTCGCCGAGACCATGACCTACACCCAGGCCCAGACCCTCACCGACCGGATGGACTACGCGGCCGCGCTCTCCAACAACCTGGCCTATATGATGACCGTGGAGAAGCTCTTCGGGGTGGAGCCCCCTAAGAGGGCTCAATATATCAGGGTGATGCTGGCCGAGTTCTCGAGGCTCACCTCTCACCTCCTCTGGATTGCCACCCACGCCCTGGACATCGGGGCGATGACGGTGTTCTTCTATGCATTCAGGGAGAGGGAGACCGTCCTCGGCTTCATCGAAGAGATCACCGGGGCGAGGCTCACCCCGAGCTTCATGCGTATCGGAGGGGTGGCCCAGGATCTGCCGGAAGGAATAGAAGAGAGGATAAGGAAGTTCGTCGACGAGTTCCCCTCGCGGGTGAACGAGTACGAGACCCTCCTTACGAAGAACATCATATGGCTCAAGCGGACTCGCGACGTGGGGGTCCTAAGTGCTGAGGACGCCATCAATTACGGGGTGACCGGGCCAGTGCTCCGCGGTTCCGGCGTCGAGTGGGACCTCCGCAAGGCCCTTCCATACTCGAGCTACGACGAGTTCGAGTTCGACATCCCCACCGGGGAACGGGGGGACACCTACGACCGGTATCTGGTGCGCCTGGAGGAGATGCGCCAGTCGGCTAGGATCATCCGCCAGGCCCTGGACAAGATAAGGGAGACCCCGCGAGGGGACATCAGGGTGGAGGACCCCCGTTTGAGCCCGCCTCCCAAGGAGAAGGTGCAGAGGGAGATTCACGCTTTGACGCGGCATTTTAAGCACTTCTCGGAGGGCCCTGCTCCAGCCCCAGGGGAGGCTTACTGCAGCGTCGAGGGGCCTAAAGGGGAGCTTGGGTGGTACCTGATCAGCGACGGCTCACCCAAACCCTACCGCTTTCGGGTGCGGCCGCCTTGCTTCATCAACCTCGCGGCCCTGCCCGTGATGGTTAAAGGGCACCTGGTGGCCGACGTGGTGTCGGTGATCGGGAGTGTGGACATCGTCCTTGGCGAGATAGACCGCTGACTGAGGGGGAGATGGAGGTGTTCCTCAGCTGCTCAGGGGAGGTAGGGCGTGGGGTCCGGCTGGTCCGTGGGGTCAAAGGAGGGGGCTTTTCCCCTTCAGTGGGAATGTTGGGGATCGGTACCACGGACTTGATGGGACGAAGGAGTGGTTCCTCCCTCCGGGAGGGGCCCCGCAAGGGTGGAGAGGTCCTGAGATGGAGATCCTCTACTTCCTGATAGAGACGGCCGTGAAGGTAGTGGTGGTCTTCGGGGTGGTGATGTTGTCAGTGGCCTACATGACCCTGGTGGAACGGAAGGTCCTCGGCCACATCCAGGTGCGCTACGGCCCGAATCGGGTGGGTCCTTACGGGCTGCTTCAGCCCATCGCTGACGGGTTAAAGGCCTTCTTCAAAGAGGATGTGATCCCCGCCAGGGCGGACAAGGTCGTCTTCGTCATCGCCCCGATGATCTCCATGGTGGCGGCCCTTTCGCTTTTCGCCGTCATCCCCTTTGGGGACACGGTGAGGATCTTCGGCAGGGAGGTGCGGCTCTGCATCGCAGATGTGGACATAGGGTTGCTCTTCGTCTTCGGCATGGCCTCCCTCGGGGAGTACGGGGTGGTCCTCGGGGGATGGTCTTCTTATAACAAGTACGGGCTCATGGGTGCCCTGAGGGCCGCGGCCCAAATGGTCAGTTACGAGATCGCCCTGGGACTTTCGGTCATGGGGGTTTTGATGTTGGCTGGCACCCTCAACCTCACGGAGATCGTCCGCCAGCAGCTCGGGGGGAATTGGTTCGTGCTCTACCAACCCTTTGCCTTCATCTTCTACATCGTCTGTATGCTCGCCGAGATCAACCGGACCCCCTTTGACATGCCGGAGGCGGAAGCGGAGCTCGCGTGCGGTTACAACATCGAGTACTCCAGCATGAAGTTTTCCATGTTCTTCATGGCCGAGTACACACACCTTCTGGCTGTATGCTCTCTGGCTACGGTGCTTTTCCTTGGGGGCTGGGATGGGCCTTTCCTGCCCCCGGGGCTTTCTTGGATATGGTTTGTGGTGAAGGTGGGACTTCTGGCTTATTTCTGCATATGGGAGCGGGGGACCTTCCCGCGGTTGAGGTATGACCACATTATGAAGTTCGGCTGGAAGGTACTCCTGCCCCTTGCTTTGGCCAATTTGTTCTTCACCGCCCTTTTGATGGTGATCTGAGGGGGATGAGATGATCATACCCTTACTCAAAGGATTGGGCCTTACCCTTTCACGGTTTTTCTCCAAGCCGGTCACCGTCCAGTACCCTGAAGAGCGGAGGCCGGTATCGGAGCGGTGGCGGGGCATCCACTACTTTGACCCCGACGAGCGGGGGGAGACCAAATGCCTGGCCTGCGGCCTCTGCGTAGCTGTCTGTCCCCCGAAGGCGATAAGGCTGGTGGCGGTCGAGGCTGAAGATGGGAGGCGTTATCCGGAGGTCTACGAGATAGATGCCATAAGGTGCATCTATTGCGGTCTCTGCCAAGAGGCCTGTCCCGTGGACGCAATAAAGCTTTCGCGCCTTTACGACGTGGTGGATTACCGGAGGGAGGACCTCCTTTGGAACAAGGAGAAACTGCTCCAGTGGGCGGCTCGTAAGGAGGGGGCCTGAGATGGTCTTTCAGTGGATCGTCTTCATCAGCACGGCTGTATTGGCGATCATCTGTGCCCTGATGGTCATCACCAGGCGCAACCCCATCCATTCAGCCCTCTTCCTCATCGGCAATTTCGTGGCCGTGGCTGTCCTTTATCTACTGCTCGGCCGGCAGTTCATCGCCATCGCCCAGGTGATGATCTATGCCGGGGCGATCATGATGTTGGTGGTCTTCACCATCATGCTCATCAGCGTGGAGGAGGCCCGTAAGACGCCCATGGTGCGCTTGGGAGCGGGGCGTCTCTTCGGCATAGCCCTGACGGTGCTGTTGCTGCTGTTCATCGGCTCCTCCGTGGCGGTCAAGGCCCTGCCTGGTGAAAAGGGGGCCTTCTCCATGGAGCGCATCGAGGAGATCGGCGCGGTGAAGACCGTAGGGGGGCTCTTGATGAGCAAGTACCTGCTGCCCTTCGAGCTGGCCTCGGTGGTCCTGTTGATAGGCATCATCGGGGCGGTGATCCTGGCGAAGAAGGAGAGGTGAGATGATACCGCCTGCCCTTTATTTGATCCTGGGTGCCGTGTTGTTTGCCATCGGCGTGGTCGGGGTCCTCATCAGGCGGGATGCCATCGTGATCTTCATGTGCATCGAGATGATGCTTTCCGCCGTAGGGATCACCCTGGTGGCGGCGTCGCGATACCTGAACTCAATGGATGGGGTGATCTTCCTCTTTCTGGCCATGACGGTGGCGGCGGCCGAGGCTGCAGTGGGGCTGGCTATATTCGTGTTGCTTCACAGGACTTACAAGGGCGTCAAGGTCGATGAAATCAACCTGTTGAAGGGGTAAAGGAGGGGCGATGATAGATTATGTATGGCTCATCCCCGTCTTTCCCGCGGTAGGGTTCCTCATCAACGGGCTTATAGGGCGCTGGTGTAAACTCCCCAAGCGCTTTGTGGCCTGGGTGGCCTGTTCCGCCCTCGGCCTCTCCTTCCTCTTCTCGTTGCTCGTCTTCCTCGACCTTCTGAAACTCGCTCCCGAGGCTAGGGCTTCGGTCCCGGACAAAGTGCTCTTCGACTGGATCGTGTCCGGTGGATTGAGGACGGTCATCGGCTATAAGGTGGACCCCCTATCCATGGTGATGGCCCTGGTGGTCACGGGGGTGAGCTTCCTGATCCACGTGTACTCGGTGGGTTACATGCACGATGACCCCGGTTTCACCCGGTACTTCTCCTACCTGAACCTCTTCGTCTTCATGATGCTCAACCTCGTCCTGGCCAACAACTTCTTGCTGATGTTCGTCGGTTGGGAGGGGGTTGGCCTCTGCAGCTATCTTCTCATCGGCTTCTGGTTTGAGCGGGACGCCCCGGCCAACGCCGGTAAGAAGGCCTTTGTGGTCAACAGGATCGGGGACTTCGGCTTCCTTTTGGGGATGTTCCTCATCTTCTCTAAGCTCGGCAGCCTGACCTTCGATGAGGTCTTCGCCAAGGCCCATATGCTCGATCCTGTAACGGTGACGCTGATAACCCTTCTGCTGTTCACGGGAGCCACGGGCAAGTCGGCCCAGTTGCCGCTGTATGTCTGGTTGCCTGATGCCATGGAGGGTCCCACTCCGGTCAGCTCCCTGATTCACGCTGCCACCATGGTGACCGCGGGTGTCTACATGGTGGCCAGGTGCCATGTGCTTTACGAGATGGCCCCCTTGAGCATGGCCGTGGTGGCCACGGTGGGGGCCCTGACGGCCATGTTCGCTGCCTCTATGGCCCTGGTCCAGGTGGATTTCAAAAGGATCCTGGCTTACTCCACCATAAGCCAGCTCGGTTACATGTTCCTCGCGGTGGGAGTGGGTGCCTTCAGCGCGGGCATTTTTCACCTCATGACCCACGCCTTCTTCAAGGGGCTGCTCTTTCTGGGAGCGGGAAGCGTCATGCACGCCCTGGCTGGAGAGCTCGACATCCGCAAGATGGGGGCCCTGAGGAAGAAGATGCCCGTGACCTTCTGGACCTTCCTCATGGCCACCCTGGCCATTGCAGGGGTGCCGGGTTTTTCCGGCTTCTTCTCAAAGGACGAAATCCTGTGGAACGCCTTCTCCGCCCCACGGGGACATGCGGTGCTGTGGCTCATAGGCTTCATCACCGCAGGGATGACCGCCTTCTATATGTTCCGCCTCTGCTTCATGGCCTTCTTCGGCAGCTACCGGGGAGATGAGGAGGTGTGGCATCACGCCCACGAATCCCCTCCCATCATGACAGTGCCCATGGCGATCCTGGCGGTGCTGTCGGTGATAGGAGGGTATGTAGGGATACCCCATGTGCTGGGCGGCCAAAATCAGTTCCACCAGTTCCTCGCCCCGGTCTTCGGAGAGGGAAGCGGTGGTCTCCACCATGCCTCCCTGTCCCTGGTACCAGCTGCTTGGGCGGCGGGCCATGGTGCCGCAGAGGGGGGTGGGTCCGCGGCGCTTGAGCTCTTCATGATGTTCCTGTCCGTGGCCATGGCCGCAGCGGGCATATATGCGGCTTGGACCCTTTACCTCAAGCGTCCTGAGATACCCAAGGCGATGGCGGAGCGGTATCCCACCGCCTACAGGGTGCTCTTCAACAAGTACTACGTGGACGAGATCTACCAGTTCCTGTTCGTGGACAGCTGCAAACGTCTGGGGACCGTGCTCTGGCGCCAGTTCGATGAGGCGGTGGTGGACAGGACGGTGAACCTTGTGGCTGCCCTGATGAGGGTTGCTGGAGGCGCCCTGAGGTTGCTTCAGACGGGGTTTGTACAGGACTACGCCCTGGGGATACTGGTAGGGGCGATCATAGTCATGCTCTTTTTGCTGTGAGGGGGACCCGATGGATCAGGTCTTGAAGATACCCTTGCTTTCGGTGGTGACCTTCCTACCGCTGGCGGGGGCCCTGCTTCTGCTCTTCGCCCCCAGGGAGAGAGAGGACTGGATAAAGGGTTTCGCCCTGGGGGTGACCCTGATCGATTTCATCCTCTCCTTGGCCCTCTTCATCTACTTCGACGAGGGCAGGGTGGGGATGCAGTTCGTGGAGCACACCCCCTGGATCAGGGAGTGGGGGATGAGCTACCACATGGGGATAGATGGGATCAGCCTGTTGCTGATCCTGCTGACCACTTACCTGATGGTGCTCTCGGTGCTGAGCTCCTGGTCTGCGGTGGAGAAGGGGATCAAGGAGTACATGATCGCCTTCCTCCTGCTCGAGACCGGGATGATCGGCACCTTCTGCGCCCTTGACCTGGTGCTGTTTTACATCTTCTGGGAGTTCACCCTCATCCCCATGTACCTGATCATCGGGGTCTGGGGTGGGCCGCGGAGGGTCTATGCAGCGGTCAAGTTCTTCCTCTACACCATGGCTGGAAGCGTCCTGATGCTGGTGGCCATCCTGGCCCTCTACTTCCTGCACGCCAAGGCCACAGGACAGCACACCTTCGATCTCTTCGCCCTCTACAAGACCCCCATGGCCATGAAGACCCAATTGCTGCTCTTTGCGGCCTTTGCGGTGGCCTTTGCCATAAAGGTGCCGATGTTTCCCTTCCACACATGGCTTCCCGATGCCCATGTGGAGGCCCCTACTGCTGGTTCGGTGATCCTGGCTGGGGTGCTGTTGAAAATGGGTACCTACGGCTTCATCCGCTTCGCCATTCCGCTCTTCCCTGCCGCTGCCCATAAGGCCATCCCCTGGGTCTCGGTCCTGGCCCTCATAGGGATCATTTACGGTGCCCTGGTATCCATGATGCAGGACGATCTGAAGAAGCTCGTGGCCTTCTCCAGTGTTAGCCACCTTGGCTTCGTCATGCTGGGGATGTTTGCCTTCACTATGCAGGGGGTTCAGGGGAGCATCTACCAGATGCTCAACCACGGCGTCTCCACCGGGGCCCTCTTCCTCCTAGTAGGCATGATCTACGAGAGGCGGCACACGAGGCTCATCGCCTCCTTTGGTGGTCTGGCGAAGGTGATGCCGGTCTTCGCCACTTTCTTCATGATCGTGGCCCTTTCCTCCATAGCCCTTCCGGGGACCAACGGCTTTGTAGGCGAGTTCCTGATACTGCTCGGGACCTTCAGGGCGAACCCCGTCTACGCGATCCTCGGGGCCACAGGGGTGATATGGGGGGCTGCTTATATGTTGTGGATGTTCCAAAGGGTGATGTTTGGCCCCATAACCAACCCCGAGAACGAAAAGCTCAGGGACCTCAACCTCCGTGAGATCCTGACTTTGATCCCTATAGTCATCATGATCTTCTGGATGGGGATCTTCCCCAAGTTCTTCTTCAAGAAGATGGACGTCTCCGTGGCCCATTACCTCAAGGAGGTCAAGGGGCGCCAGGAGATGGTGTTGAATGCATCCGAAGGTCCATTGATGGCCAGAAGCGAGAGGGGGCGTTAGAGGATGGAGCTCTTCAGGGTCGAAATCCTCGGAAAGGACTTTTTGGCGGTGGCCGTGGAGGCGATCCTCCTGGCCTTCGCCTTAGGGGTGTTGCTCCTCGGGGTGATCCTCAAGGGGGAGGGCAGGAGGTACACCGGTTATGTGGCCCTTTTTGCCTATGTCCTGGCCTTTCTGCCGTTGTTCGGTTCCCTCGGCAGGCCTTACGAGGCCTTCAGTGGCATGGTCTCAGTGGACCTCTTCTCGCTGTTCTTCAAGGTCCTCTTCCTGGTGATAGGTTTCCTGGTGGTCTTACTCTCCCTCGACTACACGGCGAGGGAGGGGATCGCCTTCGGCGAGTATTACGCCCTGTTGCTCATTGCATCGGCGGGCATGATGCTGATGGCCTCGTCGGCCAACCTGGTAGCGCTCTTTCTGGGCCTTGAGATCATGTCCATCGCCATTTATGCCCTCGCCGGCATCATGCGGGATGACGCCCGTTCGGTGGAGGCGGCTTTCAAATACTTTCTGCTCGGTGCCTTCGCTTCCGGATTTCTGCTTTACGGGATGGCCTTGACCTATGCGACTACAGGCACGTTACACCTAAGGGCCATAGCTGATGAGCTCGCCTCAAATGCGGCCTTCAGGTCCATGCCCCTTATGATCGTGGGTCTCGGGTTACTGGTGGTGGGCTTCGGTTTCAAGCTGGCCCTGGTGCCCTTCCATATGTGGACTCCAGACGTGTACGAAGGGGCCCCCACTTCCATCACCGCCTTCATGGCCACGGGGGTGAAGGCGGCGGCCTTTGCGGGAATGCTTCGCGTCTTTTTTACCGCCCTGCCCGCCCTCGAAGGGCATTGGCGGGAACTCCTTTGGGTGTTGGCCGTGGCCACCATGACCTTGGGGAACCTGGTGGCCTTGAGACAGGAGGACGTAAAGAGGATGCTCGCCTACTCTTCCATTGCCCACGCGGGCTACATGTTGGTGGGCTTTGTGGCTGGGGGAGAGCTGGGAAGGGCGGGAATCCTTTTTTACCTCTTCGCTTACGCCTTCATGAACATCGGTGCCTTCGCCGTGGTGGCCCTTTTGGGGAGGAAGGGGGCCCCGAATACGCTCCTGGATGACTATGCAGGAGTGGGATTTAAACATCCCCTTCTGGCCGTGGCCATGGCGGTCTTCCTCTTCTCACTAGCAGGGGTCCCTCCGACGGCGGGCTTTATGGCCAAGTTCTACGTCTTCAGCGCGGCGGTCAAGGCCGGCTATTACTGGTTGGCGGTGCTCGGGGTCCTCAACAGTGCAGTGGCCGCCTATTATTACCTGCGGGTGATGGTCTACATGTACTTCCGCGAGCCCAAGGAGGGGATAGAGACGGGCTACCCTTCCTTCGCCGGTGTCCTTGCCATCATTGTCGCCCTTTGGGGGGTGTTCCAACTGGGTATAGGCCCTTCTGGGTTCCTTGCCCTTGCCGAACAGTCTATAAGGTCCATGCTATAGGGGGTTTGGGAGATGGTCCTCTTTAGCTCATGGAAAGGGGAGGTCGTTGACAACAGGGGGAAGACCCCGGAAGAGGCCCTCGAGCCCAAGGCTATAAGGTTGCCGGAGGAGTTCTTCAGGGGGGAGAAGATTAAGGCATTTTTTGGATGGGACGGCATAGTTATCCGGGACCCTTCAGTGGACCTCCTGGAGATGGCCTGGAGGTACGGCGAGGCCCTGGCGAAGGAATCCTGTGGCAAATGCACCCCATGCGGCTTCGGGACGAGGATAGTCCGCGAAATCCTCGAGGGGATGGTGAAGGGGGAGGCAGGGCCTGAGTATCTGAAGGTGCTGCGAGATCTCTGCCACTTTATTAAAGATTCCTCCAGGTGTTCCATAGGACAAACGGGGCCGGTGCCTATTCTCCACTTGATCCAGTATTTCGGAAAGGAGTTAGAGGAGAGGATCTCTTCCAAAAGGCCTCCTTCGGGGGGGCGATATCGCTATAAGGTAACGGCTCCCTGTCTGAATGCATGCCCTGCGAACCTCGATATCCCCCGATACGTGGAGGAGATCAGGGAAGAGAGGTACGAGGAGTCCCTGGAGACCATAAGGCGCGGAGTGTGCCTTCCCGGGACCCTGGGGAGGGTTTGTGTGAGGCCGTGTGAGGCCAACTGCCGTCGCGCCTTGGTGGATGGTCCCATCGCCATAAGGCTGCTCAAACGGTTTGTGGCCGACTACCGGAGGGAGCGGGCCCTAAGGACTCAGGTGGAAGAAAGAGAGCGATCCGGCAAGCGGGTGGCCGTGATCGGGGCAGGACCGGCGGGTCTGGCCTGTGCTTACTATCTGGCCGTAAAGGGTCATGACGTCGTGATCTTCGAGAGGCACGATAGCCCCGGAGGTATGGCCTTCTTCGGCATACCCAGCTACAGGTTGCCCCGGGATGTCCTTTTGGAGGAGGTGGATTGGATAAGAAACCATGGGGTGGAGATAAGGTTTGGGGTCACAGTGGGGAAGGATGTCACCCTCTCTGACCTCCTCAAGGAATTTGACGCGGTCTTCATCGGCGTTGGGGCCCAGGGGAGCGGCCGGTTGGGGGTGGAAGGAGAAGACAAGGGTTACAGGGGACTTATCCCAGGCGTTGAATATCTTCACGATGTCAACAGAGAGGTAGATCCCTACCCTGAGGGCAAGAGGGTCGTGGTCGTCGGCGGTGGCAACGTCGCCATGGATTGTGTCAGGGCTTCCTTCAGGATCGGCAAAGAGGACGTCCATTTGGTCTACAGGAGGTCCAGAGCGGAGATGCCCGCTGACCCCGAGGAGGTAAAAGACGCAGAGGAGGAAGGGGTCCAGTTCCACTTCCTTTGTAATCCCAAGAGGATCATAGCTGAGGACGGAAAGGTCGTGGCCGTCGAGCTCATCAGGATGGAGTTGGGTGAACCTGATGAAAGTGGCAGGCGAAGGCCGATACCCGTCCCGGGATCCGAATTCGTCATCGAGACCGACATCTTGGTCCCGGCGGTAGGGCAGGTGGTAGACATCAGCTTCATCAGGCCCGAGGACGGCATAGAGGTGACAAGGAGAAATACCATCATCGTCGACCCCGAAACCCTGCAGACCACCAGGGAGGGGGTCTTTGCCGCGGGGGATTGCGTTACCGGTCCTGACGTCCTCGTGCGGGCCATAGCCGGCGGCAGGAAGGCCGCAGACAGGATAGATAGGTTCCTCAGGGGGGAGCCCCTGGGGGCGACCGAGGCCGAAAAGTTCCAGGAGTTCTTCAGTGCCATAGGGGTCTTCGATCCGGAGGAGAAGGTCGGTGTACCAGGGGGCATGGAGCGGAGGGAGCCTGAGAAACTCGATCCCGAAAGGAGAAAGCGTACCTTCGAAGAGGTAGAGAAGGGCTTCGGACCCCAAGAGGCCCTCCAAGAGGCCTCAAGGTGCCTCAAGTGTTACAGGATCGGTATGATAGCGTATTAGAGTCACAGAACGGGTGGGGATCATGGTGAGGCTTTGGATAGATGGAAAGGAGATAGAGGCAGAGGAGGGGAAGACCATCCTCGAGGTGGCCAGGGAAAACGGTATTTACATACCTACCCTGTGCTACCATGAAAAGCTTCCCCCCATTGGGGCATGCAGGCTCTGTATCGTCGAAATAGAAGGTTATGATGAACCTCAGCCTGCCTGCATGCAGCCCGTGCAAGAGGGGATGGTGGTGAGGACCAATACGGAGAGGCTCTACCAGATGAGGAAGGAGATCTTGGGGGTGTTGCTTGAGAACCATCCCCTTGATTGCCCTGTGTGCGACAAGGCCGGTGAATGCAGGCTCCAGGACCTGGTCTACGAGTTCGGCTACGATTCCCGGATAGTCGAGGACTCGGAAAGCCCCCCCATGCTCACCCGAAAGCCGGTCTCCTACGCCACCGTGGCCATCAAGTACTATCCCAGCAGGTGTATCCTTTGTCAGAGGTGCGTTTACGCCTGCCGGGAGGTGGCCCAAAGGGGCGTGCTGGCCCTGAGCAAGGACTACAAGGCCATAGAGGTGGTGCACCCCGAGAGGTGCATCTCCTGCGGAGAGTGCCTTGCGGTTTGCCCTGTGGGGGCCCTTACGCAAAACGTGAGTCGTATCAAGGCGAGGCCCTGGCAGAGAAGAGAGGTCAGGACGGTATGTCCGTATTGCGGCCTCGGCTGTGTGGTGGACCTTCAGGTCTTCGAGGACAGGGTCATAGGGGTGAGGGCAGAGGAATCCGTTCCCCCCAACTACGGCACCCTGTGCGTCAAGGGACGGTTTGGCTTCGAGTTCATCGACAGTGAGGAACGCCTCGGCAAGCCGCTGATAAAGAGCAACGGCTTCATCAAGGGGGCCACTTGGGACGAGGCCCTGGACTACGTAGCCTCAAGGCTTCGGGAGATAAAGGAACGCCATGGTCCATCGGCTATAGCGGGCCTATGCTCGGCCCGTTGCACCAACGAGGACAATTACGTATTCCAGAAGTTTATGAGGGCAGTGATCGGTACCAACAACGTCGATCACTGCGCCCGTCTCTGACACAGCCCGACGGTGGCCGGTCTGGCCACAACCCTCGGCTCCGGGGCCATGACCAATTCCCTCACTGACCTCGAGGAAGCCCAGGTGATCTTCGTCTTCGGGAGCAACACGACGGAGAACCATCCAGTCCTGGGGATGAAGCTCAGGAAGATGGCCAGGACCAAGGGTACCAAGATCGTGGTCGTGGATCCCCGGAGGATAGACCTCGTGGAAGAGGCAGTCCTGCACCTCCCCTTGCTCCCCGGCACCGACATCGCCCTCATCAACGCCATGGCCAATGTGATCGTCAAGGAAGAACTCTATGACAAGGCCTTCATCTCCGAGAAAACCGAGGGCTTCGAGGAGCTGCTTAAGGTCATCGAGAAGTACACGCCCGAGGAGGCCGAAAGGATCACAGGGGTAAAGGCAGATGACATCATCAAGGCCGCGAGGCTCTACGCCCGAGCCGAAAGCGCCGCCATCCTTTACTGCATGGGGATAACCCAGCACGCCAAGGGGACCGACAACGTCATGGCCCTTTCCAATCTGGCGCTTCTGTGCGGTCACATCGGGAAGCCCGGCACGGGGGTCAACCCCCTGAGGGGACAGAACAACGTTCAGGGGGCCTGTGACGTGGGGGGGCTTCCCGAGGTCTTCCCTGGGTACCAGAAGGTGGACGACCCCGAGGCCAGGAAAAAGTTCGAATCCCTCTGGGGTGCAAAGCTTCCCTCTGAGCCGGGGCTCACCTTGGGTGAGATGGTGGAGGCCATGCTCGAGGGCAAAATCAAGGCCCTGTACATTATGGGGGAAAACCCCTTACTGTCAGACCCCAACCTTCATCACGTAGAGGAGGCCCTCTCCAAGCTCGAGCTTCTGGTCGTACAGGACATCTTCCTCACCGACACGGCTAACTTCGCCCACGTGGTCCTTCCATCCTGTTCCTTTGCCGAGAAGGACGGGACCTTCACCAACACAGAGCGGAGGGTCCAGAGGGTGAGGAAGGCCCTTGAACCCAAGGGGGAGGCCAAGGAAGACTGGTGGATCATCTCTGAGCTTTCCAAGAGGCTTGGTTACCCTATGAATTACAGCTCCGCCGAGGAGATCTTTGAGGAGATAAGGAAGGCGACTCCCCAGTATGCGGGGATTACCTATGAGAGACTCGAACGGGAAGGGATCCACTGGCCCTGTCCCTCGGAGGATCACCCCGGTACCCCCATCCTTCATGTGGAAAAGATCGCCAGGGGCAAGGGTTTGCTGGTCCCTGTGGAGTACCAACCTCCTCAGGAGACCCCCGATTCCGACTATCCCTTCACCCTCATCACCGGCCGCAGCTACTACCACTACCATACCGGCACCATGACCCGCAGGAGCAAGGTGTCCAGTCACTATGTTCCCGAGCCGTTTGTGGAGATCAACCCGGCGGATGCCCAGGAGCTCGGGATCGCCGATGGTGATCTGGTGCGGATCTCAAGCAGGAGAGGTCAGATTGAGGCCCGGGCTAAGGTGAGCGAGCGGGTGAAAAAAGGGGAGATCTTCTCCACCTTCCACTTCAGCGAGGCGAGGGTCAATCTCCTCACGACCGATCAGATGGACCCCGTGGCTAAGATCCCTGAACTGAAGGTCTGTGCGGTGAAAATAAGTAAGGCAGAGGGGTAAGGGATAGCGAGTAGCGGGGTCTTCATCTGTTCTGTTATTGCGGGACGCCGAATCGCTAACACCGTCGTAGGGCTTGAAGGGCGGTCTACATAGCTGCAATCTGCCTGCTTCAAACAGGCCATAGAGGAAGCCATCAGGGAATCTTAACTGCCCCCCGTGCATATTGCGCCGCGGGCTCCGAGATTTTCTCGCCTCTTTCTTTGGAAGCGGTTACAAGGACGCCTTTGGGTTCTCCCAGAAAACCCCTGACGTAGGCCTTGGGTTCAAGGTTTTCGTTGACCTATTCAGATAGGAATGATATCGTTATCAAAAGAATCCTAAGGAGGACGTTATGGAGGAGAAGGCCATTATTTCGATGTGGGAGGAGACAAGGGTTTTTGAGCCTCCTGAGGAGATAAAGAGGGAGGCATATATAAAAAGCATGGAGGAGTACCGGGAGCTCTATCAGCGAAGTATTGAGGATCCCGAGGGCTTTTGGGGAGAGCTGGCTGAGCAACTTGACTGGTTTAAGAGGTGGGACAAGGTCCTGGAGTGGGATTTTACCAAGCCCGAGATTAAGTGGTTCATCGGTGGAAAGCTCAACGCCTGCTACAACTGCCTCGACAGGCATCTCACGACCTGGAGGAAGAACAAGGCCGCCCTTATCTGGCAGGGCGAGCCCCTCGAGGAGAATAGGATTTTCACCTACCAGCAGCTCCACTACCACGTTTCGAAGTTCGCCAATGTGCTAAAGAAGCTCGGGGTGAAACGGGGGGATCGGGTTTCCATCTATCTGCCAATGATTCCCGAGGTGGCCATTGCCATGCTGGCCTGTGCCAGGATTGGGGCCATCCACAGCGTGGTCTTCGGAGGGTTCAGCGCCGAGGCCTTGAGGGATAGGATCAACGACTGCGGTGCCGAGATCCTGATCACAGCCGACGGGTACCGGCGCAACGGCAAGGTTATCCAGAGCAAGTTGAACACCGATCAAGCCCTTGAACAATGCCCCCAAGTGCGAAAGGTGATCGTCGTGAAGAGGATGGGGATGGATATCCCATGGAAGGAGGGACGCGACCACTGGTGGTATGAGGAGATGGCTCAAGAGGACATAAGTCCTGTCTGCGAACCGGAGGTGATGGATGCGGAGGACCCCCTTTACATCCTCTACACCTCGGGCAGCACCGGAAAGCCCAAGGGAGTGGTCCACACCACGGGGGGGTACCTCCTCTTCGTGTATCAGACCCTTAAGTGGGTCTTTGACATCAAAGAGGAGGACGTCTTTTTCTGCACTGCAGATGTGGGGTGGGTGACCGGTCACAGCTACGTGGTTTACGGCCCCCTGGCCTTAGGCACTACCAGCGTAATGTTTGAAGGCGTCCCCACCTGGCCGGCCCCCGACCGCTACTGGGAGATAGTGGAGAGGTACAAGGTGACGAAGTTCTACACCGCCCCCACTGTCATCCGTGCTCTCATGAAGGAAGGAGAGGAATGGGTGAGGAAGCACGATCTCTCCAGCCTGAAGATCCTTGGGTCAGTGGGTGAGCCCATAAATCCCGAGGCGTGGCTCTGGTATTACCACAACGTAGGACAGGGGCGCTGCCCTATCATGGACACCTGGTGGCAGACCGAGACCGGGGGCTTTCTCATCAGTCCCTTTCCCATAACCCCCCTCAAGCCGGGCTCTGCCGCCTTTCCTTTCCCGGGGGTGGAACCCAAAATTCTGCGCGAAGATGGCACTGAGTGCGAGGTGGAAGAGGGGGGTTCACTGGTCATGGCCAGACCCTGGCCGGGGATGGTACGGCGCTTCTGGAACGACCCCGAGGGCAAGCGCTTCCGCGACACCTATTTCACTATGTTCCCCGGCTATTACTTCACCGGTGACGGGGCCAAGAAGGATGAAGACGGCTATTTTTGGCTCCTGGGTAGGATAGATGATGTCATCAACGTCTCAGGCCATAGGATTGGCACCGCGGAAGTGGAGAGCGCCCTGGTGTCCCATCCCGCAGTGGCCGAGGCAGCGGTGATAGGGTTTCCCCATGAGGTGAAGGGACAGGGGATCTACGCCTTCGTGGTCCTGAAGAGGGGTTACGAGGGGACTGATGAACTGCGCAAGGAGCTGATCGCCCACGTGCGCAAGGCCATAGGGCCCATCGCTACCCCGGACAAGCTGCAGTTTGCCGATGCCCTTCCCAAGACCCGTAGCGGTAAGATCATGCGCCGCATCCTCCGAAAGATCGCCGAAGGCAGGATAGAGGACCTCGGCGATACTTCCACCCTGGCTGAACCTCAGGTGGTAGAACAGTTGGTGAAGCAGAGGCTGTAGAGACCCCCTCCCAGGGAGGGGAGGCCTTTTCTCCCCTCCCTCCCCCCTCCTGTTCCTGTCTCGCGAGCGTTCTGATACCCTTGCCGAAGGATGGCCTTCACTATCGCCAGACTCAATAGACTTCCCAAAGAACAGCGGGATGCCTTATATCGCAAGCTGATACCTCCATCGCTCTTTTCACGCTTCAAGATCGATCCCAAGAGCCTCACCAACGAGCTCGGCGAGCGAGTGGTCCAGGGTGTTTTCCCCCCCGACGAAAATTTCGCCTGTATTGAAGTCCGTTACCGGGCCGGCGACAGGGACTGCCTTTTTGCCTGTCAGGTTTCCCTTGAACAATTCATGTTCAGCGTCTCCTTGGACTTCGTGACCATAAATAACGTCCTTGGCGAACGATATAACGTTGACGTAGACGAACTTGGCAGAGACACCCTCTTCGGGAGCCGTTCCAGGAACATCTACGAGGAGGTCAAGGCCATGGAAGACGGTCTTGCCCCAGGGATGGTGAGACCGGGACTGAGGTTATTGCGCGAATTCGTGGGGTGCTTGGAGCGATTCACCGCTGCAATAGGTCTAAAGACCATTACCTTGGGTGCTCTCTACTATCACAATGCCATCCTCTGGGAGCGCTACGGCTTCACTTATTTCAAAGGGCTGAAGCTCATGCAGAGGATCCATAAGGAGTTCCAGCCCGGAGGAGCCCTGTACCGGGCCCTTGATGGATCTACCCCTTTTCGGCGGCCAGGTATGGAGCGGACTGTGAGGGGCAGGAGTTGGGCCATCTACGATGGGTTGCTTCTGGATGTCTTCGGAGAGGACTGGGAGTCCCCGAAAATGTATAAGGTCGTGGGGAAGCACTTCGGGGTGAACACCTTCCCAGGGCAGATTTATTGAGGGGGTTGGGATCGAGGCCACCAAGTGATAAAGTAACGTTTCATGCCGTGGCAAGGTTCAAAAGAGATCATCAGGTGGAGGCTGATAAAGGACTATCTGGGCCGCTTCGGCCCTGGCATGGTGTTGAATGTGGTGGGAAGGGCAGGGGCGGGAAAGACCACCTTCGTGAGGCAGTTGGTCGAACGTACGGGTTTCCCCTTTGGGTGGATTCCCTTGAGACAGATCAGTTCCAACGCCATCACCTTCCTCCAGATCCTCGAACGGAAGTGTGAAGCTATCTGGCCGGGGATCAAGGTTGAAGAAGATGTCTCGGCTCCCGACCTTGAAACCCTGGTGCGCTCCCGAGTGGATCAGCTTCTGGACCTTTTGCATTTAGGAGCAGGGAATCCGGGGATCCTGATCTTCGACAATTGGGAAGTGGTCAAAGAACGGGACTTGAGGAGAGAGCTTTTGGGAGTTTGGCTTCAACGGATGCCCGAGTTTGCGATGACGGTGATCATATCGCGGAAGTACCCTGAGGGTATGGGGCTCCCTCGAATCCAGGCGTCGGGAAGACTGATCCGTTTGAAGGAGGAGGACATCCTCTTCGACATGGAGGAGACCGACAACTTCCTTCGCCTCCGTTTCTCCCTTCCTGAGGCGGAGATCAGGAGGATATTTGCCCTTACCAAAGGATGGCCAGCTGTGCTTTCCCTTCTGGCTCGTGAGGAGGAGCCCAAACTGCAAAAAGGGTGGGGGACGAAGGAAGTGGGCCAGTTCCTGCAAGAGGAGATATGGAATGACCTCTCTCCATCGCAGAAGAGGGCCTTGGTGTACCTGGCCCTCCTTGAGCCCCTCGAGGAAAGGGACCTCGCTCAAGCCCTGACGGATGAGTTGAGGGAAGAGGCCGAGGCCCTAAGGGAGGAATACCCGTTTTTCTTCGAGAAGACGGGGGAGCAAGTGGGTTTGCAGCCCCTTTTCGGCGAGTTCATTCGAGAAAGGGGGGAGAGGACCCTTTCCTCTGAGGAAAGGGAGAGCTTTCATCGAAAGGCAGCCCGATTTTTTCTCTCACGCGGTGAGGTAAGGGCCCTCGAGCACATCTTCGCCATCGGGGATGAAGGATGGGCCGGCAAGGTCCTGATGGAGAATTACCCTCGGTGGAAGGAAGAGAAGCTGCTCGACGAAGTAGTGAATGCGGCCGAGGGTTTTTCGGCGGAGTACCTCTCCTCTCACCCGAAGGTCGCAACCGTTGTCGGCGAAGCCCACTTGTTGTTGGGAAACTGGCGGGAGGCCGTGAATGTGCTTTCTTCGGCCTATTCCTCCTTTCTCCCCAAAAGGAGGGCTGACATCGGTCGTCTCCTCGCCGAGGCTTACCTCTTGGCAGGTGAGAACGAAAGGGCCGCCATCCTCTGCGAGGACCTGCTGCGGGAGCTCTCGAGACTGAGTCCCCAGCGATTAGAGATTCAGGTCTTTCTGGCCATAGCGTATAACCAGATGAACCAAGACGACCGTGGCCTATGGCGCAAGGTGGAAGCGGTTGCCAGATCGAGGTTTCTGCCGCTGAAGGCGTACATGAGATGCTATCTCCTTTTGCCCAAGGCGGTGTTTTTCCATCTGGAAAGGGGAGAGTTCCGCGAGGCGGAGGAGATAGTGGATTACGCCATAGAGGTGTTGAAGAGGGAAGACCCCCAGCATCGCAGGGGATGGGCCCTCCTCTTCAAGGGAGTGCTGAAGCGGGAACAGCATCAATATGAAGATGCCGCCCTCTGGCTGAGGGAGGCGGTTGCGGCCAGCGCCAAGGAGAACCGGAGTGTATACACCCTTTCCCTTTCGATGTTGGCCCTGACGATGGCCGAGGGAGATGCGGAAGAAGCCCCATTCTGGTTACAGAAGGCCAGGGACAACCTGATCTTTGACCGATCTCTATGGGCCCATTGTCTTGTGGAGCTGGCGGAGGCCCATATGGAGCCTTCCTCAGCTGCCCGAAGGATTGCCACGATCCATGGCCTTTCCTCTGAAAAGGGCCTCACGTATCTTCAAGCCCTGAGCGCCTTCACGGCCTTTCGTCTCCACGAGGCCATACCCCGGGATCAGGCCCTGTACTATCTGGAGCAGGTCATCGAAGCAGCCCGGAGGCTGAAGATCAAACACCGGGAGGCAAGGGCCCTCCTTTACCTCTGGGCCCTTTCACCGGAGTCGACCGGGTCTCACCGATGGGCTCAAAGGGCATTGGGGTTGCTGCGGGAGCATAAGCTCGGATTTCTCCTTACTGACGATCCTTACTTTGACGGCCTCTCATTGGCGAGGTGGGCGCTGCAGAGAGGGGTGGAGGCGGAATATTTACTTCATATCTGGCCCCGCTGGGGCGAGAGGGGGATGGAGGCATTGATGGAGCTGTTCCCCTCCCTCCCGTTGGAGGTTAAAAGGAAGGTGGTGAAATTGTGGGAAGGGATGGGTTATGGCCCTGCTCGGCCCCTCCTTTTGCAGGAGGGGGAGAGGGCTGCGGATGCATCCCTGAGGAGGCTTTGCAGAGGGGCCATAAGGGCTCTTGACCGTCTTCCGCCAGAGCCCCTCCATGTGAAGTTGCTCGGTGGATTTTCCCTCCTGCGGGGGACAAGGCCCGTATCCCAGTGGAGGAGACAGAGATCCAAAGATCTCTTTAAATACCTGGTCCTTCATAGGGGAAAACCCATCCCTTCGGATGTGCTGCTTGAGGTCTTCTGGCCGGATCTCGATCTTGAGAAGGCCAGGGCGAACCTCTGGAGCACCGTAAGTGCCATGAGGGCAGCTCTGGAGCCGGAACTCCCTCCCAAGGCGAAGTCGAAATACCTCCTCATCGAGAAAGAGGCCTATCAGCTCCGGTTGCCGGAGGGGTCCACCGTGGATGTGGATATCTTTGAGCGGGCGGCTGCAGAGGGCCTTGATGCCTTAGAGAGGGCAGATGAGGCCCTTGCCCTACGTAGACTGGAGGAGGCCGTAAGAAGTTATCCCGGAGATCTTTTGCCCGAGGACGTTTACAAGGACTGGACTGAAGAACCTCGCTACCATCTGCAGAGGCTTTTCAATGAGGTCCTGAAGGGCCTCGGGAAGGTGTATCTGAGGAGGCAGGAGCTCTCCCCCGCCGTAAAGGTTCTCAACAGGTTGTTGGCGAAGGATGCTTTGGATGAGGAGGCCTATTACCTTCTCATGAAGGCCCACCTCCTGAGGGGAGAGGACGTACAGGCCATAAAGGCCTATCGCCGATGTGAAGAGTCCCTCGAGAGGGAGATGGGCATAAGCCCTTCCTCCGAACTCCGCCTCCTTTACGAGCGCATTATGGAGAGGAGATCGAGGAAAAAGGGTCTCTCCTCAAGGGCAGGCCTTGACCGCCTGCCCTTGAGGTTTCCTTAAAGGAGCTTATAGCTCGCTATGCACTTCCTGTTTACCCACACGTTCATCCACAGGGAGGAGCTTACCATTACCTCCCTGACGGTCAAAGTTTGTACCACCACAGGCCATCCCTTCGGGTCGGCGAAGAACTTATCGGAGAAAAAGTCGGACCATTCCCGAGCATAGCCAGAGAAGTTCACCCTGATGGGATGGGTGGGGTTTACCTTGTCCAAGAAGAAGACGAAAACCACGAACTTCTGGCTTCCCCCGTGAACCCTCAGGTCTTTTGCCGGAATGGCGTGTTTGATCACCTCTTTCAGGCTCTTGAAACCTCCTTTGAACCTTTCGGGGTGCTTCTTCACCACCGATTCTGGGACGATGTAGAGGAGATGGGTCGGAGAGCGGGGATAAAGGGGGATGACGTTCAGATCCGTTATCTCGATGATGGGAGGGGATATCCGATTGAGGGCCTTCAGGGTGAGGGCATCAAGTCCGCCAGTGGGGGAAATCCCCTTCGCTCTCTGGAAGGATGCGATGGCTTCTGAGAGGCCTTGATCCCAGTTCTGGTCCATCTGGCCGGGATAGTATCCGAGTCCCTTCAAGGTCTCCTTTATGGCCTTTATGTCCCTGGGATTCATGGGTCTCGTTCTGTAGGCTATCTGGGCCGCCGTGAACATCCTCCTCCCCAGCTGATCCATCCACTGGAGGATCATTCCCGCAATAGCTGAACCATCTGCAAACCTCTGCTGATCGGTTATCCACACGCTGAACAGGGAGGCATCCTTTGGGTCGAGGTTTTCGGCTACGCTGACATTTGCCCCAGGGAGAACGGCGATGAAGGGGAAGCCTTTTAAGTCTCCCTGTTGGGCTAAGGAGACGGCAGTGACCAACATCTGCATCTCCGCGCCAAGCTGATCCGGCCTGAGCAGGGCCAGCTTCTCCTTATGTAAAGGGGGCACCTTCTTGCCCATCCCCTCGCCCGCCATAAAAAAGATGGCCGCAAGGGTTAGGGCCGTTGCCAACAGTCTCTTCGCTTTGGTGGACATCGTCATCCTCCTGACGGGATTATTTTGCTCGCGTCAAGGCGGGGTGAAGGGCTGTGGGGGTGCTGTAAGAGGGAGGGTTTTGCAGCACGATCACCACCACCTTTGCTGCGGTCGCCGAAGTTCCTCCTCTGCTCACGGCCTCTTCCATGAGGTTGGTGGC
>CAZGDM010000033.1:0-22998 GCA_964525275.1 uncultured Thermodesulfobacteriota bacterium | reverse complement strand
CAATACACGCTGTTGACAAGCCCCTTTAACTCACCATATAATCTCCGCGAAATCCAGTTTATCGTTAACAAAATACAAACTTTTGGGAGGGAGGTTATGAAGAAGGGGATTTTGGTCTTATTGATCCTCGGTTTGGCAATAGGTCTTCTCCTCGGGCCCTTGGCTGGGGGGGCGAGGGCTGAGCAGAAGGAGATAAAGATCGGGGTAATCTATCCCCTTTCCGGGGCCTTCGCCGCGGCGGGGAGGGATCTCAGAAATGGGGCGGAATTGGCCCTGGACATCATCAACAAGCGCTATCCAGAACTGGGCATATCCATAGCAAAATGGGAGGGAATCCCAAGCCTCAAAGGGGCCAAGATAAAGCTGATCTTTGCCGACCACCGCGGAGAACCCGGTCGTGGCGCCGACTTGGCCAAGCGCCTCATCATGGATGAGAAAGTAGTGGGATTGATGGGTTGTTACCATAGCTCCGTTACCAAGACTGTGAGCGCGGTGGCTGAGCGCTACGGGATCCCCATGATCAACGGCTCTTCCACGTCCCCTGTTTTGACCAAGCGCGGTTTCAAGTGGTTCTGGCGTACCACCCCCCATGATGAGACCTTTACGAAGGACCTCTTTGAGTTTCTCAAAGGGCTCACCGAGGGCAAGGTCCGCGGAGTGAAGGCCGTCCCCAAGGCAGAGCTGAAACGCATTGCCTATGCTTGTGAGAACACGGAATGGGGATCGAGCGTGGCCAAGGTTATAGAGGAGTATGCCAAGGAGTACGGTTTTGAGATCGTGAAAGGGATCCTTTACTCGGCGAAATCTCCGGACCTTACTACCGAAAGCCAGGCATTGGTGGCTGCCAAGCCCGATTGTATGCTTTTCGCTTCCTATATCTCCGATGCCATCCTCTTCGTGAGGACCCTCAAGGGGATGAAGGCTTCTCCAAAGGTCATCTGGGGACAGGATGCTGGCTTTGAGATCCCCGATTTCCGCGCCACCTTGGGCAAGGACATCCACGGGATCCTCACCAGGACCGTGTTTATCCCGAAGGTGGTAAAGGTCAAGAAGGTAGCCGGGCAGATCAACGCCCTTTTCAGGAAGAAATACGGGACCGACCTTACAGGGGCTTCTGGGCGGGCCTTTGTGGCCCTTCAGACATGGGCCCATGTGTTGAACGCCGCTGGTTCCACCGATCCTAAAGCCATCCGAAAGGCGGCCAATGAGCTCTTCATCCCCGCTGATGAGCTCATCATGCCGTGGGGCGGGGTGAAGTTCGACAAGACCGGACAAAACGTCCTTGGCACCGGGTTGATTGGTCAGTACCAAGTCAAGGGGGACAAGGTGGAACTGGAGATCGTCTATCCCTTTGACCTCGCCACGGCGGACATGGTCTATCCTTTCACCACTTGGAAATAGGATAGCAAAGGGGCCGGGGATCGTAGGATCTTCGGCCCTCTTATCAGCAAAGGACGGGTGAGGCGATGGTCTTAGCCGACGCCTTTATCCAAGGCATCTTGATGGGCTTTCTTTTTGCCCTCATCTCCCTGGGGCTGACCATCATCTTCGGGGTGATGGACATCGTCAACTTCGCCCACGGGGAATTCCTCATGTTGGGGATGTACACAGCTTATTTTGTGAGCATCTCGTTGGGCGTTGATCCTCTTGTCACCTTGCCTGTATGTGGTGCTGTGGGAGCACTTCTTGGGATCCTCTCCTATTACGGCCTAGTGCGCTACCTATTGCGCGGGCCTATGGTGGCCCAACTTCTGGGGACCTTCGGCTTGATGCTCTTTTTGCGTTACCTCGCGGTATTCCTGTGGGGGATAGATTACCGGATGATCAAAAAGGGGATTCTGGTGGGGAAGAGCCTTACTGTGGGTCCCTTCTTCCTCGACATGACCAAAGTTGTGTGTGCTTTGTTGAGCCTTGTGGCTTTTTCCGTGGTCTCTTGGGTCATCTTCAAGACCCGGGTTGGCAAGGCCCTTCGTGCGACAGCGATAAATCGCGAAGCCGCCTCCTACATGGGGATACAGACCGAGAGGATGAATGCCTTGGCATGGGCCATGGGAGGGGCCACCGTGGGAGTTGCGGGAGGGCTCTTGGCCAACTTTTACTACATCTACCCCATGGTGGGGCTCCTCTTTTGCATGATCGCCTTTGCAACCGTCGCCTTAGGGGGCTTTGGGAGCATAAAAGGTGCCTTCGTGGCGGGGATCCTCATAGGGATCCTCGAGACGGTCTTCCCCATTCTCGGCCACCTATTGAGGACCTCCGTCATAGGTCCTCAGTACAAGATGACCGTGGTGTATCTCGTCTATTTCTTAGTGGTGGTCTTCAGGCCTCGGGGGCTTTTCGGATGGGAGCACTGAGGGAGGCTTTCGACTTCAGCGATTTCCCTTTGGTAGAGCGGGTCGTTTTCGGCATCTTCTGCGCCTTCCTGCTCGCTTTTCCCTGGCTGGGAGTCGACTCCTTCGGCATGGCGGTGATGATCCAATTTCTCCTCTTCTCTCTGTTCGGGATGGGGTGGAACACCATCGGGGGGTACGGCGGACAGGTAGAGCTAGGAAAGGCCCAATATGTGGGGATAGGTGCTTACACGGTAGCGGTCCTCATGGTCCGCTGGGACGTCCCTTATTGGGTATCCATGCCCCTTGGAGTGCTCATAGCCCTCGGTTACTCCTTTCTCATCGGCTACCCCCTCTTTCGCCTAAAGGGCCATTACTTCGCCATCGCTACTATCGCCACCTCCTTGGTCCTTCAGGACCTTTTCACCAATTGGGACTTCGTGGGGGCAGCCAAGGGGATAGAGCTTCCTATCAAGGGGACCTCTCTGCTCTACATGCAGTTCACCGATGACACCTGGTATTACTATTTCATCCTCGCCTACTTCCTCGGGGCGATCTTCTACATGAACTGGTTCCGGAAGTCGAAACTGGGCTATCAACTGAGGATGATCAAGATCGATGAGGACGCTGCCGAAAGTCTGGGCATAGACGCCCGCTGGTGCAAGATCAAGGCCTACGCCATTGCTTCTGCCTTCGTCGCCATCGGGGGGTCCTTCATCGCCGTGTATCACCTTTACATAGATCCCGAATCGGTGATGCACCTTGAGCTCTCCATCATGATAGCCCTGATGGCCATGCTCGGTGGTGCTGCCTCGCTCTGGGGCCCCATTATCGGTGCTGCCATCTTGGTTCCCTTGGACAGGTACCTCGGCAGCTGGCTTGGCGGACACAAAGAACTAATGGGCCTGGACTTTATCATATACTCAGCCATCATCATGTTTATTGCAGCCTTTGAGCCCCGTGGGATCTGGGGGATCGTAGAGCGCTTCAGGGGCAGGAGGGGTTGATGGCCTTCCTCGAGGTGCGGAACCTCACCAAGGACTTCGGAGGGATTGTGGCCAATAGGGACGTCTCCTTTTCCATAGAGGAGGGGGAGATAGTAGGCCTCATCGGCCCCAACGGCGCCGGCAAGACCACCCTCTTCAACTGCATCGTCGGCTACTACAGACCCGACGGTGGCCAGGTGATCTTTCGAGGGCGTGATATCACCGGGTGGAAGCCCTTCCAGACGGCCCGAATTGGGATAGGGCGTACCTTCCAATTGATGAAGGCTGCAGGGGAACTCACCGCCCTGGAGCACGTGATGGTAGGGGCCTTCCTCCACCAAGACGACAGGGAAGGGGCACGGCGTGAGGCCATGGAGATCCTCTCCTTCATGGGGTTGGAGAGGGTGGCGGACCTTTACCTTACGGAGCTTCCCCTCGCCATTCAAAAACAGGTGGGATTGGCGAGGGCCTTGGCTATAAAGCCGGTTCTGTTGATGCTCGACGAGGTCGCTTCAGGCCTCAACCCCACTGAGACCGAGGAGATGGTGGCGCTGCTCAAACGGATTCATAAGGAGAAAGGGATCACCCTCTTTCTGATAGAACACGTGATGGAGGTGGTGATGCCCATCTCCGAGAGGGTGATAGTGCTCGACGGCGGGGTGAAGATAGCCGAAGGTCCACCCGAGGAGATCGCCCACGACGAAAGGGTTATCAGGGCCTACCTGGGGGAGAAGTATGCTCGAGGTCTATGACTTGGAGGCCGGATACGGCCGGCTGACGGTTCTTCACGGCCTTACCTTCCGGGTCGAGCGGGGGGAGTTGGTGGCCTTTGTGGGGGCCAATGGAGCGGGTAAGTCCACCTTATTGAAGACCCTGGCAGGGGCCATAATCCCCAACAAGGGACGGATCGTCTTCGAGGGCGAGGATGTCACATCGCTCAACACCCCGGAGGTGGTGAAACGGGGGATTATCTATGTGCCAGAGGCACGCCTCATCTTCAGCCCCTTGACGGTGGAAGAGAACCTCGAACTAGGTGCCTATCCCATAAGGGACGAGGGGACCATCAGGGAGAATTTCGACTTCGTCTATCAGCTCTTCCCCAGGCTCAAGGAGCGTAGGAGGCAGCGGGCGGGGACCCTCAGTGGCGGCGAGCAACAGATGCTCGCCATCGGGAGGGCCCTGATGTCCAACCCCAAGCTCCTGATGCTGGATGAGCCGTCTCTTGGGCTCATGCCGAAGCTGGTGGATGAGGTCCTGGAGACCGTGGCGAAGCTGAAGGGCCTCGGCAAGACCATCATCCTCGTCGAACAGAACGTGAGGGAGAGCCTCGAGATAGCCGACAGGGGCTATGTGCTGCAGACGGGCAGGATCGTCTTAGAGGGTCGTGGGGAGGAGCTGTTACTGTCTGACCTCGTCAGGAAGGCCTTCCTCGGCCTTTAGCCCTCCATTATCTCCTCTATCTTAAGGTCCGAAACGAACATGTGGCCCGGTTTGTGGGTGATCATGAAGGGGATCTTTGCTTTGAGGGCGACCACTTGAGGGGTCACTCCACAGGCCCAAAAGACCGGGACCTCTCCCTCCCGGAGGTCAGGGGGACCGCCGAAATCGACCTTTTCGAGGTCTGTCACACCGATGGCGGATCCGTCCCCGATGTGGACAGGGGCGCCATGGACCCGTGGCAGGTGCGAGGTTATTTGAACCGCTTTCGACACCAGGTGCCCGGGGATGGGCCGCATGGTCACCACCATGGGGCCGGAAAAGGGGCCGGCTGGACGACAGGAGATATCGGTAATATAGATGGCCGGGTCCCTTCCTTCAAGGAAGCTCCTCAAGGGGATGCCCCCCTTCACAAGGGCTTCCTCAAAGGTGTAGCTACAGCCGATGAGAAAGGCCACGAGGTCCTCGCTCCAGTAATCCTTGATCTCCTTTCGTTCCTCCACCAAAAGGCCTTTTTTGAATATCCTGTACATGGGCAAATCCGTGCGGATATCCGCCCCCGGGGCCACTTCCTTAACGATGGGATCCCCCGGGTCCAGCACCTCCAGTACGGGGCATGGTTTGGGGTTGCGAAGGCAAAAAAGGGCAAAGTCGAAGGCCAAGGAACGGGGTAGGATCACGAGATTGGCTTGGACGTATCCGGGACAAACCCCCGCTGTGGACCGCTCCCATTGTCCCTCCCTTACCTTTAGCCTAAAGAGCTGGGGATCGGTCGGCCTTTCCACATCCGCTTTATAAGACCCTTAAGGTAAGGGTGTCAACGGTTGCCTTGGGAGGTCGATCTTGATAAAATCTACTAACCTGATGCGGATAGTTTTGACCTGCCTTTTCTTTTTCCTCGGATTGATGGTGTTCGCTGCAGGTTGCAGGCTTCCCTGGGCGAAACGTTCCCCCTATACCCGTGAAGAGTTGAGGGTCCTGCGGGATCGAGACCTCTACATCATCGACGGCCGCAGGTACCTCAAAGTCAGAGACGAACGGGGAGAGGTCCAGTTTGTCGAGGCGAGGGAATACCTGCGCCATCCCGGAAGGTGGACCCCGGTGGGGGACGAAGGGGAGGGGAAGCAGGAACGATTGCCCTCTGGCAGCTGGGAGGTAGTAAAGGGGCCGTCTCGACCGAAGAAAGCCTTCCGTAGGTTTCCTCCGGCCCCCCCCTTCCTCAAGAGGAAAGTGGCCATCCTGCCCTTTGAAGAGGAGACATCAGAGGGACGGTACGGGGAGTTGGCCGCTCAGATCCTCTATAAACTCCTTGCATCGCGGGGGCTGGTGACCTTACCCGTGGACTACGCGGCTGTCGTGTCCTTGACTGGGACCGTTCGTCCCACCCCTGAAGTCCTGAAGACCATGGGGGAGTCCTTAGGAGTCCAGGCGGTGATAGGGGGTGTGCTCTATGGCCCCTTTACCTCGGTACAAGGTGAGGGTTTCGTTGAGCTGAGGCTGAAGATTTACGACGTCCTATCTGGGGAGGCCGTGAAGGAGTTGCCCCTTCAGGCATCCGTGCGGGGGGATGAAGAGGAAATCCTGCAGGAGGCCCTCGCGAAGGGAATAGGGAGGGTAGAGGAGATCATCAGAGAGATGGGATGGTGTACCAGGGTGGCGAAGGTCGAGGGAGGGCGGGTTTATCTCCTTGCGGGAGAGCAGAGCGGGCTCAGAAAGGGAGATGTATTGGAGGTCTATGGACCTTCGGGGGAAGGGAAGAAGGGAGCTGTGGAGATAGTGGATCTCTTCGGCGGTGACAAGTCGGTGGCAAGGGGCATCGACGGGGGGAAATTCCAGGTGGCGGATCTCGTCTTTTATACCGAGGAGGGACGCTTTGCCTCTGGACAAGCCTTGAAGCCTTGAAGAGGAGGGAGAGATGTTCGAAAGAGGGAGGTTTGTCGTATATCCGGGCCACGGGGTTGGTGTAATAGAGGATATACAGGAGATGAATGTTAACGGAGAGGTAGAACAGGTCTACGTGCTTCGCACTTTGAGCACCAAGATGACCCTGATGGTGCCCGTGAAAAGTGCCGAGGCAGTAGGGATGAGGGAGGTGATAGATCCGTCTCGAGTGGACGAGGTCCTGGAATTACTCTCCAAAGAGGAGCCGGTCAACAACTCGAGCCACCAGCCCTGGAACCAGCGTTACCGCCATTACATGGAGAGGATCAACAGCGGCTCCATCTTTGAGGTCGCCAAGGTGTTGAAGGAGCTCCACCTCCTGAAGAGTTCAAAAGGGCTTTCCTTCGGAGAGAAGAAGCTGATGGAAGCGGCCCAGAGATTACTCGTGCAGGAGCTTGCCGTAGCCAAAAAGGCAGAAGAGCGGGAGATACGTGCGGAGCTCCAAGCCCGTCTTCCCTGATCCCCCTCGAATACGCTTTTCCCTTGACGGCCGTGGTCCCGGGCTATGGCCTTGGAGAGGGAGGTTATGCGATGAAATGGCTTTTTTATTTTCTCATCATCTTCCTCCCCTTTCTCGTCGGAATCTACGAGGGAAAGGGGCTGTTGCCCTACCCGGAGGGCATCTTGGCGGGAGGGGCGCTCGGCGCCCTGGTTGGAGTGCTGGGGGTCGTTCTGGGGCGCCTTATCGCCCGCGCCTCCCTTTCGACCATCCTGGGGGGCGTGGGAGGGATGGCCGCGATGCTGTTCTTGGGACGGCTCCTGCTCCCCCTCTATCCCCCTGGTGCTACCCCCTTTGTGCTGCTCGCCCTGGGAAGTATCGGTCTCATGGCGGGAGCCAAGAAAGGGAAGGAAATGGCGGCCTTCTTCAGCAAGGTGGAGGGGCGGGCGGAGATCCCCAAGGTGCTCGATACCAGTTCCATCATCGACGGCCGCATAGCGGACGTATGTGAAACCGGCTTCATCGAGGGGCCCATCCTCATCCCCCAATTCGTCCTGAGGGAACTTCAGAGGATTGCCGACTCTACAGATCCTCTCAAGCGCAACAGGGGGAGGCGGGGGCTCGATATCCTGGATCGCCTGCAGAAGCAATCCAAGGCCAGCGTAGTGATTGTGGAGGAGGACTTCCCGGACATAAAGGAGGTGGACGCTAAGCTGGTGGAGCTGGCCAAACGCAGGAGGGCGAAGATCATCACCAACGATTACAACCTGAACAAGGTGGCCGGGCTCCATGGCATCGAAGTCTTGAACATCAACGAGCTCTCTACGGCTTTGAGGCCCGTGGTCCTACCCGGGGAGACGGTCAGGGTCCAGCTCATACGCGAGGGCAAGGAGCCGGAGCAGGGGGTGGGATATCTGGAAGACGGGACCATGGTGGTGGTGGAAGGGGGCAAGCGGCTCATCGGACAGGAATTGGAGGTGCTGGTCACCAGTGTTCTTCAAACCCCTGCGGGGAGGATGATCTTTGGGCGCCCCAAGGAGTGAAATCAGGGTGGGCCTCGGTTGGGATGCGCATCCGCTGGTTGAGGGACGTCCTTTGGTGCTCGGGGGGGTGGAGATACCCTTTCCGAAGGGGCTTCAGGGCCACTCCGATGCCGATGTGCTGAGTCACGCCGTCTCGGACGCCCTGCTCGGGGCTGCCTCCCTCGGGGACCTGGGAGGGCATTTCCCACCCGGGGATCCTCGCTTCCGCGGGGTACGGAGTCTGGAGCTTTTACAGGAGGTCGCGCAGATGGTCAAAAGGGAGGGGTGGGAGATAGTGAACGTCGATGCAGCCCTTATCGCCCAAGAACCCCGCCTCGGTCCTCACCTCCAACAGATGAAGGAAAGGCTGTCGAAGGCCATTGGTCTCCCTCCTACGAGGGTATCGCTGAAAGCGAAATCCCCGGAGGGCCTCGGTGCCTTAGGGCGTGCGGAGGGCATCGCGGCTCTGGCGGTGGCGTTGATAGCGAAATGAGGACCCGTTTTGCCCCGAGCCCGACGGGGTCGCTGCACGTGGGGAACGCCCGGGTGGCCCTCTACAACTGGCTTTTGGCGCGAAAGGAGGGCGGGGAGTTCCTCTTACGGATCGAGGACACGGACCCCGAGAGGTCTTATAAGGCCTTTGAACGGGAGATCCTCCGGGATCTCAAGTGGTTTCTCGGATGGCGAGGGGAGGTAGTTCGGCAGTCCGAGCGTCTCGATATATACAGGCGGTATGCATCGGAGCTCTTGGCGGAGGGAAAGGCCTATCGTTGCTATTGTACTCCAGAAGAGCTTGAGGCCATGCGGCAGAGGCAGCTCTCAGAAGGCCGTCCTCCTCGTTATGACCGACGTTGCCTCAGGCTTTCCGAGGGCGAGCGCAGGCATCTTGAGGCCGAAGGCAGGAGGCCCTCTTTGAGGTTCATGGTGCCCGACGAGGCGGAGGTGTCCTTTAGAGATCTGATTTTCGGTCCCCAGACCTTCAGGGCCGAGGACCTTGGGGATTTCATCATCCTGCGCTCTGACGGGCTGCCGACCTACAACTTCGCCTGTGTGATCGACGACCACCTCATGGGGATAACCCATGTGCTGAGGGGTGAGGACCACCTCTCCAATACTCCGAGGCAACTGTTGCTTTACGAGGCCTTGGGTTGGCAACCGCCAGAGTTCGGCCACCTCCCCCTTTTGCTCGGTCCTGATGGTAAGCCCCTTTCCAAGCGCCACGGTCCTTCATCCTTGGGGGAGTTGAGAGAAATGGGGATAATGGCTGTGGCCTTGGCCAATTACCTGGCCGCTATAGGGGGGGCAGTGAAGGAGGAGGTCTTGGAGTGGGAGGGGATGGTGGAGGGGTTTTCCCTTGCGGGGATCTCCCGGAGGCAGGCCGTCTTCGATCTGAAAAGGCTTTACTGGTTCAACCGGGCCCATTTGAAAAGGGCCCGGGCGGCGGAACTGAAGAAGGCTTTGCAGGACATGGGGTGGGAACAGGAGGTGCGGGATGAGGTCATCGAGCAGATGAAGGAGGAGGTATCAAGCCTCCTTGACCTCCAGAAACTCCTTCCTATCTTCTCCTCTGAGGGGATTTTCCTCTCCCCTGAGGCCGAGAAGGCCATTGAGGGAGCGGAAGGAGTTCTTCGGCTGGCCCTTGAGGAGCTCTCCCGTGGGAAGGATGGGTGGCTTGACAGGGTCCTCAAGGAGGCGCGGGTGGGGAAGGGACGGGTCTTTAAGGCCCTGAGGGCCGCCCTCACCGGAGAGACAAAGGGTCCGGAGTTGAAAAAAGTAGTGGCTCTCTTGGACGCCGTAACCATAAGAAGGAGAATTGAGGACGCCTTGAGGAGGAGGGGATGGCCCTATTCGTCTACAACACCCTGAACCGCAAAAAGGAGGAGTTTTTGCCCCTTAACCCCCCCATGGTGAGGATGTATGTGTGTGGAGTGACGGTCTACGACCTGTGTCACATCGGCCACGCCCGAAGCCTCGTGGTCTTCGATGTGATCTACCGCTACCTGAGGTACAAGGGGTTCAGGGTTAAGTATGTGAGGAACTTCACGGATCTTGACGACAAGATCATCGCCCGCGCCCTCGATGAGGGGGTTGGCTTTCAAGAGGTATCTGAGCGCTACATCCGCGAGTTTTACGCAGACACCGACCCCTTGGGGCTCGAGCGTCCCTCCGTGGAGCCCAGGGCCACGGAGCACATCCCCGAGATGATCGAGATGGTGAAGGTGCTCCTCGAGAAGGGCCACGCTTATGTAGCGGACGGTGACGTCTATTACGCGGTGGAGAGCTTCCCCGGCTATGGGAAGCTGTCGGGCAGAAGCACCGAGGAGATGATGGCCGGAGCCAGGGTCGAGCCCGATCCCCGAAAGCGCAACCCGCTGGATTTCGCCCTCTGGAAGGCCTCAAAGCCGGGGGAGCCCTGGTGGGACTCCCCTTGGGGAAAGGGGCGGCCGGGGTGGCACTTGGAGTGTTCCGTCATGAGCCAGAAGTATCTGGGAGAGACCCTGGACATCCACGGAGGGGGACAGGACCTGATCTTCCCCCACCACGAAAACGAGATCGCTCAGTCCGAGGCCGCAACGGGTAAGCCCTTCGCCCTTTACTGGATCCATAACGGCTTCGTCCAGATCCGCGGCGAAAAGATGTCCAAGTCCCTCGGAAACATCGTCACCATAAAGGAGATCCTCAAGCGGCATCACCCCGAAGCCCTGAGGCTCTTTCTGCTCGGCCGGCATTACCGAAGCCCCGTGGATTACACCCCGGAGAGGCTCTCCGAGGCCGAGCGGGCCCTGGAGAGGCTCTATGGGCTGCTTCTTCGGGCCGAAGAGTCCCTTAAAGCTCCGGGAGGCGAGGGGGACTGGCACAGGGTACGGGAGCTTCTCGATGGCCTTATGGACAGGTTCCGTGAGGCCATGGACGATGATTTCAACACCCCCAGGGCCTTGGCACCGCTTTTCGAACTTGCGCGTGAGGTGAACCGCGTAGGTGGCACTATGCCGAAGGATGTGGCCGAACGGGTGCTGGAGGCCACGGAGCCCTTCAGGGAGGTCCTGGGGGTCCTCACGGAGGAGCCAAAGGCCTTCTTCGAGGAGAAGAGGAGGAAGAAACTCGAACGGCTCCCCATAACTCCTGAGGAAGTGGAGCGGCTCATCCAGCAGCGGGCCGAGGCCCGAAAACGCAGGGACTGGACCACAGCCGACAGGATCCGGGATGAGCTCGCCTCCTACGGCATCAAACTGCAAGACACCCCCGAAGGGACGCGTTGGGACGTCGAGTGATGGGGAGCTTCAAGCTCGTCACGGACTTCGTGCCCAAGGGGGATCAGTCCCAGGCCATAGAGAAGCTCTGCCGGTGGCTCTCTGAAGGGGTTCGTCACCAGGTGCTTTTAGGGGTCACCGGCTCCGGGAAGACCTTCACCATGGCCAACGTGATCGCTCGCCTCAATCGCCCCACATTGGTCATCTCCCACAACAAGACCCTGGCCGCCCAGCTTTACGGGGAGTTCAAGCAGCTCTTTCCCGAAAACGCCGTGGAGTTCTTCGTGAGCTACTACGACTACTATCAGCCCGAGGCCTACATCCCCGAGACCGACACCTACATCGAAAAGGACACCCTCATAAACGAGGAGATAGATAAGCTTCGGCATTCGGCCACGCGATCGCTTCTTGAACGGAGGGATGTGATCGTTGTGGCCAGCGTGAGTTGCATCTACGGGATCGGCTCCCCCAAGGATTACGCCTCCATGAAGCTGCCGCTCAAAAAGGGGATGAAGATGAGGCGTTCGGATCTTTTGTCGATCCTGGTGGAGATCCTCTACGAGCGGAACGACGTGGACTTTCACCGCGGTACCTTCAGGGTAAGGGGGGACATCGTGGAGATCTTCCCCGCCCACGAGGAGGAAAGGGCCATAAGGGTCGAGCTCTGGGAGGATGTGATCGAGGCCCTTTACGAGGTAGACCCCTTGAAAGGCCGCGTGCTGCGGGAACTTGAGGCCTTCACCGTCTACCCGGCGAGCCACTACGTCACCCCCAGGGATCGCCTGAGGCTGGCCATAGAGGGGATCAGGGAGGAGTTGAGGGAGAGGGTGAGGGAGTTGAGGCAGCAGGGGAAGCTGCTTGAGGCCCAGAGGCTTGAGCAGCGGACGCTCTTCGACCTGGAGATGCTCGAGGAGCTGGGTTACTGCAAGGGCATCGAGAATTACTCCCGTCACCTCACGGGGCGCCTTCCAGGGGAGCCGCCTTACACCTTGCTCGATTACCTGCCCGATGACGCCCTCATCTTCATCGACGAATCCCACGTGACCATACCTCAGCTTCAGGGGATGTATCACGGGGACCGCTCCCGCAAGGAGACGCTGGTGGAGTACGGGTTCCGGCTTCCCTCGGCGCTTGACAACCGTCCACTGAAGTTCGAGGAGTTCGAAGAGCGGGTGGGACAGGTGGTCTATGTATCGGCCACCCCCGGGGATTATGAGCTGGAGAAGGCCCAGGGTCATGTGGCCGAGCAGATCATCAGACCCACCGGGCTCATGGACCCGGAGGTGGAGGTGAGGCCGGCGGATGGCCAGGTGGAGGACCTTTACTGGGAGATCAAGAAGAGGGCCCAGCGCGGCGAGCGGGTGCTCGTGACCACCCTGACCAAGAGGATGGCCGAGGACCTCACCGACTACTACCGTGAGAGGGGCCTCAAGGTCAGGTACATGCACTCCGAGGTGGAAACCCTCGAGCGGGTGGAGATCCTGAGGGATCTGAGGCTCGGGAAGTTCGACTGCCTGATCGGGATAAACCTCTTGAGAGAGGGTCTCGATCTTCCGGAGGTCTCCCTTGTGGCCATCCTCGATGCGGACAAAGAGGGTTTTTTACGCTCGGAGCGGGCGCTGATTCAGACCTTCGGCCGGGCGGCAAGAAACGTCAACGGGCGCGTCATACTCTACGCAGACACCATCACCCAGTCCATGGCCCGCGCCATCCAGGAGACGGAGCGCCGGCGACGGATTCAGGCCGAATACAACCGGCGCCACGGCATAACCCCGGAGACGGTGAAGAAACAGATCACCGATATCCTCAGCTCCATCTACGAGGCGGATTACTTCACCGTGCCTGTGGCGAAGGAGGAAGAGGCCGAGCAGCTGAGCCCCAAGGAGATGCGCAAACGGATCGAGCAGTTGCGGCGCGAGATGAAGGAGGCGGCCCGAAGGCTTGAGTTCGAGCGTGCCGCAGAAATTCGCGACCGCATAAAGGCCCTGGAAGAACGGCTCCTTCAGCTCGAGGTGCCGGTAGAAGAGCGGCGCCTCAAGGCCCGCCGCATGAAGAGGGCCTGACCTTTTCCCTTGTCAAACAGATGGTGGCGAAGTTATCTTTGCCTTCGAGATGAAGATCTGCCGCACGGTGCTTGAGCTCATCGGATCCACCCCTATGGTGGAGATCCGGCGCTTAAACCCCAACCCCCGCGTCAGGATCCTGGCCAAGCTCGAGTCCTTCAACCCAGGGGGGTCGGTGAAGGACCGTATCGCCCTGAGGATGATCGAGGAGGCGGAGCGCCGCGGGGAGCTCACCCCGGAGAAGGTGATCCTCGAGGCCACAAGCGGAAACACGGGCATCGGCCTCGCCATGGTGGCGGCGGTAAAGGGCTATAGAGTCCTTTTGCTCATGCCGGAGTCGGTGAGCGAGGAACGGCAGAGGATCCTTCGCGCCTACGGTGCAGAGATCCGGCTCACCCCTTCAGAACTCGGCACAGATGGGGCCATAGAGGAGGCCTACCGTCTGGCCAGGGAAGAACCCGACAGGTACTTCCTCACCGATCAATTCAACAACCCCTCCAACCCCTTGGCCCACTACCTCGGCACCGCGGAGGAGATATGGCAGCAGACTGGGGGAAAGGTCGATGCGGTGGTCATCGCCATGGGCACCACAGGGACCATCATGGGGGTGGCGCGCAGGCTCAAGGAATACGACCCGCGGATCAGGGTGATCGGTGTGGAACCCAAGATGGGCCACAGGATCCAGGGGTTGAAAAACCTCAAGGAGTCCTACGTGCCCGGGATCTTCCAGAGGGAGCTCATCGACGAAAAGATCGTTGTGGAGGACGAGGAGGCCTTCGAGATGTCGAGGAGGCTCGCCCGGGAGGAGGGGATCCTGGTGGGGATGAGCTCCGGGGCGGCCATGTGGGCGGCGGCCAGGGTTGCCGAGAGGATGAGCGAAGGGGTGGTGGTGACCGTCTTTGCAGATACGGGCGAAAGGTATCTTTCCACCTCGCTCTTTGTAGAAAAGCCCGCTTTGAGCCTCAGGCTCTACAACACCCTGAGCCGCACCCTCGAACCCCTGAGGCCCCAGGAGCCACGGCGGGTGAGGATCTACACCTGCGGCCCCACGGTGTCGGGGTTGCTGCATCTGGGCGAGTGGCGAAGGCTCTTGGTGGCGGACCTCCTCAAGCGTTACCTCGAGTACAGGGGCCTTGAGGTCATCCACGTGGTGAACATCACCGATGTGGACGACCGCACCATCTCCCAGGCCCTGACGGAAGGCACATCCCTGGAGGAGCTCACCCAGCGCTTCACCCGGGAGTTCTTTCGGGAAGCAGGGGCCCTCAGGCTCAGACCCGCTACCCAGTACCCCCGGGCCTCGCAGCACGTGGGGGATATGATCCGTCTGGCCGAACGGCTCCTCCAGAAGGGCTACGCCTACGAGCGTCACCACTCCCTTTACTTTTCCCTTGAGCGTTTCAAGGACTATGGGAAGCTTTCCGGGGTGGACCCGAAGAAGGTCCGGGTGGGGGCCACGGTGGATCTGGACAGTTACGACAAGGACAACCCCCGGGATTTCACGCTGTTTAAGCGCTCAAGCTTGAAGGAGTTGAAGGCCGGGGTCTTCTACGACACCCCCTGGGGAAAGGCGAGGCCCAGTTGGCACATAGAGTGCGCCGCCATGGCCACCAAGTACCTGGGAGACACCGTGGATGTGCATACCTCCTCCACGGAGCTCGTCTTCCCCCACAACGAAAACGAGATAGCCATCGTGGAGGCGGTAACGGGGAAGCCCTTTGCCCTCTGCTGGCTTCACGTGGCCGAGGTCATGGCCTCGGGCAGACGTATGTCCCGTGAGGCCTCTAACGCCGTGACCCTGAGGGAATTGCTCGAGAAGGGGTTTTCGGGCTCGGAGGTCCGCTACTTTCTGCTCGGGACCCATTACCGCAAGCCATTGCAGTTTTCGCTGAAAAACCTCCTCTCGAGCCGCAGGGCCCTCGGGCGGCTCGACGACTTCGTGCTTCAGGTCACCTACAGTGCGGATGCCCCCGAGTATGGCCCTTTGAAAGAGCTCCTTGAGAGGCTGCGCGAGGAGTTCGAGGCATCGATGGATGACGACCTCAACGTCAGCCGGGCCCTGGCTGCGGTCTTTTCCTTCCTCAAGGCGCTTCAGCCTGTGGCTGTAAGGCGGGGGCTTTCTTCGGCAGACAGAGAAGGGGTGCTCGACGTCTTGAAGAAGGTGGACTCCGTGCTCGCGGTGATGGATTTCCCTCAGCCCGAGCTCAGAAGGGAGGTGAGGGAGCTCGTTGAGAGAAGGGAATCGCTCAGGACTAAGGGCGAATACCCCAAAGCCGATCTCCTCAGGAAAGAGCTCCTTCAGCTGGGCGTGGAGGTGATCGATACCCCTCAGGGCCCCGTGCTCAGGCGGCCCCGATCCTCTTGAGGGCCTTCTGACCTATGTCCTTTCGGTAGTGGACCCCTTCCCAGTGTATTTTCTTGACCGCTTCGTAAGTGCGGCGGATGGCCTCGGGAAGCGACTCTCCCATCCCCGTCACCCCCAGGACCCTTCCGCCCGAGGTGAAGAAGCTCCCGTTGCGGAAGCTCGTTCCCGCGTGAAATACCCAGACGTCGGCCATCCGCTCCGCTTCCTCGAGGCCGTGGATCTCTTTTCCCTTTTCGTAGGGACCTGGATAGCCCCCCGAGGCCATCACCACACACACGGCAGGCCTCGGGTCCCATGAGAGGGATACATTTTTGAGCCTTCCCTCAAGGCATGCCTCCATCACCCGGACGATGTCCCCCTTCATCCTTACAATCAGGGGTTGTGTTTCGGGGTCGCCGAAGCGACAGTTGAACTCCAGTACCCAGGGGTTTTGATCCTCGTCGATCATCAGCCCGGCGTAAAGCACCCCCCTGTAGGGCCTTCCTTCCTCCTTCAGGCCTTTGACGGCAGGGATCATTATCTCGCGAAGGATCCTTTCTTCGAGCTCGGGGGTTATCACGGGAGCGGGGCTGTAGGCCCCCATGCCGCCGGTGTTGGGCCCCTGGTCGTCGTCGAAGACGGGTTTATGGTCCTGGCTCGAGGGCATGGGTAGCACCGTTTCGCCATCCGTGAAGGCGATGAAGGAGGCCTCCTCACCCCAGAGCCTGTCCTCCACCACCACCTGATCCCCTGCCTCCCCGAAGGCCTTCTGCAGCATGATGAGTTCTATGGCCTGTACGGCCTGCTCCTCGTCCTCGCAGACGATGGACCCCTTCCCCGCGGCAAGCCCCGAGGCCTTGACCACCACCGGCCATTTCAGTGCCCTCACCCATTGCATCGCTTCCCATGGATCGGTGAAGGTGCGATAGGGGGCGGTGGGGATGCCGTGGCGGCTCATGAAGTCCTTGGCGAAGGCCTTGCTTCCCTCGATTTCGGCGGCGGCCCCCCGTGGGCCGAAGATCCTGAGGCCTTCGGCCTCGAAGGCATCTACGATCCCCTGCACAAGGGGTGCCTCGGGCCCCACCACCGTCAGGTCTATCCCCCTGTCCTTGGCGAAGCGCAAAAGCCCCTCTATGTCCTCCGCCCCTATTTCAACTATGTTGGCTATGCGGCCGATACCGCCGTTTCCGGGGGCACAGTAAAGCTCGCTGACCCTGGGGCTCTGGGATATCTTCCAGCAGAGGGCGTGCTCCCTTCCCCCTCCTCCCACCACAAGGACCTTCATCCTTCCACCTCCACCCCTTCGAGATAGCGGGCGATGGCCCCGTCGTAGCGGTGGGTGTGCCGAAAGGCCTTGCGGGCCAGCTCTAAGCGGGTCCTGAGCGAGATCTCCCCGCCGCTCGCCTTGAGTTCGGACTCGATGCGGGGGTAATCGGCCGGGTCCACCACCACCGTGACGAATTTGAAGTTCTTGGCAGCTGCCCTGATTAGGGTGGGGCCTCCTATGTCGATCTGCTCTATGGCCTCATCGAACGTGGCCCCTCGGGAGACCGTCTCCTCGAAGGGGTAGAGGTTCACCACCACCATGTCTATGGGACGGATGCTGTGTTCGGCCATCTGGCGCAGATGCTCGGGTTTTGATCTGTCTGCCAGGATCCCCCCGTGGATGAGGGGGTGAAGAGTCTTCACCCTGCCGTCGAGCATCTCCGGGAATCCCGTGTATTCGGAGACCTCCTTGACCTCGATGCCCGCAGCCCGGAGCAGGCTGGCGGTTCCTCCGGAGGAGAGGATTTCCGCCCCGAAGGAGCGGAGGACACGGGCCATGTCCACCACCCCAGTCTTATCCGAGACGCTGATGAGGACTCTTTCGATCTTGGCCATGGCCACCTCCTGGCTGAGATTTCGTGGCGAAGATATCATGGGCCAGCTATCCCCTCAAGCCCGCCTTTTCCTTGCCTCTGGTATACAGGCCGTGTAAAATCACGGAGGTGAAGGTAGTTTATCATCCCCTTTATGCCTCCGAGTACCCCACGGCCTTTGTGGAATGTCCCGAACGGGTGGAGGTGATCCGCAAGGAGCTGGAGGGGCTCTATCCCTTTGTAGAGCCTTTAGCTGCCCGAGAGGAGGACGTGTTGTTAGTCCACTCCCAGGGATTGCTGGAGGAGGTAAGGGCAGTAGCACCATTGTACCCCATAGCGATGCTGGCGGTGGGAGGGGCCATTGAGGCCGCTCGCATAGCGTTAGGGGGTGAGCCGGCCTTCGCCCTCATCAGACCTCCAGGGCATCACGCGAGCCCCGATCACTACTGGGGTTTCTGTTTCTTCAATAACGTGGCCATTGCAGTGGAGCGTCTGATAAGGGACGGAGAGGTGAGCCGGGTGCTGATCTTGGATATAGACCTTCACTACGGAGACGGCACCGCAAATTTCTTCTCCGGTCGACAGGACGTGACGGTGGTCAACATCCAAGAGGAGGACAGGGAGCGGTTCATAAAGCGGGTTTTTGAGGCCTTAGAGGACGAAGCTCCCTATGACATGGTGGCCGTGTCCGCGGGTTTCGACCGCTACCGTTTGGATTGGGGGGGTACCTTGGAAGGGGAGGATTTTAGGACTATCGGCGAGGCCATTCGCCAGAAGGCTGACGAGGTCTGCGGCGGGCGGTGTTTCGCCGTCCTGGAGGGGGGGTACTATCTCCCCCATCTCGGCAGAAACGTTCGGTTGTTCCTCGAGGGGCTCGCCGGAGGCAGGAATGGGTAGTTGGCAGGAGAGGATCTGGGAGATAGTCCGGGCCTCGTCGGAGCTCAAGGAGGCCTTCCTTCGACGAGAGGGAAAAGAGGTGGAGAGGGCGGCCCGTCTCCTGGTGGAGGTCGTAAGGTCAGGGGGGAAGATATTCCTCTTCGGCAACGGGGGCAGCGCCGCAGATGCCCAGCACATAGCCGCTGAGTTCGTCAACCGTTTTCGGAAGGACCGCCGTGCCCTCCCTGCCGTGGCCTTGACCACGGATAGCTCTGTACTGACCAGCATCGCCAATGATACCGATTTCTCCCTCGTCTTCGCCCGACAGCTCGAAGCCCTTGGCAGGGCGGGGGACCTCGCCTGGGGGATCACCACCAGCGGCAGGTCCCCAAACGTGATCCGCGGGCTCAAACGGGCGACAGAGCTCGGCTTGAGAACCCTCGTCTTTTCGGGAGGGGATGGAGGCGAAGCGGCAGAGGTTGCGGAGGTTGCCTTGGTGGTGCCCTCCTTTGACACCCCTCGAGTCCAGGAGGTCCACATCCTCTTGGGACACATCCTCTGTGAGTTGGTGGAAGATGAGCTCTTTTGAGAGGTTGGATCTGTCCAAGGTCCGCACGGTGAGCCTCCGCGAAGGGAAGCGTAAGGTCTCAGTGGAGGACTTCGGCTCCCCTCCCGCAGAGGGCATGTCGGTAAAGGAGTTCTTGGGGGCGCTGCCGAAAATTCTGGCTGCGAAGGACCTGCTGGAGGTGGCCTCGGCTATCGTAAAGGCCTTCAAGGGGGGGAGGAAGGTGATCATCGGCATGGGGGCCCATCCCATCAAAGTAGGGCTGAGCCCCCTGCTCATCGAGTTGATGCGACGCGGGATCCTATCTGCGTTGGCTACCAACGGTGCCTCCATGATCCACGATGTGGAGATCGCCATGGTGGGGAGGACCTCGGAAGACGTAAGGGAGGGATTAAAGGACGGAAGCTTCGGCGTCATGGAGGAAACGGCCACTTTCATCAACGAGGCCTTAAAGAAAGGATACCCATCGGGAAAGGGGGCCGGTGAGGCCCTGGGGGAGGCCATCTGGGAGGAAGGGCTTCCGTGGAGGGAGAAGAGCGTCTTCGCCATGGGCTATCGTCTCGGCATTCCCTTATCCGTCCACATCGCCTTGGGGACGGACGTGATACACGTTCACCCTTCTACCGACGGATCCGTCACAGGGGAGATGAGCCATCGTGATTTCCGGCTCTTCGCTGCCCAAGTGGCGGAGCTTGAAGGGGGGGTCTACATCAACCTCGGTTCTGCCGTGATCATGCCAGAGGTATTCCTCAAGGCCTTGAACCTCGCCAGGAACCTGGGCTATGAGCTAAAGGAGTTCGTCACTGTGAACATGGACTTCATCCCTCATTACAGGCCCCTTGAGAACGTGCTGCGACGCCCCGTGGCCCAAGGGGGGAAGGGTTACATGCTCCTTGGACACCATGAGGTAATGTTCCCTTTGCTCGTTGCGGCGGTCTTTGAGGCCTTGACAACGGAAATATAATCAATATATTCTAATCTTCGGATGAACTGGGACGAGGAATGGGCAGAGTTGCTTAAGACGATGGGGCATCCGGTACGGCTGAGGATACTGGAGCTGCTCCTGAACGAGGAGGCGTGCGTGAAGAACATCTGGAGCTGTTTGGAATTGCCCCAAGCGACGGTATCCCAGCACCTCGCCATCCTGCGGAATCGAGGATTGGTGGGTTGTGAGAGGCAGGGGAACATGGTTCGTTACTTCGTGTCGGATCCGAGGGTGAAAGGGGTTCTCGATGCCCTGAAAGGGGGCAAGAGATGAAGGGATTTCTGATACTGTTGGCCGTCTTGATCGTCTGGTTTGTGTTGAACAGATACATCTTCCCGCGGCTCGGGGTGCCAACTTGATTGTCCCCGAGTTGCAGGCTCGAGGATCGGGTCGACGAAGATGGCGAAAGGCTTCCTTAAGTGTAAAAAGTTCGGGAAGGAGATGTTCTACGAAGAGGCGGAGTGCCCTCGTCCGGACGAGTACTGTGACAACCGTGACAAATGTGCCATTTGGTTCCTCACCGAAGAGAGGAAGCACGAGAAAAAGGTCCGAAAGGAGGTGACGAAGGATGCCGTTGTATGAGTACCGCTGCAAAAACTGCGGTACAGTTTTCGAGGTCTTGCAGTTGAGCATCCGCGAAGAGGAAAAGGTACAGTGTCCCCGTTGCGGTAGCGAAGAGGTAGAGAAACTGGTGTCCGCCTGCGGGACCCTGGGATTTGGTTGCGGTACGTCCCGTGGGTTCTTCACCTGAGGATGATGGAGAGGGGCCAGTTGGCCCCCCTGAAGATCGCGAGGAGGTATGACAATGGCGGAAAACATTGTAGTCCTTAGCGATGCCAATTTTGACAACGAGGTAGGGCAATCGGATCTGCCGATGCTCGTCGATTTCTGGGCCCCTTGGTGCGGTCCCTGTCTCATGGTGGCACCGGTTATCGAAAAGCTGGCGGAGGAGTACAAGGGGAAGTGCAAGTTCGGTAAACTCAACGTGGATGAAAACCCCGTCACCGCGGGGCGTTTTGGCATAAGGAGTATACCCACCCTCATCCTCTTCAAAGACGGCCAGATCGTCGACAAGGTCATAGGGGCTGTCCCCAAGGAGACGATTGAGGAGATGATCAAGAAGGCCCTGTAGGGGGATGGAGGTTTCCTTCGCCATAGCCTTTTTGGCGGGCATGGGGAGCTTCTTCTCCCCGTGCATCTTTCCTTTGCTACCGGTCTACTTCTCCGTCCTTTCAGGGGTATCTGTGCAGGACTTGGGAAGGGCCGAGGTGAAGAGGGTCTTCCTCTCGGCCCTGATGTTCGTCCTGGGGTTCACGGCCGTCTTCATGGCCCTGGGGGCCTCTTTTGGCAGCATTGGATATCTGCTGCTCAGGTGGCGTCCGGTGCTTCAGGTGGTGGGAGGGGGGGTGGTAGCAGTCCTGGCCCTCCACCTCCTGGGGGTTCGTTTCCTACCCTTCCTATTCAGGGAGCGGCGCATGGAGGTGGGGGTTTCCATCCCCTTGATAGGCCCTTTCCTCATCGGGGCGGCCTTCGCCTTCGGTTGGTCTCCCTGTGTGGGACCGATCTTGGGGTCGATTCTCACCTATGCCATGACGGGGCAGGACCCCAGAAGGGGGATGCTTCTGCTCGGGATTTACTCCGTCGGGTTGGCCGTCCCCTTTCTCCTCATCTCATTGGCCTGGAATCGCTTCGTCAGCCTCTTTGGGAAGCTGAAGCGGGGCATCCGCTGGGTCAACCTGGGCAGCGGCGTAGTGTTGCTGGGGGTGGGGGTATGGTTGATGATGAAAGGGGTGGGCCTATGAGACGTCTTTTACCGCTCGTTTTGGTCTTTCTACTCGTCCTTCCTTGGGCATGTCAGAAGTCAGGGGAATCAAAGACGGAGGGAGAGGGTCCTACCTCCTCGGTGAAGTGGATGTCCTACGAAGAGGCCTTAGAGGAGGCCAAGTCAGGGGGTAAGCCTGCCATGATCCTCTTCACCCGCAGCGGTTGTCCTGCTTGCGCCCAGCTTGAGGAGGAGACGTTGCACGACCCGGAGGTGGTCTCCATCCTCAACCAGTCCTTCCTCCCCGTAAAGGTACAAGCCGAACGCCGGGGGGATCTCCTCCGCCACTTCCGCATCTTCGTGTTTCCCACCATTTGGTTTTATGTCCGAGGGGATCTGGTGGGGCCGGTCATGGGTTATTCGCCGCCGGATTATTTCAAAAAGATCTTGCGTTACATCTCCACTGGGGCTTACAAAACCAAGGACTTCGACGAGTTTGAGGGATAGGAGGACTTCCTCAGCTGCCGCTGAGTTCCTTCACGCGGAGCCTGACGAAGAGGTTTAACTCCCCCGGGGGTAAAAGGGGTAGGACCCTCTCATAGGCATTCAACGCCTCTTCTTTCCTTCCACGGAGGTCGTTGAGCAGCGCTTCCTTAAAGAGGGCGTAAGGATCAATCCATCCCTTCCCCTCCTCTTGGCACTTTTGGAGGAAGGCCATGGCTTCTTCTTCCTCCCCCTTCCCCCTCAGGACATCGGCCATCATGCACCTGGCTTCAGCCCTTAAAGGTTCCGGCGCCCTCCCGAGGAGGTACCTCAGGTCCTCCTCCGCCTCCTGCCAACGGCCTTCCTCCATCTGTGCCCGCGCCCTGAACAAGTGGGCAAGGACGGCAGAGGAGGTACCGGGGTACCGCTCGATTAGCTCCCCCAAGGTGGCTATCCTCTTCTCCCCCTCCTCTCTAAGGGCCTGGCTCAACATCCACGAGGAGACTTCCTCCCTTTTCATCCGCTGTCTCTGCCATAGATAAGTCCCGGAGCCGATCAATATCACCGAAATGAGTCCCGCGGCGACCCAGCGGCGGTGGGCCAGGAGGAAGTTCACCACCTTGGACAGACGGGTCTGCACCTCATCGGGGGCCTT
>CAZGDM010000032.1:11322-23117 GCA_964525275.1 uncultured Thermodesulfobacteriota bacterium | reverse complement strand
GGGGATAGCGCTCTACTATTCCTTCGATTTCTGATTCCCACTTTTCCCGCAAGAAAGGCCTTGAAGTGGTGGAGGAAAGGGGTATAATGGGTTCAGTCCCATGTCCTCCGGCAGTTTTTCCAAAGGCAATCATATCCTCATCCTCGATGACGATCCCGCGGTAATTGAGGGGTGTTCCCGCGTTTTAAGTAGGATGGGCTGTCACTGCCTCACCCTGCAGGATTTGGAGGGTGAGCGAGAGCCCTTCGATGTCGTCCTCACCGACATGAGCATGCCGCGGGATGAACTCCTCAACGCCCTCGAGCACCTTAAAGAGCAAACCCCCTCGGCGACAGTGGTCCTCTTCCTTACGTGTCCGACCGTGAAGGCTGCCATCGAAGCCATAAAAAGGGGCGATTTTGTCCCCCTCAACCGCCCCCTGCATCCTGGGGAGATAAAGGCGATGTTCGAACGCCTCGCCCCTGCGGAGGACCAGCGGCCGGAACTGAAAGGGGGGGAACAGATCGTCGGCACGAGCCCCGCTTTGATAAAGGTCCTTAAGACCATAAAGAAAGTGGCGCCTTCCAACGCCAACGTGCTCCTGTTGGGCGAAAGCGGTACGGGCAAGGAGCTGATGGCCCGCACCATCCATCTCAACAGCGCAAGGTGCGATGGTCCTTTCATTCCCGTGGATTGCGCATCGCTGCCGGAGACGCTGCTCGAGTCCGAGCTCTTTGGATACGAGAAGGGGGCCTTTACGGGGGCGCTGTCCACCCGCCCGGGGATTTTCGAGTATGCCAACGGCGGTACCATTTTCCTGGACGAGGTGGGCGAGTTGAGTCCATCCCTTCAGGCCAAGCTCCTGAGGGTGCTCCAGGAGCGGCAGTTCAGACGCGTAGGCGGCAGACAGCTCATCCAGGTCGATGTGCGGGTGATATCTGCTACCAACCAGGACCTCATCCAGGCGGTCAGGGACGGCCGTTTCCGCAAGGACCTTTACTATAGGTTGAACGTAGTCCCCATCCACCTACCGCCTCTCAGGGAGCGCAGGGAGGATATAAAGCCTCTGGTACGCCACTTCCTCAGGTACTTCAGTCAACGGGACCATCGGCCGGTTAGGGAGATCTCCCAGGCCGCTATGGAGCTTCTCGAGCGCTACCCCTGGCCGGGCAACGTCCGGGAGCTGCAGAATGTGATGGAGCGGGCGGTCTCCTTGGCAGAGGGGGAGGTGATCCTCCCAGAGGACCTGCCGGAGGAGGTCCGCAAGGGTAGGGTGCCCTCCCTAGAGGATGAGATCCCCCTCGATCTCCCCTTCGAAGAGGCCAAAGAGCGGTGGATCGAATTGTTCGAGCGCCGTTATCTGCGAGAACTGCTCGAGAGGACGGGTGGGAATATCTCCCAGGCTGCCCGGATGGCTGGGGTAAACCGCAAGACCATCCATCGTCTCCTCAAGAAGCACGGCCTCCACAAAGGGAGGTCCTTCATCCCATGAGTGGGACATCGATGTCCCATCTGTCCCGTCCATGTCCCAGGTTTCCTTTTCCTTGGATGCGGGAAGTGGGCGAAATCATTGGATTTTCGTTTTGGAACAGTTCTTGCGTGTTACTTTAACAGATGAAGCAGATCCTCGTTGCCTCAAGGGACGAGGCAGTTGTAGAGTTGCTTTTTTCGATAGCGGAGGAAGCGGGATACGGTTGTGAGATCGTAACCCAAGAGGGGGATTTGTGGAAAAAGGCGGGGCAGGCGGGGGTTGTCATCCTTGATCTGGACTTCGATGGGGAAGGATTTCGGTTCCTCGAATCCCTGCGTCGGAGCCGTCCTGGGCTTCCCGTGGTGGTGCTGTCCAGCGATTCCTCCTTGGAGATGGGGAGGAGGGTGCTGGAGCACCGGGTCTTCTACTATCTCCTTAAACCGGTGAGCCGTTCGGAGATGACGCAGGTGGTGACCAGCGCTATGGATGGAAAGGAAGAGGTGAGGAGGCGGTTCAGGACGCGGGTGAGGGACATCAGGTGGTTTAGGGAGAATATCCCCTGTATGGATGCCTGTCCTGTTCACACCGACGCAGGACAGTACGTACAACTCATCGCCGAGGGCAAGTTCGAGGAGGCATACCTCGTAGCGCGTTCCCCCAACCCCTTCGCCTCCATTTGTGGGAAGGTCTGTGCGGCCTTCTGTGAGGATGCCTGTCGCAGAAGGCATGTAGACGAGGCGGTGACCATTCGTGCCCTGAAGCGCTTCGTCACCACCAAATATGGACCCGATTCGGAGCGTCCTGACACCTTCCGCAAGCTCCTCGAGCAGAAGGACTCCGGTTCCCAGTGGCCTTGGAGCCTCCCCGTCCTCAGTCAGCGGAGGGTGGGAAATGGCAGAAAGGTCGCCGTCATAGGAGCGGGGCCTGCGGGGCTTGCATGTGCTCACGACCTCGCGATTATGGGCTTTAAGGTCACGGTTTTTGAGGCGTCGGATGTGGTGGGCGGGGCCATGAGGCTTTGCATCCCTGAATACAGGTTGCCGAGGGACACCCTGGACAAGGAGATAGACGCCATCCTCTCCCTTGGCATCGACCTGAAGCTCAGTACGCCCCTTACCCCCGAATTCGGCCTCAAGGAGCTGAGGGAGGAAGGATATGAGGCCTTCTTCCTCGCCACAGGGGCCCTGAGGGGGACGGAGCTCTCCATCCCCGGGGCCGACCTGGACGGGGTCTTCAAGGCCATCGATTATCTCCTCAACGTCAACCGGGGCTACAAAGTGGACCTGGGGGAGAAGGTGATTGTGATCGGAGGTGGTAGGGTGGCCCTGGACGCCGCTCGGACCGCCTGGCGACAGATCACTGAGATACCCCTGATGGAGTCCCCTGACTATGAAACCCTGGAAGCGGCCAGGGCGGCCTTGAGGGCTGGGAAGAAACCCACCATCGTCTACAGGCGTTCCATGGCGGAGATGCCCGCTGCCCAGACCATTCAGGGGCGGGAGGAGATAGAGGAGCTGCTCAAGGAGGGCATCCAAATTCTCGATCTGCGGGTGCCCAAGAGGATCATCGGAAAGGACGGTCGGGTCTCGGCAGTGGTCTTCGATCGGGTGGCCAAGGCCACCGATGAAAGCGGCCGCTTCAAGCCCCATGTGATCCCCGGGGCGGAGGAGGTAATGGAGGCCGATAGCGTGATCCTCGCCATCGGCCAGAGACCGGACCTTTCCTACCTGCGGGAGGAGGACGGCATCGAGATCTCGCCCGACGGCTTCATCTCCGTTGACCCCCGCACCCTTGCTACCAATGTCCCTGGGGTCTTCGCCGGAGGGGACGCAGCTTTCGGCCCACGGACCATCATCGAAGCGGTGTGGAACGGAAAGCTTGCGGCCCAATCCATCGCCTCTTACCTGACCGGTAAGGAGGCGGAGCGGAAGCTCAGGGTGACCATAGAGGAGCTGCCCGTGAGGGAGTACCGGCGGGCTGCAGGATATGAGCGCGTGCCGAGGGTTCCCCCTCCCACCATCAGCGTGGAACGACGCATCGGTATGACGGAAGTGGAGCTGAATTTTCCGGAGGATCTGGCGAAGGAGCAGGCGGAGCGTTGCCTGAGGTGCCATGTCGAGACCATTTACGACGCCTCCAAATGTGTACTCTGCGGGATGTGTGTTGAAATCTGCCCCCATGAGTGCCTGAAGCTCGTCCCTCTGGAGGAGTTGGAGCTTTTGGAGGAGGAAGTGGGAGACATCGTGCGAAAGCTCGGCTACGAGGAGGGGGTGCCTGCCTCGGCGATGATCAAGGACGACGAGCGGTGCATCCGCTGTGGGCTCTGCGCTTTGAGGTGTCCCACGGGTGCCATGACTATGGAGAGGTTCCACTTCGAGGAGGTATAGATGGAGGAAAAGAAGGAGAAGAAAGGGGTAACGAGGCGGACGTTCTTCAAGTGGCTCGGAGGTGGGTCCTTTTTGGTGGCCTTCATCGGAACCGCCTATTTCTACCTCAGGTCTCTACTGCCTAATGTCCTCTACGAGCCCTTGAAACGTCTTAAGATCGGTCATCCCGATAACTTCCCGGAGGGGCACAAGTTCTTGCCCGATCTTCGGGTTTTCATCTTCAAAGAAGGGGATGAGATGTACTCCATCTCCTCGGTCTGTACCCATCTGGGCTGTAACGTCAAGGTCATAGCCTTGCCCGAACCCAGGAAGGTCAAGGTGGGCAAGGAGGAGTTCGAGGAGACCTTCGAATTCGTCTGTCCGTGCCATGGTTCGCACTTTCACGCAGACGGTACCCCCTATGCGGGGCCGGCTCCCACTCCCCTTGAACGCTACGCCCTCGAGATCTCCCCTGAGGACGGGCAGGTGATAATCGACAAGAACAAGACGGTGGCAAAGACCTTCAGGCTGAAGTTGAAGCAGGCGGCCCTGAGGCTTCTCAGGCGGAAGAAGATGGAGGCTTAACGGATGGCTTTGCCGGAGACGAAGTGGGAGAGGATATTTTGGACCTGGGCGCCTCGGAGCACCAAAGAGGCCAATGAGGCCATCCTAAAGAACTTCTGGCTCCACTGGTTCCCGGCGAAGGTATATCGCAAGAGCCTTTCCTTTACCTATTCCTTCTGGCTGGGGACCATCAGTGCGGTGTTGTTCGTGATCTTGGCGATCACGGGGATCCTGCTCATGTTCTACTACATCCCCTCTGTGGAGCGGGCCTATGGGACCATGAAGGATCTGGAGTACGTGGTCTCTTACGGCTGGCTCCTGAGGGGTCTTCACCGTATGGCCGCCCACCTGATGGTGGGAGTGGTGTTCCTGCACATGGTTAGGGTCTTTTACACCGGGGCCTACAAGAGGAGCCCCCTCGGGGGGAACCGCCCGGTGAACTGGATCGTGGGAGTGGTGCTGCTGCTTCTGACTTTGGCCCTCTCCTATACGGGGTATCTGCTGCCGTGGGACCAGCTCGCCTTCTGGGCCATGACCATCGGTGCCAACGTCGCTAATTCGGTACCTTACATAGGTAAGTATGTGAAATACCTGCTGATCGGCGGCACTGTCATCGACCAGAATACCCTGTTGAGGTTCTATGTCCTTCACTGTGTGGTCCTGCCCGTGGCCACGGTGAGCCTTGTGGCTTACCACATGTGGAGGATTCGGAAGGACGGCGGTTTGGCCTGTGTGGATCAGTTCGCCTTCGAGGTGAAAAAGGAGGAGACCGCCCCGTCTCCGACCAAGACCTACACCCTTCTGGGAATCACAAAGGGAACGGAGGTGAGCGTCATCACCTCCTCGCGGATGGAGGAAGAGGAGAGGGTAGAGGCCTCTCCCAACCTCTTGAGGCGCTTCCTGTGGGTTTCGGGGATCACCTTGGCGGTGACCTTCGCCTTAGCCTTGGTGTTCAAGATGCCTTTGGAGGCGCCGGCCAACCCGGCCATCGCGCCCAACCCGGCCAAGGCGCCCTGGTACTTCCTGTGGCTCCAGGAGCTGATCGCCGACACCACCTTTACGGTCTTCGGCGTCACGGTGAACGGAGGTTTCGTCGGCGGTGTCTTGATCCCGGCGGTGCTGGTGGTGATCTTGGCCCTTTGGCCCTTTATCGACAAGAGCTCGCCTCGGTGCAATGGCCGCTGGTTCCCGCGGGAGAGGTGGGGACAGAACGTGTTCTTCACCCTGATAGTGCTGGCCATCATCGTTTTCCTTTTGATCGGGGCCATCTGTCGCGGGCCCAATTGGCAGTTCTTCTGGCCCTGGGAGGAATGGCCCGAACTGCCGGTGAAGTTCTGATGAGGAGCGACGGATAGATGGCTAAGATCCTGTTCTGGAGGAAGAGGAAGAAGGAGAAGAAGCCCGGGGAGTGGAAACGTAAGCTCGTCAGCCGGGATACCGTATTGGTCTGCTTCGCAGGGGTACTGCTTGTGGCCGCGGTGGTGGCCTCGGTCTGGAAGGAGTACTCCGCGGAGTGGCGACAGATCCAGAAGGAGTTCGTGCAACTGGTGGCCGAGAAGTTCGGCCCGGAGAAGGCCGCCAAGATAGAGCTCGGCATCAAGCAGATCTGGGTCCCGGCCCTCGGGCGGGTGGATAGGTGCCCCACCTGTCATATGGCCCTGGAGTGGAAGGGGTTCGAGGAAGAGGAACTTCCCTTCGTGACCCACCCTGTCCCCGAGCTGATAGAGAAACACCCCTTCCTCAAGTTCGGTTGCTCCATCTGCCACGGCGGGCAGGGATATGCCCTGAGGGTCGATGACGCCCACGGATGGGTGGATGAGCGGGACTGGCCCGATATTTTGATGTCCGCGGCCATAGCCGAAGACTATGTGATGAAGGATCCCACAGCCCCCATCCAGGTACAGTGCAACCTCTGCCACCGCTACGAGCGCGACACCGAAGGGATGGAGCTTCTGAACAAGGCCAAGGAGCTCGTGAGGAAGAAGGGCTGCAGGGCCTGTCACATCATCCACGGCCGCGGAGGCACCATCGGTCCCGACCTCACCTATGAGGGGGACAAGTCCCCCGAGGAGTTCGACTTCACCCACGTGGCGGGTTTCCACTCGGTCTTCAACTGGCACGTGGAGCACCTGCGGAACGCCAAGCGGGTGGTGCCCACCTCGGTCATGCCCGAGTTCCGCTTCACCAGGGAGGAGGCCCAGGCCATCGCCCTTTTGATGATGAGCTGGAGAAAGGTCAATCTGCCCCCTGAGTACATCCCGGGGGCTATGCCCAAGGAGGAGATCTCGCCTGAGGAGCTGGCCCGTGAAGAGGCCATGATGAAGGGACCTGGTGGGATCTTCGTGAAGAAGGGCTGTTTCACTTGTCACTCCGTCGCGGTCTTCAAGGTCTTTTCGCCCACCAACCTCGGTCCCGATCTCTCCATTGCGGTTAAGGACGTGCCCATCAGGTATCAGGGCAGGTCCCTGGAGGAGTTCCTGAAGGACCCGGTGGGCACCATGAGCTTCGTCCTCAAGACTCCTCAGTACAGGTGGAAGAGCGATGAGGAGCGCGAGGAGTTCATCCGGAAGCTGCACGAGGCCCAGGAGAAGGTGAACGAGCTGGAGGAGAAGGGACTGCCATTGCCCACACCTGAGGAGTTGTGACGATGACGAGGAAGGAGAGGGAAAGGAGGTGGTGCCATCATGAGGTGAGAGGGAGAGGGGGTGTGCTTTTTAGATGGTTTGTCGGCAGAAATCCCTTTAGGAAAGGAGGTAAAACATGAGGGGGAAGATGAAATCCAAGAAGTTCGTTCTCTTCCTTACACTCTGCATCGGCTTGGCCCTTCTGGTGGTCGGCGCCGATGCCAGAAGGAGGAGGAGGGGAAGGATTAAGAGGGCGAAGGTCACCAAGAGCCAGTTGATCGAGGACGCCCTGAAGGTCTACGTGCCCCCTGGAGACTTCGACAAGTATTATCTGTTCCTCTCCGGGGGTCACAGCGGTCAGATTTACGTGTACGGTGTACCCTCCATGAGGCACATCCGGACGATCCCCGTTTTCAGCCGGTACTCGGCGACGGGGTGGGGCTATGAGTACTACAGCCGCAAGATGATGGGCACCCGGTTCACCTGGGGTGACATCCATCACCCTTCCCTGAGCGAGACCAACGGGGATTATGACGGGCGCTGGCTCTTCGTGAACGACAATGCCCACAACCGCTTGGCCAGGATCAACCTGGACGACTTCAAGGTCCACCAGATCCTCGGGCCGGTGCCCAACGTGATGGGCGACCACGCTTCCGTTTATGTCACTCCTAACACGGAATATGCCCATATGGCCTCGAGGTTCTCCGTACCCATCCCCACAGAGGTGGACCTGAAGAACCACACGTACAAGAGGGGTACTTATGCCCCCATTGAGGAGTACAAGACCAAGTACAAAGGTGTCCTGACCTTCATCCACATCGATCCTAAGACCGGGTACATGGATCTGGAGAAGAGCTTCCAGATCCTGATGCCGCCTTGGGACTTCGACTTGGCCGATGCGGGCAAGGGGCCGAGCTACGGCTGGTCCTTCTTCACCTGCTACAACTCCGAGGCCGAGTTCATCAAAGGCAAGCCCCTCGAGGTCGTGGCCTCCCAGCGTGACAAGGACTACATCGTCGCCGTCAACTGGAAGAAGGCCGAACAGGCCATCAAAGAGGGCAAGTACACGGTCATCGGTGGGATGAAGGTCATTGATCCCACCAAGGTCAAGGGGCTGGTGTATGCCATGCCCACCAAGAAGAGCCCGCACGGCGTGGACGTGACCCCCGACGGCCGTTACATTGTCGGTAACGGTAAGCTGGCCCCGGTCACCGTGGTTCACAGCTTCGAGAAGATGATCGAGGCCATCAAGACCGGGAAGATCGTCCGCGAGGACATGGGCATTCCCGTTCTCGACGAGAACGTGACCAAGGTAGCCGAGGTGCCGGTAGGCCTTGGGCCGCTTCATACGGTCTTCGACGACAAGGGCTACGCCTACACCTCGCTGTTCGTCGAGAGCGCCGTGGCCAAGTGGGGCTGGAAGGATGGGCTTAAGGATCAGTGGAAGATGGTGGACAAGGTGCCCATCCAGTACAACATCGGTCACATTGCGGCCCCCCACGGTGACACGGTCAAGCCGCGGGGTGAGTGGGTGTTTGCCCTCAACAAGCTGTCCAAGGGTACCCATCTCAAGGTCGGGCCGGATCAGCCTGAGAGCTGCCAGTTGATCGATATCAGCGGGCCCAAGATGAGGATCATCTACCAGGCCTGGCCCGAGCCCGAGCCTCACTACGCCATGTGCATAGATGCCAAGCTGGTGGAACCTCACGTATTCGAGGTCTACACTAAGGAGACCAACCCGGAGAAGGAGTACGCCGTTTACGATCCGAAGGACGCGAGGGTCGTCCGCAAAGACGATCACACCGTGGAGGTCTTCGCCTGCGAGATCCGGAGCTCCATCTGGCCCAACGTCGTGGAGGTCAACGAAGGCGACACGGTGATCTTTCACTTGACCAACATAGAGACCATGCGTGACGAGATCCACGGCTTCGGGATCTGCGGCTACGATATCTGCGGCGTGCCTACTCCGGGTGAAACTCAGACCTACGTGTTCAAGGCTGATGTGCCGGGTGTCTGGCCGTTCTACTGCGTGAACTTCTGCTCGGCTCTGCACCAGGAGATGCAGGGTTACCTCTTGGTGAAGCCGAAGAAGAAGTAAGGAGGAACTTAAATGAAAAAGTGGGAGATGGCCCGTTCGCTGCTTCTGGTGATCGCCGGGGCACTGATCTTTGTGAGCTTCCGCTACCCCATGTGGTCCATCTACCTGTGGGCGAACATGTACCCCAACGGGATCGGCATGTCCATTTACGCCTACAAGCCCGCCGATCCCCCCGATGTGGAAGAGATGGACGGGGGCATGCACGAGCTGAACGTACTGAACCATTACATTGGGATGAAGCCCATAAGCCGGAAGCTCCCCGTCTTTACGATTCTCCCCACGCTGCTCGGTCTTTCGGCGGTGCTGCTGATCCTTTCGGCCTTCATCCGGCGGGAGAAGTTCTTCAAGGTGGCGCTGTGGGTCTTTCTGGGAACGGCGGTTTACGGGATGGTGACCTTCTTCTACCGGATATACGAGTATGGCCACGACCTGAGGCCGGATGCGGCCATCAAGGTGCCCCCCTTCACGCCGGGGATCATCGGCTGGAACAGGATCGCGCAGTTCGAGACGTGGAGCGAGTTCGGCTGGGGCACGTATCTGGTGCTGATCGCTTTCGTTCTGGCGTGGGGGACCTACTTCCTGGACCGCAGGTTCAGGAAGAAAGCCCTGGCAAGCGAGCGGGCCTGATCCCACTTTGAGAAAGGAGGAGGAAGCGATGAAAGGGAGGAAACTGGCCGCCGTTGCCATTAGCATAGCCCTGATCTTCACGGGGGCCTTCATGCTGGTGACCCCTGTGAAGGCCCAGGTGGAAAGGGAGGATTTGAAGGCCCTCTGCGAAGAGGGTTACAACAACGCCAAGGTCACGAGGGACATCGTGGCCCAGGCCATTGCCAAGGTGGAAAAGGAGATCACGCCCGATTCCTCGGAACTCAAGGTGAAGGAGGTTGAGGACGCCAAGTACTGGTTCAAGCTGGCTGACGACCTCTTCAAGAAATGCGAGGAAAAGCTCAAGAAGGGTGAGTACTCCAAGCAGCTCTCCATCGACCTGAACCAGGCCTGGCAGTGGTTCATTAAGGCGGGTTCTGCCGCCGTCAGGGCCAGCATGCAGGAGTAGGCTGACCCGCCATCAGTAGTCCCCCCTCCCTTCCGGTTGGTCCGGCCCTCCGGGGCCGGACCAACCGATATAGCTTTTGTGATGTGGGGAGGGTACTATGTGGGGAGAGATGGGGCGTCTCGGGGGTAGGATAGCGATTTTTCTGGTGGTGATGTTTGTGACTTCCTTGGCAAGCGCCCGGGTCATCCGGGTGGCCAAGGACGGAAGTGGTGACTATACCTCCATCAAGGAGGCCCTTCGTCACGTCCAGGAAGGGGACACCATTGAGGTGGGTCCTGGATTTTACGAAGAGGGAAACCTGCTCATAAAGGGGAAGGGGTTAAAGCTCATCGGTAAGGGTAACCCCGTGATCCAGGGGGAGAAGACGGGCACGGCGGTAACCCTCACGGGGGAGGACATCCTTTTCAAGGGGTTCGTGGTGAGGGGCGGGGGGCGTGACCTCACTAAGGACGACTCAGGCCTTATGTTCAAGCACTGCACCCGCTGCGTGGTGGAAGATTGCAAGTTCTTCGACAACCTCTTCGGCTGCTATTTCTATCAGTCGGATTATTGCGTATTCAGGAACAACCTCATCGAGGGCCGTAAATACGAGGTCCAGGAGGAGCGCGGAAACGGCATCCACCTCTGGGACTCGGCCTATTACGTGATCGAGGGCAACGAGATCCGCTACGCCCGTGACGGCATTTACATCTCCTTTTCCAACTACGGGATGATCCGCGACAACTGGATACATCACACCCGTTACGGGCTCCACTACATGTACTCGAAGAAGAACGCCTTCGAATGGAACGTCCTCACCGAAAACGTGGCCGGTGCCGCCGTGATGTACTCCAAATACATGAAGTGGAACTACAACGTCTTCGCCCACAATCGCGGCTTCCGGGCTTACGGTGTGCTGTGGCAGGATGTGAGATACAGCGAGTGTCTGGAGAACCTGGTCATAGACAACAGCATCGGCCTCTACTTCGACCAGGCAGGTTACTCCGTGGTGAGGGGGAACGTGGTGATGTGGAACGACCTGGCGGCGGTTCTCTTGGAGAACTCCGAGCTGAACACCATCTACGAAAACAACTTTATAGACAACATCTCCAATGTGCAGCTTCGTGGCGGCACCCAGAAGGGGAGGAACAACCGCTTCTACAAGGACGGCCGGGGCAACTACTGGAGTGACTACCGCGGGTATGATCTCGACGGGGATGGCGTGGGCGATGTGCCCCATGTACTTCAGAACATCTTCGAGTTCATGATCGCCTTCGAGCCTGCCTATCAGCTCTACCTTTTCAGCCCTGCCGCCCAGGCCATAGCCCTGGCGGAGAAGGTATTCCCGGTTATCGAGGTCTCCCATGAGGCCATAGACAATTACCCGCTTATGAAGCCCGTGGAGACCCCCGCCTTGAAAAAGTTGCTGGCAAAACTGAGGGAAGTGGATCGGCTACGTCACATGAGGGCCACCGGTGGCTTTGGCCGTGTGATCCTGGGGGTGGTGTCCGGACTGGCCCTTGGGATCTCCTTGTTGGGGGTCTATATTTGCAACCGGAGAGGTAAGGACTGATGGCAGAGGAGGTGGTGAAGGTCGAGGAGTTGGTCAAGCGTTATGGGGATTTTGTCGCCGTCGATGGCGTCAGTTTCGGGGTCTCGG
>CAZGDM010000032.1:0-11222 GCA_964525275.1 uncultured Thermodesulfobacteriota bacterium | reverse complement strand
CATCCTGGTGGCAACACACCTCTTGGCCGAGGCCGAGGCCTTGGCGGATCGGGTGGCCATCATCGACAAGGGACATCTCCTCTTCGTGGGGCCCATGGAGGAGATAAAAGAGAGGGTCCTCAGGGCCTTTCGCTGCTATGTGTCCTTCGGCGAGTTCAGGGAGGATTTCTTGAAGGTGGCCAAGGAGAATGGCGCCCTTGAGGTGGTCCATGAGGACTCCAAGCTCGTCTTCTCCACGGCCAGCATCGAGGACCGCCTCAGGGTGATCAACGCCCTGGCCAAGGCCGGGGCGAGGATAGAACGGTTCGGGACCCTGGAGCCCCCCTTGGAAGAGGTCTACATGCAGGTCCTGAAGGGGGAGAAGGTGCAGTGAGGAGATGGGCTGCCCTGGCGTTGATGTTCCTTCTGTTCTTTTACGGAGGCTGCAAAAAAGAGGGGCCACCCAAGCCCGTGCCCATCTACCCCGATGAGGACGTCTGTGAGACCTGCCGGATGCTCATCACCGACTTGCGGTTTGCCGCGGAGTTCATACCGAAGAAGGGCAGGGCGAAGAAGTTCGACGACCCGATATGCATGATCCGTTACTTCGACATGGCGAAAAAGCTCGACCTCGGGATAACGCCCGAGGACGTGCGGGCTTTCTATGTCAAGGACTTCTACACGAAGGAGTGGGTGAGGGCTGAGGAGGCGACCTTCGTGAAGGCCAATATCGTCACCGTGATGGGCTATGGGGTGGTGGCCTTTAAAGACCGGGCTCAGGCAGAGGCCTTCGCCAAGGAGCACAACGGCAAGCTCCTCAAGTTCGCCGACCTCTGGGATATGTACAAAGAGGCCAACGTGGTTGCTAAGGTCGTGATAAAGGACGGGAAGATGACCCCTGAGGTGGTCGAGGCCAACTTCAACGACATAGTTGAGATAATCGCCGAGACTGAGGATGAGAGGATCTACCACATCACCATAAAGGGCTATGAGGATGTGGCCACCTTTGCACCCATAAAGAAGGGGCACCCTAGGCAGGTGAGGTTTACGGCTGATAGACCCGGAGAGGACTTTGCCTTTGTCGACAAGGACACGGGCAAGATCCTCGGCAAGTTCTGGGTTAAGGGTGGACACTTCAAGGAAGAGGAGAAGAAGCTCTGATGAAGCCGGCAAGGGGGATTAGGGTTTTGAGGCAGATCCTGAAGATTGAGCTCCTCATAAACATGAGGAGCAAGTGGATCGTGGGGTTTAGTGTGGCCTTTGCCCTTCTGGCTATGGGCATCTCCTATTTTGGCCTTGCCCTGATAGGCTACGAGGTGGAATTTCAGGACTTCTATCGCACGGTGGCGAGCCTGCTGAACCTGGTGATCTACATCGTCCCCATCGTGGCCTTGGTCATAGGGGCCAATAGCTTCTCGGTGGAGCGGGGCGATCTGGATATGTTGCTCTCTCAGCCCGTTTCCCGGACGCAGGTCCTGCTGGGCAAGATGGGGGGATTGTTCGGGACGGTGGTCCTGTCCACCCTGATAGGTTTCGGCATCGCAGGGGTCATCATCGCCTTGAAGTGCGGGTACGAGGGGGCGTGGAAGTACTTGATCTTCGTGGCCCTGTGTATTGGCATGGGGACCGTCTTCTTATCGCTGGCGGCCCTTATCTCGGTCCTGGCCCGTCGTAGAGCCAAGGCCCTGGTGGTCACCCTGTTGCTTTGGGCCTTCTTTGTGATCTTCTACGACCTGGTCGTCATCGCCTTGAGCTACTATGTGGAGGAGGCCTATGTGAGGCCGTTGCTCTACTTTTCTTTGCTTGCAAACCCTGTGGACATCGTGAGGGTCCTTACCCTCATGGTGATCGGGGGCATTGCAGCCTTGGGGCCTGCTGGAGCGGGGATGTTGAGGCAGTTCGGGGGGCTCTGGACGAGCCTGATCCTGAGCCTGGCCATGTTGGTGGTGTGGATAATCATACCCCTTGCAGGGGCTGTTTTGGTCTTCAAAAGGCAGGACATCCTTTGATGGAGTGGCGATATCTTAAAGCTTTGGCCTTCTTCGTCCTCATCGGCATGTTCTCCTGCGGAGGGGGAAAGGGGGTTAAGATCGGCCAGCAGGCCCTCGACTTCGAACTCCAGGACCTGCAGGGGAAGACCTACCGGTTGAGCGACTACCGGGGCCAGATCGTGCACCTGCACTTCTGGGCTGATTGGTGCCCCCGGTGCGATGAGGAATTTGATCGTATGGAGAGGGCCTATAAGGACCTGAAGGAGGCTCACCCTGACTTCGAAATACTGGCGGTTAACGTGGATCAGCCCAGGGTCCACGTGGAGGAGTTTGTCAAGAGACACGGGGTGACCTTTCCGGTGCTTCTCGATGTAGGGGCCAAGGTGGCACGTTCTTACGGTGTGAAGGGATTGCCATGCAATTTTCTGATAGACAAAAACGGCGTTGTACGGGAGGTCATCCTTGGCTGGATAGATGAGGAATACCTTGCGGAAAGCATAGAGAAGATAGGGAGCTGAGTTGAGGCGGCAGGGGAAAAAGACGGTCGCGAAGATTACAAGGCCCTTATTCAGGGCACTGAGTTTTTGTTTCCTCTTGCTGTTGCTCGCCAATGCGTCCTTCGTCTACCCTTACAAGTACTGGTATACCTGCCCCCTCTGCATGGAGAATCCTCTCACCCAAAAAGGCTTCCGGTGTGCCTGTTCCTTCAGGAATGGGCAACTGGAGGCGGGGGTGCTAATTCTGGGCAAGATTCCTTGGCTGCGCAACATCTACTGCATGTGCGGCTACGTGTCCAAGGTCGCCAACCTCGACGCTGCCTTGCTTCCGCCTCCTCCGCCCCCCGAAGTGGGATGGCAGGTGGTGAGGGCTTTCCACCCTGTGAACCCTCCTCCTCGGTGTGAGGAGTGGCTTTCCCCTCATGACCACCCCGGTTAGTCCTGCCCATCCCCTTTTAAAGGCTACTGCTAAATCCTCGGGGTGTTCTAAAAACAGAACTAAGCAGGAGGATGAGGGCATGAAGAAAAGGGGTGTGCTCGTAGGGGTGGGTGTATTTTGTTTGCTCTTGATGCTCGGCACCCTGAGCCTTGCGGGTGTCGAGAAGCGGTGGTGTCCCCTTTGTGGGATGAACCTCGAGATGTTCCGCAAGACCAACGTCCGATATACCTTCAAGGACGGGACCAGCCAGAGGTATTGCAGTTGGCACTGCGCCGCCATCATCTACAAGAAGCGTAAGGACGACATCGTCAAGGTAGAGGTGGCGGACTTTGTCAGCGGCAAGTTCATCCCCGCTAACAAGGCCTATTACCTCGTGGGCAGCGACCTGCCCGGGGTGATGACCGTGAGGAGCAAGAAGGCCTTTGCCTCTCTGGAGGAGGCGAAGAAGTTCCAGAAGGAGCACGGGGGAAAGATTGTGCGCTATCCGGAGGTCCTCCAGATGGCCATCGAGGACCTGCCCAAGGACATGGGGCTGTTGAAAGTGAAGATGTCCAAGAAGGCCCAGATCGGCAAAAAGGTGGCCGAGGCCAAGGGCTGTTTCAAGTGCCACGGTCCAGGGGGCAAGGGTATCGGCAAGGCCCCTGCTTGGACGTCCCCCGGCTTTGCCAAGAGGATGTCGAGCAAGATCAAGATCAAGAAGGTGATCCTCGAGGGCAAGGGCAAAATGCCCTCCTTTGAGGGCAAAATCTCTGAAAAGGAACTGCAGGCCCTAATGCTCTACATCTGGACCATCAGGGCCAAGTGAGCCTGATTCCCAATGAGGTGGCTGGGGATAGTCTCTCCAGCTACCGAGGAGGACGAGAAGATGAAGGTGACCAGGAGGACTTTTCTCAAGATAGGCGGGACGGGCTTGTTGATGGCGATGGTCCCTCCCTGGGCTATCGCCCAAGAGGAGTTTCCACGGCCGTCAAAAAAGGACCGGTGCCCTGTCTGTGGGATGTTTCCCTACAAGTACCCCTACTGGATGACGGGCTGGGTCTTCAAGGACGGCACCAAGGTCTTCTTCTGTTCGCCCAAGTGCTTCTTTCACGCCCTGCACAACGTCTCCAAGTACTTCCCCGGTAAGACTCGTGAGGATATCAAGCTCTTGTGGGTTACCGATTACTACACCGCTGAGCCCGTCCGGGCCGATGCCCCAGATGTCTACTATGTGGTGGGCACGAGCCTTGTCGGGCCTATGGGATATGACGTGGTGCCGGTCAAGGGAAGGGAAGCGGCGGAGATCCTCATGAAGGACTACGAAGGGATCGCCATCAAACGGCTGGATGAAGTGACAGAGGAGGACATCGAGAGGGCAAGAAGGGGAAAGAGATAAGGAGATGGGGGCGGGTTTTACGACCAGCGAGGCGAGCTGAAAAGGGTGGAGGTGGACACCAACGGGGACGGGAAGGTGGACCAATGGGGTTATTACGAGGGGGCAAATTGATCAAGGCAGGGTTTGATGCCAATTTCGATGGAAAGGTGGATCGCAGGGAATACTATCCGACCAAATGAGACCTTCAGGCCTTGTCAGAGGGACTTTAGGGTGGTAATACCTTAAGGCTTGTCTGACTACGCTTAGGAGGGAGGAAATGAGAAGAGGGGTAAAAGTAGCGCTCTGGGTCCTTCTCCTGCTCCTCTTGGTGTCCGGCCCCCTTTGGGCCGATGAACAGCGGTGGTGTCCGATATGTGGTGCCCCTTTGAAGGGCTTTTCCGACACTTTGCACAGGGTCACCTTTGAAGACGGGAGCAAAACCACTTACTGTAGCCTCCATTGTTTGGTCAAAGCCATGTTGCGATTTGCTCAGGAAAGGAAAGTGGTTGAGAAAGTGGAGGTCATGGATTACGCCAAGAAAAAATTCGTAAATACCACGGATGCCTTTTATTTGGTGGGTAGCAAGATACCCAGCCATCGATCTTTGATAAGCAAGGTCGCCTTCTCCACCAGCGAGGATGCTATGGACGCCTATTTCAAGTACGGAGGGTACTTGGTGCGCTACAACGACGCCTTCGGCCTCGCTGTGAAACACATGGCCGATGACGACCACAAGATCGAAGTCTTGGAAGGCAAATGTATCGAAAAGGGGAAGGCCCTCGCCGAGAACAAGGGATGCCTCAAGTGCCACGGCCCGGGGGGCAAGGGACCTTCCTGGAAATCTGCCGAGTTCGCGAAGAGGATAAAATCGAAGGTGCAGGTGGACGAGGCCATCTATAGCGGCAAGGGCAGGATGCCCGCCTTCAAGAAGAAGCTGACCGAAGAGGAGATCTACTCCCTTACGCTCTACATATGGAGCCTTACAAAGGGTAAAGGAGAGGGTAAATGAAGAAGGCGATCTCCGCGATAGCTCTGGCGTTAACGCTGGTCTTTTTGATCGCCTCCACAGGGGGAGGGGCTGAGGGGATAAAGGGCAAATGCGCTGTCTGCGGGGCCGATCTTCAGAAACATTCCCACACCCTGTGTATAGCAGTCTTCGAGGACGGGACGGAGAAGACTTACTGCAGCCTTTACTGCCTGGCCATCGGGCTTCTAAAAGAAGGAAAGGTCACCGAAGAAGTGGAGGTGGCCGATTACCTCACCGGCGAGCTTATCCCGAGCGAAAAGGCCTTTTTCCTCGCCGGCAGCGACATCCCCAGCCGTGGCCCTGTGAGCATTATAGCCTTCTCCTCCACCGAGGACCTCATGAAATATTACGAAAAGCACGGAGGAAGTGTCCTCCACTTCTGCGATGCGTATGGGGTGGCCAATAACCACCTCAACGAATACCGCGAGATGCTGAAAAAGGAAGGGAGGGAAATCAAATAGGGGAGGAAGTCATGGAGAGGTCCGCACCTATTGCTCCATCTACTGCCTCGCTACGACCTGATAAAGATGGGGGGAAAGGGCAAGGTAGCCGATCGTCTCGAAGCCGCCGATTACGTGACCGGGAAGTCCATCCCGGCGGAAAAGGGCTGCTACCCGATGGGAAAAGAACTCCCCGGAGGCAGAGGTCCCTATCCGCTGTTCGCCTTCGGCAAGGCCGAAGACGTGATGAAGTACTTCCTGGAGAAGGGCGGCATTGTGGAGGGCTTCTCGGAGGCCTATGGCAAGGCCAACAATCGCCTGGATGAGTACGAGGAGATGCTGCAGCGTGAAGAGAAGAGGTTTCGCTACTGGTCGTCCTGTAAAAGGGGTTGAGACATGCCTTATTTAAGGGTCTATGCGGTGATCATAGCGTTCTTAATCGCCCTTTTTGCAGGGGTCATCCTCCACGGAAAGTTGGTGGGGAGGGCCTCCCGGGGGAAGATAGAGGCGGCCCTTCAGGGGATGTCCCCCCTGTTGATGAGCCCGGACCCGGGGTTGAACAATTCGGCCCGCTACATTCGCCACCTGGTCCTCTCCTATCCGGGGGCGGCCTTTCCCGATTTCCCCGCCCAGCAGGACTACCTTCCTGCGGGGATGGTGTGGGCCCCTCCTGGGTTCCCGGGCGTGAGGACCGCCTTCGAGGTGGAGGGCAAGAGATGAGGGCCTTCCTTTACCAGTTCGACTTCGCGCTGCGTAGTCTTTTGCGGCGGAAGGTGAAAAATTTCTCAATCCTTTTGCTCTTTTCCCTCATCGTATTCCTCTTCAGCGCGGTGGACTTTCTGATGGGGTCCCTTTATCAGCAGGCCATGACCGCTCTTCAGTTCCAGCCGGAGATCATCATCCAGAACCTGAAGGCCGGGCGTCAGTTGCCCGTGCCCCTTGCCTGGGCCGAGAAGATAAGGACCATCACGGGGGTGAGAAAGGTAGTACCTCGGATATGGGGATATTACTTCGACCGTTACACCGGGGCCAATTACACGATCGTGGGCCTCGACAGGGAGATGATGAAGGGGTTGGGGGTGCCCAGGGAGCTCCTCCCTCTGAGGGAAAGGGAAGTGCTGGTGGGCGAGGGGATAATGGAGGGACGGCAACTCCAGGTGGGTAAGCGCCTTCAGCTCGAGAGACCGGATGAGGTGCCCGTGGATTTTACGGTCAAGGGGACCTTCAGGTCGAAGGTCTCCCTCTGGACTTACGACGTGGTGGCGATGACCGAGGAGGCGGCCCGCTACCTCTTCGACCTCGCCGACGGCGAGGCATGGGATCTGGCGGTTTACGTCCCCAATCCCGTGGAGGTGGCCAAGGTCGGCGAGAAGATCCTCCGACGGATCCCCGGGGCCAGGCTGGTGGCTAAGGACCAGCTCATCAGGACCTACGGCACCTCCTACGGCTTCAGGAGCGGGTTGATGATCGCAGTGTCCATAAGCTGTCTTTTGGCCTTCTTCATCCTCGCCTACGACCGTGCCGCTGGGCTCTCGCGGGAGGAGCAGATGGAGATCGCGGTGCTCAAGGCCTTGGGGTGGGAGACCAGGGACGTCATCCGCACCACCATGTTGCAGTCCCTGATCCTTTCGCTCACGGGCTTCCTCATCGGGCTCATTGCGGCTTACATCCACGTATTCATCCTCGGAGCCCCGGCTCTGAGGATCGCCTTCACCGGGTGGTCAGCCCTCTACCCCACCCACCCTCTGCCCCCGGTGGTGGACCTAACCAAGGTGATGAGCTTGATGTTCCTCACGGTGATCCCCTATGTGGCTGTGGGGATCGTCCCGGTGTGGCGTTCGGCGATCATCGACCCGGAGGTGGTCTTTAGGGGATGAATGTCGTCGAGCTACAAAGGGTGGAGAAGGTCTACAACCCGGGACAGCCCAACGAGTTCCGGGCCTTGAAGGGCATCTCTCTGGAGATCTCCCCCGAGACCATAACGGTGATAGCCGGCCCCAGCGGCTCGGGGAAGACCACGCTTCTGAGCATCATCGGACTGATGAGCCGCCCCACGGCGGGACGGGTAAAGGTCCTCGGGAGGGAGACGACTTTGCTCTCCGAGCGCTTCCGGACCCTCTTCAGGCGGCGACACATAGGGTTTCTGTTTCAGGAATTCCACCTCATCCCTGACCTCACGGCGATGGAGAATTTGAAGATAGCCCTTTACCCCGAAGGTCCCTCTCCGTCGTGGCTTGAGTCCCGCTGTCTTGAACTGTTGGAGAAGTTCGAAATCGAGGACAAGGCCAGGATGCGGGCGTCCCTGCTGTCGGGAGGGGAGAAGCAGCGACTGGCCTTGGCCCGGGCCCTCATGGCTGACCCGGAGATCCTATTGGTGGATGAGCCCACGGCTCACCTCGACAGCAAGCTCTCCCACGAAGTGGTGGAGATCTTCGGACAGCTCCGCTCCGAAGGGAAGACCATCCTCATCGCCTCTCACGATCCCTTGATCGTCGAGGGCGATTTGGCCGACAGGGTGCTCCACCTGAGGGATGGTGAGTTGGTGGATGAGGTCCGACGGAGATGATCTGGAATTCCTGGGTCCTCGCCCTCATCATCGGACAAGTGGGGATTGTGGCGGTAAACGCCGTGGCCTTCATAAACGCCCTGCGGATCATCCGCAATTGGGATCCCACTTCCTACGACCCTGAACAGCTGGAGCTCGAAAGGCGTTCCGAGCTGGTGGCCACTATCGTCACCTGGAGCCTGCTCTTTGAAGTCTTCTCCCTAGTGGTCTTTGAGCGGACCACCGATTCTTTGGCCCCCTTCATCCCCGGGGCTATGTGCCCTGTGGGGGTCCTGGGACAAAACCCCTGGGGCTATCCGACGCTTTTCGTGAAGATGTTCGGGCTGTTCGTATATGGCTTTTGGATCGTGCTCAACTGGGTGGACATAAGGGTGGAGGGGTTCCCCCTTACGCCCTTCAAGAGCCGCTATACCCTGGTGTTGTTCCCCTATCTCATGCTCGACGTAACCCTTCAGGTGATCTTCTTCAGTAAACTCGACCCCAGTGTCATTACCTCCTGTTGCGGAGTCGTCTTCGAAGTGGGAGGGCAGAGCTACGCCTCCTCGGTGGCATCGCTGCCTCCCAAGATCACACGGTGGATCCTGGCCTCCTATGGGGTGGGATTTTTGCTCGTTTCGTGGCTTCTGCACTGGGAGAGACGGAAGTGGGGGAGGACGCTACATGCCCTCCTGTCAGCGGGGGGGTTTTTCCTGGGGATAGCGGCTGTGATCGCCTTCACGGCCCCTTACATCTATCAGATGCCCGCGCTGCACTGTCCCTTTTGCCTGATGAAGCGCGAAAATTATTACTACGGATACCTCGTCTACGCTCCCCTCTTCATCGCCACCTTCTTCGGGGTCTGCCCGGCTCTTCTCGATCCGTTGCGGAAGAGTTACAGGGCCGCCGTGCAGGTAATGGAGGGGGCTCAGATGCGGATGGTGAGGGTTTCAAGGGCCTTCTGGCTTGTCTTTCTCATCATGGCCTTCCTCCCAATGGGGTACTATCTGTGGCAGAGTGGAGGGGTGGACCTCTTCATAGGAGGCCGCTTCGTCTTTTGACGGACATCCAGCCATTTGTTAAAATTTGTGTAAAAACAGTACAGGGGATGGGAAATGGTCGACCTGGCAGGGCTGAAGATCTTCGTCACAGTAGTGGATAAGGGCAGCTTCACCGAGGCGGCCAAAGAGCTGCACCTTACCCAGCCCGCTATTACCTATAAGATCAAAAACCTCGAGGAGGACCTGAACCTGACTCTCCTCAGGCGGAGCAAAACCGGAGTGAGTCTAACCCCGGCAGGGGAGATCCTTTACGGCTATGCCCGCAAGATCATGGGACTTTACCACGACCTCACCCGCGAGCTGGAGGAGTACGCCCGCGGGTTGAAGGACGTCATTTCCATCGGGGCCTGTCCCATGATCGCTGAATTCCTCCTACCGCGGGTATTGGAGGCCTTTCGGGAGGAATTTCCCAAAGTCGAGGTCGAGGTGAAGGTAAGTTATTTCCCCCCCATCCTCGAGGGACTCCTCAGCGGCAACCTCGATGTGGGGCTTCTGGAGATAAAGGCCTCCCACAAGGAGATCATTGTCGAGGAGGTGTGGCAGGAGCCCTTCCTATTGGTCATTCCCCCCAACCGCCATCCAGGAGAACTCAGCCTGCGGGATCTACAAGGGGAACGGGTCTTCATCAGGGCGGAGGCCGTCGGGATGAAGGCCATCCTCGAGGATTACCTGAGGGAAAAGGGGCTGAGGTTCAAGGACTTCGACGTCGTCAGCGTCTCCGGCAGCACTGAGGCCATCAAGGAGATGGTCAAAGGGGGAATGGGGGTCACCTTCCTACCCAAAGGGGTGGTGACAGGGGAGCTTCAAAGGGGGGAGCTCAGGGAGGCCAAACTGACAGAAGGACCTCCTCTCCTCAGGTGCTATCTCGCTTCCCGCAAGAGGAACGCCCCGCCGAAGGTCGCCAAGTTCGTAAAATTCGTGAAGGCCTTTTCCCTCTCTTAGAGCTGCTTCGGGGGTCTGCAGAGAATTGAACCCGCGGCCGAAATTTGGGCCTCGCTGAAGAACTTGCTCCCCTCTTCTGTCAACTGCTGAGCGAGAGCCACGTGTCACAGGTTTTTAAACGATCAGTAGGAGCAGTTCGTAAATCACCACGGTGAGGCCAGCAGCTACCGGGATCGTCAGGAGCCAGGCCCAGTTTTGAGCAGATGAGGATGCTCGTTGCGGCCCCGAACTCGGTGGAAAAGCCGCGGGTGAAGGTGATCTCGGTGATCCTCTTCCCGATGGTCTCTATAACCCTCTGCCCCCAAGTGGCTATTCCAAAGGCGATCCCGAACCCTCCGGTTACAAGGACCCAGAGGGGGACGGTGGTCCTCTGAAGGATATCCCCTGTTCGGGCCACAGAGACGATCGCCGCCAGGGGACCGACGGCGTTGGCGACATCGTTGGCCCTATGGGCGAAGGCGACGTAGCAGGCCGTGAGGATCTGTAAGTGCTTGAAGAAGTTCTCCACCTGCTGATATTCGTCCTCGACCTTAGTGCGGCAATTCTTCAGAAAGAGGTGCGTCGCCCCTCCACTCATGCCCCCGATCGCTAAGGCCATGAAGGAGGCCTCGCCTATGGCCATGTCGAGGTGGAGGTTCTTTAGGCCCTTAAAGACCATGGAGAGGACGAGCACCATCGAGACGAACCCCACAAAATAGGGGACCACCCTCTTGGTGCACTCCATCTTGTCATCTTTGTCGAAGACCTTCCTTTTTTATGATCGTGAAGGTGAAAAAGGAGAGAATCCCTCCGGCTATTGGGGAGATGATCCACGAGGCGACGATCTCGGCGAGTTTGCCGAAGTTGATCATGTCTATCCCTGCAGCGACGATCCCGAAGCCGACAACTGCACCCACGATGCTGTGGGTGGTGGATACGGGAAGGCTGAAATAGGTGGCAATGGTGATCCA
>CAZGDM010000031.1:10945-23753 GCA_964525275.1 uncultured Thermodesulfobacteriota bacterium | reverse complement strand
GATATCCACATCCACGACCTTGGCTTCATCGACCGTCCTTATTGTTCGGGCCAATCCCTGGAGTACATCAAAAAGTTCGGCCTCAACCTCCCCAACGCCATCTCCATCGCCAGGCCGGCCAAGCACCCCGAGGTGCTCCTGGCCCACATGGTGAAGTTCGCCGCGGCGCTTCAGAGCCACTTTGCCGGGGCCATCGGTTGGGATGCGGTCAACGTCTTCTTCGCCCCCTATCTCGAGGGGATGCCCGATCGTGAGCTCCGTCAGCTGGCCCAGATGTTGATCTTCGAGTTCTCCCAGCAGGCGGTGGCCAGGGGCGGCCAGGCCATCTTCACCGACCTCAACCTCTACTGGGAAGTCCCCAAGCACTTCCGGGACGTTGAGGCCATCGGCCCAGGGGGAAAGCCCACTGGCAAGACCTATGGCGAGTATCAGCAAGAGGCCCAGCGCTTCGTCCGGGCGCTGTTCGAGGTCTACATGGAGGGAGACGGTTCGGGAAGACCCTTCTTCTTCCCCAAGCCCCTGGTCCACATCACAGAGGACTTCTTCAGGACCCCGGGACACGAGGAGTTCCTGGACCTGATCTGCGAGGTGGCCTCCGAGAAGGGCAACACCTACTTCGTCTTCGACCGCGGCGAGACGGCGAAGATCTCCGAGTGCTGCCGCCTGAGCTTCAAGCTGGACGAATCGGACCTTCAGGATGCCCGTCAGCCCTGGAAGATGCGTTACTGTGCCCTTCAGAACGTGACCCTGAACCTGCCGCGGATCGCCTATCTCTCCGAGGGCGACACCACCAGGCTCTTCGATAACATCACGCGCTTCGTGGAGATGGCCGTGGAGGCCCATCTGCAGAAGCGGGCCTTCATCGAAAAGCTCCTCTCCCTGGGGGAGAAGGGCCCCCTGGCCCTGCTCTGCATGGATCAGGACGGGGAGCCCTACCTCAGGATGAAGAGGGCCACCTACCTGCTGGGGATGGTGGGGCTCAACGAGATGGTCAAGATCCACACGGGCCGCGAGATGCACGAATCGAAGGACGCCCTGAAGTTCGGACTCAAGGTGATCGCTCACATGAAGCTTTTGGCCGACAAGATGTCGAAGCGGCACGGGATGAGGTTCGTGCTCGAGCAGACCCCGGCGGAGTCCACGGCCTACCGCTTCGCGCGTCTGGATCTGCGGTACCACTCACCCCTGGCGGGCCATGTGGTAAAGGGAGATATCTCCCGAGGGGAGATCTACTACACCAACTCCACCCATATGAACATCTCGGCCCCCCTCAACCCCATCGAGCGGGTGAGGATGGAGGGGCTTTTCCATCCGCTGATCGAGGCCGGGGCCCTCACCCACATCTGGCTCGGGGAGGCGAGGCCTTCGGCGCAGTCCCTGGCCAACTTCGTCAGGAAGGTCTTCCGCCTGAGCCAGAACGACCAGATCGCCTTTTCGCCCGAGTTCACCACCTGCATCTCCTGCGCGAGGACGGTGAGGGGGTTGCTCGATCGCTGTCCCTACTGCGGTTCGGAGGAGGTGGAGGGGATCACGCGTATCACGGGTTATTTCACCAAGATCTCGAGCTGGAACAAGGGCAAACTCGGGGAGCTGAGGGACAGGTTCAGGAACCAGGGGTTCTTCAGAGGGGAGGACACGGAGGCGGCTGCCGCCGTCTGATCTGCAAGGAAAGGAGGGAGAAGGATGGGTCGAGTCAAGATCTTCACCACCAAGCACTGTCCGAAGTGCCCCCAGGCCCACAAGGTGGGGGAACTCCTCAAAGAGCGGGGTGTAAGGGTGGAGTTCTTCGACCTGGAGACCCCCGACGGCCTGGCCGAAGCGGCCTTTTACAGCGTGCAGTCCACCCCTACCATCCTGGTGGAGGACGACCAGGAGAAGGTGCTGGCCCACTGGATAGGATGGGTGCCGGGGCCGGCGGAGGTGGAGCAGGTGGTGCAGGTGAGCGGCACGAAGGGGTCGGCAAGGCTGAGGATGCAGTGATGGCCCCCCTGAAGATCAAGGGCTTTCTGGAGACCTCCTTCCTCGATTGGCCGGGGAAGGTGGTCTCCGTCCTCTTTCTGCCCCACTGCAACTTCCGCTGCCCCTTCTGTCACAACCACGAGCTGTGTCTGCATCCGGATCGCTTCCTCGACATACCGCTGGATCACATCCTCGAGCGCCTGAAGGAGTTCGACGGATGGATCGATGGGGTTTGTGTGACCGGTGGGGAGCCGACGCTGCACAAGGGGTTGGAGGGGTTGCTCGAGCGCCTAAAGGCCATGGGCCTCGGGGTGAAGCTCGACACCAACGGCTCACGGCCCGAGGTGCTGGAGAGATTGCTTGCGGCGGGGCTCATCGATTACGTGGCCATGGACGTGAAGGCGCCGCTTGACGAGGCCAGCTACAGCCGGGCGGCGGGCACACCGGTGAAGCTCGATCGCATCCGCAGAAGCATAGAACTGCTTATGGAGGGCAAGGTGGACTACACCTTCAGGACCACGGTGGTCCCGACCCTTCATCGGGAGGAGGACCTGCTGCGGATGGCAGAGGAACTGCGGGGGGCCAAGGGGCTGAAGCTTCAGAACTTCAACCCCCAGGACCCCATGGACCCCTCCCTTCGGGGCACCTCCCCTTACCCTGACGCCTGGATCGAGGAGATGCAGGCCAGGGTAAATCAGATCATCCGATCTTAGCTTTCCCCCCGCGGGGATAACCACTATAATTTCTCCGTGAAAAAGGTCATCCTGCTCCTTTCGGTCGCCTTCCTTTGTCTCCTTTTGTTCTTTCTGAGCCTCTTCCCCTTTAAGGTCGAGGGGATACGCGAAAGGATAGAAAGGGAGGCCTCCCGGGCGCTCAAGACCCCTGTGAAGGTTGAGCAGGCCCTCCTCTACGTAACCCCCTTGCCCCATCTACACCTCAAGGGGATCTCCCTTAAGAGCCAAGGGACCGCCCTGCACCTGGCGGAGGTGACCCTTTACCCCCGCCTCTGGCCCTTGCTCAGGGGGAAGGTGGCCTTGAAGAGGGTCTCGGCAAGGGGTCTGAGGCTTTCCCTGACCCTCGGTGGAGGAGCAGGAGGGCGGATCGGCCCGCCGCCGGTGGAGGAGTTCCATCTCAAGGGGGGGGAGGTCGAAATCGGGTGGCTCCATCGGGAGGAGAGGCTTCACTTCATCGTCAGAAGGGCCCGCTTTGGGCTAAGGGGGGTGGAGTTCGAGGGGGAACTCCAGGGGGAGTCCCTCGAGTTCGAGCCAGCAGGGGTGAAGGTAGGGCGGTTCAGGCTGAGGGGTTCGGGGACGAGGACTTCGTGGAGGCTCTGCCTTGAGACTACGGTCCTCAGCCCATCGGCTGAGCTGAGGGTCGAGGTGCGTCGTGGCGAGGGATGGCGTCTGGAGCTCGAGGGCAGGGGGATCGACGTGGGGGGAGCGAGGCAGGTACTCCTTGGACTTTGGCCCGAGCGGGCGGCGAAGGTCTTTCAAATTGTGCGGGGAGGGCGGCTGCTCAAGTTGCGAGTCTCTGCCTCCGGGAAGACCCTTGAGGAAGCCCTGGAGTTGAAGGCCCTTAAGATCGAGGGCAGCGCCACCGACGGCAGGGTAGTGGTGCCCGTGGGGTCTCTGCCCTTGGAGGGGGTGGAAGGCGACTTCGAGATCGAGGAAGGGGTGCTTTATGCCCGGAGGGCCAGGGCACGCCTCGGGCGGACGAGGGCCAAAGATGGCTTCCTCAAAGTGCCCCTCAAGGGTAAGGGCGATCTGGAGCTTCGGGCCTCCATCGATGCAGACGCGGAGGACCTGAGGGTTTATCTGCCGAGGATCGTGCGAGGGAAGGGCCTCCGGGCCTTCCTCCGGGACCTCAGGGGCAGCCGGGGGCGGGTTAAGGGGGGACTGCACGTGTGGGGCGATCCCTCCCACCCGCGGGTGGCGGTCGAGGTCGGGGAGGTCGATCTAAGGTTGCGTCATCCCGTGCTCCCCTGGCCCCTGCAGATAAGGGGGGCGAGGGGATCGGTTACCGATGAGGGGATGGCCCTCAAGGCCCTGAGGGTGAAGGCCCCCAACAGCTCCCTTGAAGTCACCCTGCGGATCTCCTTTCCCGAAGCACGGATTGAGGTGCAGGAAGGGCGGGGGGATGTGGACCTCAAGGATTTCATGGCCGTGAAGGAGGTCGTCCCTTTGGAAAAGGGGGCCCTGAGCGGGGCCTTCAAAGTGGAGGGCCTGAGGGTCGCCGCCCTGCTGGAGCCCTTCACCCTCGAGGAGCTTTACGTCGGGGGAGAGCCGGATTTGGTCCTCTCCCTTCCGCCTTTGCCCGCACCCCTCAAGGCGAAAGGGGGGAAAGTGGCCATAAAAAAAGACGGCCTTGCCTTTTCAGAGGTCTCGGTCGAGGTGGAGGGGGCCTCGGGGAAGATCTCCGGAGAGATTGAGGGCTTTAGGCCTCTCGAGGGCCTTGTCCTCGAGGGCGATGTATCCCTCTCCAGGGAATTGGCCCACTGGCTGAACGATTATCTGAACTTACCTCTGGGGCTACGCCTTAGGGCTCCCTATCGTTTCAGGGGAAAGGTCTCAAAGAAGGGGGCCAAGTGGGGGATCGATGCCTCCCTTTCCTTCCCCCGAGGACAGGTGGTCAGGATCAAGGGAACAGGGGGTGAGGAGGCGACCAGCCTGGAGGAGGTAAGGCTTAAAGGGAGGGGCGAAGCCCTGTTTTCCTTTGCCTACGGCCGTGGCGATCTCTGTGCGAACTTTAAGGGAGAGATCACCGGGGTGGACCTGGGAGCGATCTTCGAGGGGGATTATCCCCGGGAGGCAGTGGTCAAAGGGGACCTGAGCTTGAAAAGCTCCCGCGAGGGTAGGGAGTTGAAGGGGTGGCTTGAGGTGAGGGAATTGCCGCTGCTTTTGCCGTCGGCGCCCCCTTTGAAGGTGGAAACCCTGAGAGTCCGTGGAGCGGGTATGGAGCGGCTGGTGCTGGAGAGGGGACTGGTTAAGGCAGGTGAAGGGATCATCGAGGGGAAGGGGACGGTCACCTTCAGGGGGAGATGGGTGGAGCTCGCCCTCGAGGTCCGGGCGGAGGATTTGGATCTTGTGCCGTGGAAGTCCCTCTTCAAAGGGAAAGGGCGTCCTGAAGGTCTCACCTTCACGGGGCGTATCTCTTGGCAGGCGAAGTCCCTCCATCTGGAGAAGTTCACCTTGAGGGAGTGCAGGGGGGAGGTGGTCCTCACGGGGGATGGGAGCAGGGTGGAGCTCGAAGGAGGGCTCCTCTGCGGTATGGACATCAGCGGGGCTTTTTCGTCCTTAAAGGGGAGGAAGGATCTGCGATTGCGTCTGGCCGCGGCTGAGGCCCCTCTGGGGGAGACCCTCCGGTGCCTCGGGGGCAAGGAGGGCCTGGCCGATGGGGTCTTCCTCCTCGAGGCGGAACTCCGGGCCCGGGGCAGGAGGGACCCCCTGCGGGAGTCCTCGGAGGGGTCCCTGTACCTGTTTTCTGCCGAGGGCCGCATATACCGCCTGACGGTGTTGTCGCGCCTTTTCGCCGTGCTGAACGTGATGGAGATCCTCAAGGGACGCTTCCCAGATTTCAGGGGCAAGGGCTTCCCTTACGACAGACTGGAGGTGGTGGGTAGGGTGCGGAATGGGCGCCTGAGGATAGAGGAGGGGGTGATAGAGTCCCCCGGGCTCAAGATCTTCGCCGAAGGGACGATGGACCTCCCAACGGGCCGTCTCGACCTGGTGGTGCTGGTCGCCCCCCTGAGGACGGTGGATACGCTTTTGAGCCATATACCCCTTCTGGGGGAGGTCTTGACCGGCAAGAGCAAGACCTTCCTATCCTTTCCCTTCAAGGTCACGGGCACCGTCTCGGACCCCAAGGTGACGCCCCTGCCCCCCTCTGCCATCGGGGGCGGACTCCTCGGGGTGGTCAAGAGGACCCTTCAGCTTCCCTTCAAGGTGATACAGCCGGTTCTGCCTTAATTACTTTTCGTGAAAGGCTTTGAGGAAATCCTCCCGGGAAATGCCGGCTTGACGGCATATGATGCGAAGGGTTGCCCCTTTTATCCGGCGGTGGTTAGGCATAGTTAAAGGAGTCTGTGATCCATCGGGTTCATCCCGTACCATCGAGATGTGGGTTCCAACTCGCACAATTCTGAAACCCAAGCGTTCCAAGGCCTTGAGGACGCGATCCTTTGGGGCATCGCGGGGGAATTTCAAAGGGCTATCTCTGCTGTGAAGGTCTCCAGTACTTCTTCGTCTGGCTCGAGGGCTTCTTCGCCGAAGGTCTCGATGTGAAATTTTATGGCGGACTTAACGTCTTGAAGGGCTTCTTCATACGTTTCGCCTTCTCCCACTATCACCCCTTTCAGGCCCACGGGATAGGCGACATAGCCGTCAGGGTGTTTTTCAACCACTATCTTTATAGATTTCATGGCCGTGACACAATTTAACACGGGGGCTTAAGGCTTTTCAACGGTAGTAAATTGCAATTCCCCCGCCCTTGATCTATGATCAGTTCGAGAACTCTATGGGGAGATCCACCATGTTCAAGGAGAGGGATGAGATATTTGAGGCCATAAGGCGGCTTCATCTGGAGGCGGAGCGCCGCTTCTACGACCTTTTCATCGAGGCCCGCAGGGTCTTGAGCACGCGGGGGTGGCGACCACCGGCTGACGTCTTCGAAACCGAACGGGCCATGGTGATCAGGCTGGAGATACCCGGTACGTCCCTCGAGGATGTGAAGATCACCCTTTCCGAGGGTACCCTCACTGTGAGCGGGGTGAAGAGGGATGAGTATCGGGGTGGGGAACGCCTGTTCCATCAGGCAGAGATCACCTATGGGGAGTTCGAGCGGAGTTTTTCCATCCCCTGGCGGGTGTCGGAGAAGGACATCCGGGCGGTCTACAGGGACGGCATCCTCACCATCACCCTGCACAAACCGACCCCGAAGGAGGTGAAGGTGGCGGTCCAGAGGGAGGAAGAGGATGAATGAGGAGAGAAAGGAAGGACAACCTCAGCCCCCTCCCATGCCCGCCGGAGGGGGACAGCTTCCAGCTATCCCCAAGGTCCTCCCCCTTCTGCCGTTGGAGGACATCGTCATCTATCCCTACACGGTGGTCCCGCTCATCCTCAGGGCTCCGAAGCTGATCAAGGCCGTTGATGCGGCCATGGCCGAGGGTAGGGTGGTGGGGGCCTTCATGCTCCGGGACAAGGAGAAGGAGGTCCTCTACGAGGTCGGTTCCGCCGTGTTCATCCACCGGATGCTCAAGTTTCCCGACGGCTCCATGCGCCTGATGGTCCAGGGTATGGCCAAATTGAGGCTCCGGCAGATCCTCGAGCGGGAGCCCTACTTCAAAGGCGAGGTCGAGGTCGTAGAGGAGCCGGAGGAGAAGAACGAACGGGTCGAGGCCTTGATGAGGGCCGTCGTGGGACAATATCAGCGGATGATCAGCCTCACCCCCTACATCCCGGACGAGCTCCAGGCCGCGGCGATGAGCATAGAGGAACCCATCCGCCTGGTCTACTTCATCGCCACCATGGTGCGGATGAAACCCGAGGAGCGCCAAGAGATCCTGGAGATCCAGGGGGCAGAGGAGAAACTCAAGAAGATATCGGCGATCCTTCAGAGGGAGATAGGGCTGCTCGAGCTCGGGGCGAAGATCCAATCCCAGGTCCAGGAGGAGCTCTCCAAGAGCCAGCGGGAGTACTTCCTAAGGGAGCAATTAAAGGCGATAAAGCGCGAGCTGGGGGAGGAGGACGAGGTCCAGGTAGAGATCAGGGAGTTCAGGGAGAAGATAGAGGCCGCGGGTCTGCCCGATTACGTCAAGAAGGAGGCCGAGCGGGAGCTGCGGCGGTTGGAGAAGTTGCCCCCTGCCTCTGCAGAGTACGGTGTCATCAGGACCTACCTCGAGTGGCTGGTGGAGCTTCCCTGGACGAAGACCACGGAGGATAACCTCGATCTCAAGCGGGCCAAGAGGATCCTCGACGAGGACCACTACGACCTTAAGGACGTCAAGGAGCGGATCCTCGAATACTTGGCGGTGCGCAAGATCAAGGAGGAACGGGGGGAGCCCCCCCGGGGGCCCATTCTCTGTTTCGTCGGCCCACCGGGGGTGGGGAAGACCTCCTTGGGGCAGTCCATCGCGAGGGCCCTGGGTCGGAAGTTCATCCGGATATCGCTCGGCGGTATGAGGGACGAGGCGGAGATCCGCGGGCACCGTCGCACCTACATCGGCGCCATGCCGGGGGCGATCCTTCAGGCCATCCGCCGCGCCGGGACCAAAAACCCGCTGTTTATGCTCGACGAGATAGATAAGATCGGGGCCGACTTCCGTGGAGACCCCGCGGCAGCGCTGCTCGAGGTGCTCGACCCGGAGCAGAACTCGAGCTTCAGGGATCACTACATAGACCTGCCCTTCGACCTATCACAGGTCTTCTTCATCGCCACGGCCAACATCCTCGACACCATCCATCCTGCCCTGAGGGACAGGATGGAGGTGCTGAGGCTTCCAGGCTACACCGAGGAGGAGAAGGTCGCCATCGCCAGGCGCTATTTGATCCCCCGCCAGATGTCCGAAAACGGCCTGGAGAGCGGGGAGGTGGCCTTCTCGGACGACGCCATAAGGAAGATCATCTCCTCCTACACCCGCGAGGCAGGGGTGAGGAACCTCGAGCGGCAAATCGCCCAGATCTGCCGCAAGATCGCCTACCGTAAGGCCCAAGGTGAATCCATTGCGGTGATGATCACCCCGGACAACCTCCGGGAGTACCTCGGTCCCGAGAAGTACTTTCCGGAGGTCGCCTTGAGGACGGCCAAGCCAGGGGTGGCCACGGGCCTTGCTTGGACCGAGGCAGGAGGGGCGGTCCTGTTCGTCGAGGCGCTGAAGATGCCGGGCAAGGGCAACCTTATCCTGACGGGGTCCTTGGGTGAGGTGATGAAGGAATCGGCCCAGGCGGCCCTGAGCTACGTCCGCTCCAAGGCCTCGGAGCTCGGCCTCGAGGAGCGGTTCTACGAGAAGTACGACATCCACGTCCACGTTCCCGAAGGGGCCACGCCCAAGGACGGCCCCTCCGCAGGGATCACCATCGCCTGCGCCATCGCCTCGGCCATGAGCGGCCGGCCCGTGAGGAACGACGTGGCCATGACGGGCGAGATCACCCTTTCGGGGACGGTGCTTCCCGTGGGGGGCATAAAGGAGAAGGTCCTGGCCGCCCGCTCCGCCGGGATCTACAAGGTGATCCTGCCTGAGAGGAATCGCGGTGATGTGGAGGAACTCGGGGAGGACCTGAAGGACCTCAAGGAGGAGATGGAGTTCATCTTCGTCAAGGACGTGGACGAGGTCTTCAGGGTCGCCTTTCCCCAGGGATGACCTTCCCCCTCAACTGGCCACAGGCCGCCGAGATGTCGGCCCCTCGGCTCTCGCGTATGAGAGCTGTGTAACCCGCGTCTATGAGGATCCGTTGAAATTCGAGGATCTCCTCCCTGGAGGGGGACCGGAAGGGGATCTCCGGGGCCTCGTTCAGGGGGATGAGGTTCACCTTGCAGCGGATCCCCTTCAGGATGGAGGCGAGCCTGCGGGCGTCCTCTGGCGATGAGTTCACCCCTGCAATCAACACGTATTCGAAGGTGATCCGTTCCCTGGGCGGCAGGGGCAGCCTACGGCAGACGTCGAGGAGCTGTTCGAGGGGGTACTTCTTGCTTATGGGCATGAGGCGCTGGCGGGTCTCCTGGTCCGAGGCGTTGAGCGATATGGCCAGGCGGCACCTGACTCCATCGGCGAAGAGGCGCTCGAGCTCGGGCAACAACCCCACCGTGGAGAGGGTGATCCTCCGGGCCGAAAGCCCCAACCCCAGATCGTCCTCCATCACTTCGATGGCCTTCACCACCTCTTGGTAGTTGGCCAGGGGTTCTCCCATCCCCATGAGCACCACGTTGGTTATCCGTTTGGAGGAGGGGAGGAGGCGCCTTACCTGAAGGACCTGGTCCACGATCTCCGCGGCCGTGAGGTCCCTGGCAAAGCCACCCCGGGCGGTGAGGCAGAAACGGCAGCCCATGGCACAGCCCACCTGCGTGGATACGCAGAGGGTGAGACGGTCCTCATCGGGGATGAGGACGCTCTCGATGGCCCCACCGTCGGAGAGGCCGAAGAGGAATTTCCTGGTCCCGTCTCGGGATTCCTCCTCGGCGATCAATTCGAGGCGCGAAAGCCTGGCCCTTTCAGACAACCTCTCCCTCAAGGCCTTCGGCAGGTCGCTCATAACCGAAAAGTCCTCTGCCCCCCGGTGGTATATCCACCGCATGATCTGCCTTCCCCTGAAGGCCCGTTCCCCTAAGGCCTCGACGAAGGCCTCGAGCTCTTTACGGGTCATCCCCTTGAGGTCCCGCCGCTGCTGCATCAGGTCCTCCTCCAGTGGATGGCCCCGTTTCTGGAGGACTCTACCAGGCCCTCCGACTCCATCTGTCCGAGCAGCGAGAAGACCTGGCCGGTGACCAGGAGTCGGACGAAGCCCCTCGCCTCCACGTCGAGACGCTGGGCGACCTCGAGGGCGGTCAGCGCCTCCCCGTCGAGCACCTTCAGGATCTCGTCCTTGTGTCTTTTGCACCTCTGTCCGATCTCCTCGATCCTGCTCTTGTAGTCCCTGAAGGGTTCCCCATGGCCGGGGAGGACCCAGCGGGGCTTGAGGGCGGCGATCCTCCGCAGTCCTTCCCTGTAGTCCTCGATCCAGGCCCCCTCCTCGCCGAAGGCCGGGCCCGAGAGCCATGTCTCCAAGCCGTGGGGTAGGAGCGTGTCCCCCGAGAATATCCACCCCCTTTCCTCCTCGTAGAAGGAGCAACTCCCTGCAGTGTGTCCCGGGGTGGGGATCACCCTGAGGTGCCATCCGCCGAAGGAGATGGTGGGGGGGAGGGGATGGGCCTCCCTGACCCCTGCGTACATCCGCCGAAAGACCTCCAGTTCCTTCCACAGGGCTTCGATCTCGTCCCCGAGGCCCATAAGACGCCAGTGCCTTTGCACCTCCTCTCGCCTTCTGTCGAGCTCCGTCACCACCCCCAGGACCACCTTCGCCAAATCCCTCCTGTGGACGAACACCTGAGCCCCGTATTCCCTCTGCAGAAAGCCCGCTGCCCCGTAGTGGTCGACGTGGCCGTGGGTGAGGAGCACTATCACCTCCTTGCCTCGGGGGATGGCCTGTTTCAGGGCCTTTTCTACCTCCGGCAGGGGATATCCTGGGTCTATACAGAGGACCGTCCCTTGACCCATCAGGAGGTAAGAAACGGAGGGGGGTAGCTCCCCAAGGGGGGAGGACACCTCCAGCCGGATGACGCCGGGCAGTATCTCCTCGCCTCTCATCACCTGGAAGATAACACCCGGCCCGGGAGGGCTCAAGGCACCTCTACGAGTTCCTCCGAAACCGGGGTGAGGGAGCGGAGGCCCTGGGAGGTGACCAGGTAGGTGTTCTCTATCCCCACCGCTCCCTCTCCGGGAAAGACCATCTTGGGCTCCAGGGCCAGGGTCATCCCCTCCTCGAGGGGGTAGTCGTGGCCCTCGGCCACGAAGGGGGGTTCGTTCAATTCCAATCCTATGCCGTGTCCCACGAAACGCGTCTTGTAACCGGGCGGTCCCATGAACTGATCTTGGTAGCCCAAAGCTTTGGCCACCTCCCAGGCCAAGTGATAGAGCCTGTAGCAGGACACACCCGGCTTGGCTGAAGCGATCAGTTCTCCGAGGATCTCCCGGCACGCCTCAAAGGCCCTGCGGAATTTTTCGGGCAGAGGTCCCACGCTGAAGCAGCGGGTTTCATCCACGAGATAACCCCAGTAGCAGGTGCCGAAGTCTATGAGCACCGGCTCCGAGCGGCGGATCTCCTTGGGGCTCGCCCCCATGGGATAAGCCGGCGAAGGTCCCCAGCCCCCCATGGGTGCCTCCATGGAACTCAGGACTCCACCGCTTGGGCCGCTCAGCACATGCCAGCTGTGGGCCTCGGCGTTGAACCCCCGCATCCTCAGGTACTCTTGATGGCCGTTGGAGAGGGCCACCTCTAACAGCTTCCCTGCAAGTTGAAGCTCCGTCATCCCCTCCCGGAGTACCCGGGGGACTTCCTGATAGACACGGAGGCCGATCTCCCCGGCCCTCTCCATCATCGATACCTCCCAGGGGGACTTCTTGCTCCTCAAACGGAGGATCAAAGGGGTGAGGTCCGTAAAGGCTACCTCCGGCATGAGGTCTTCGAATCGCCGAAAGAGGGCCACGGGCACCACATCCATCTCAAGTCCCATGGTTTCGGGAAGACGGCCGCAGCGATCGCGAATTGCCCGGGGTATATCCCTGAAGGAACGAAAGGGAACGACCGAAAGGGGGGACTCTGCCTCGGCCCTTGGGGCATGTCTCCTTATGAAGAGGAGTTCCCGGTCGTGGTCGAGGTAGAGGAGTCCGTCCTGCGCGGTCCCCGAAAGGTAGAAGAGGTCCGCCCGCTGGAGCACCAGGGCGGCCTCCATGCCTTGTGCGGCCATGAGTCCTCTGAGGGCGGCGATCCGCTGAGGGACCTCCGCCTTTAGCCCTTGAGCCTCAGAAGGGGACATCTCAGCCGTTTCTGAACGATGAAGCCGGCCAGGTCGAAGACCTTTTGGGCCCTATCCACCACAGCCCCATCCCCCGAACAGACGACCCCCCTGAACCCCTCTAACAACCGCTCGGGTACGGGAACTGCCTTGGCGTCGCCCCGAAGCCCCCATTTTTCGAGGTCCCTCCTTATCTTAGCGGCGAGCTCCCCGCTGCGGCTCATGGGGGCATCGAGTAAAAAGGTTATCTCCCTCGGGCGGAGCTGCGAGAGGGTTTCAAGGACCAGATGAAGGGCCTTCTCCGCGA
>CAZGDM010000031.1:0-10845 GCA_964525275.1 uncultured Thermodesulfobacteriota bacterium | reverse complement strand
CCCTGGGGTAGCCCCTTCCCAAGAGCCAGCGAAGGTCCTCCGCGGCCTGAAGGAGGGCTTCCATGCTCAGCTACTGTAGACCACGATGAAGCGGACGAAGCGGGGGTCGATGGGACGGCTCAGGTCGAGACCCCCGAACTCCTCCGCGAGGTCCGCAAGGGCTTCCTTTACGAATCCCATGATCCGATCCCTCTCATGAGGGGCAAGGGGGGAGAGGATCTCCTCGTAGAAGGCCTTTATCCCCTCGAGGAATTCCCCCCTTAGTGTCGGCCTTGTGCGACCTTCCCTCACCTCGAGGGCCTTCTCCAGAAAACGCCGAAGTCCTTCCCTGGGGAGGGGGGCGAAGCGGAATTCCCCTGTCTCCTCCTTATGGGCCAGCGCAGTAAGGGTGAGGGTCTTGAAGGTGATCTCCTCCCAGCTATCGGGATGGCAGCCCTCAAGATCCACACTGCGGACCTCGGCGGGGTCCCAACGATAGAGTTCGTGGTGAAGGCGGGCCACCCCCTCCACCTCGTCCAGGATCTCCTCCACCCGGGCCAGTTCCCCCAGGTCGTGAAATGTCCGGTAGGTGGAGCTCGACGGGTCGATGAGCCCTGCGTAAAGGAGGGGTTTTCGCCTCAGCAGCCCTTCCGCCACCTCCCTCCTCGGAGGATCCAGGAGGTGTAGGTCCTCCTTCCCCCCGGGGAACCAGGGGCTCGACCTCAGGATCCTCTCCAGGCGGCGGCGGAGCTTCAGCGTGAGGCTGAAGCCCACCTGGAAGATCTCCTTGAGGTAGAGCTTTCTCACCGCCTTGAGGCCCTTTTTCAAGTCCCCACGGGCAAGGTAACTCAGGCCCAGGTTCAGGTAATCGTAGACACGCCCGAGGAGCTCCCTGACGCCCTCGAGGTCCGCCGGGTCCACACCGTCGGCGACCATGGCGCGATTGCAGAGGTAGACGAGTTCGCCCTTCAGCCAGTCGAGCCCCTCTATCGCAGACGCCTCCAGGACCTGGCGGAGAAAGGAGTCCGACGGCATGGGCAATAGGTAGAAGTTGGAGCCCACCTCCCCCCAGCGTTTCATCTCGTCGTCGGGGCCGTAGTGCTCCTTTACCCCCTGGTCTATCCTCACCAGGGCGGGCTCCACATAGCGGTAGATCTCCAAGGCGTCTTCCAGCTCGGGGAAGCCCCGGTCGGCCAAGCGCCCCTGGCGCCATCGAAAGGCGAGCTCCTCCACCTCGGCGGGGACCTCCCAGATGACGCCCTCCATCAGCCTCCGGTAGAGCCCCTGGTCCCTTCGGAAGAGCATGTCGAGCAGCCTCAACAGCACCGGCTCCGCGTATTTGAAACGGATGCGGATGAAGTACTGATGGTCGAGGGTGAAGAGGTCCTCGTGGTCTATTTCCACCTCCTCTATCTCGGTTCCTGGTTTGTAAACCCGGAGATGCCGTTGGAGGAAGGCCACCAGGAGCTCCTCGTCGAGCCCCCTCAACACCTCGAGGGCCTTGTCTTCGCCGCATTCCATGAGGAGGTCGAGCCAGCGGAGCATGTCCCGCGGACGGATCCGGTCCCTCTTCCAGACCTCCAGGTCTAAACAGAAGGCGATCTGCCTGGGGGAGGCCAGCTCCAGAAGGGCCAGGGCGTCCCTTTCCCCCATCTCCTTTACAGTGTAGTAGAACTCCTCCTCGGGCATCCTCTGGACAAGTCGCTGGGGCTCCTTGGACAGGAGGATGAGCTTTTCGCGGTCCTTCCCCCTCAAACTGAGGACCATCCCCATCTTCTCCACGAAGGGAAGGGAATTGAAGCGCCTCTCGGCCTCGAGGGGGTCGTGATCGGCGAGCTTCAGGATGGATGCGGCCCTCTTTTCCGTTAGGTCTACGGGTAGCTCCTTCATCGCTTCGCGAACAGGACCAGGCTGGCAAAGGTGACGGCCCCCAACCCCTGGGGATGGCGCCACTGGCGGTAGTCGAGGAGCTTCCCCTCTGCGGGGTCGAGGAGCCTCAACAGGGTGTAGATGGGGGGGAGCCCACATATCCTCCTTCTATCGCCCTCCGCCCTCACATAGGCGAAGAATCCCTCGGCATCCCCCTGCTCCACGTAGTGGAGCATCTCCCGATCCCTCCCCCCCATCTGCAAGAGGTCTCCCTCTCCCACACGGAAAGGGTCACCGAACTGAGGACCGATGTGGGCGAGGTCGGCACTGGCCACGATGAGGACGTTTCGTCCCTCGAGGCTGCCCCTGAGGGCCATTATGGAGGTCTCGAAGGCGGGGTCGTCTCGCGGGGAGAGGCCTTCACGGATGTAAGATTCAAAGGACCTGCAGAGCACCGGGAGCACCTTGATGTCCTCTCCCCACAACATCTGCAGCATAAGGATCTGAAACTCGATGGTGTGTTCCCTTCTGTGGAGGAAGGACTCCTCCATTGGATCGTAGGGAAGCCTTTCTCTCATATCCTCGATGGCCTGGCGGTCCGTCTGGACGATCCCCAGCGGGGTCCTGAAGTCTTTATCGGTGACGGCGAAGGGGGTCCTGAGGGGCAGATGACAGGTACCAAGGATCACCACCAAAGGGGGTGAAGGTGCATCCTTGAGAGGGGCGTAGGCGTGGCCATAACAAGGGCCGCCGCGGTCAAAATCTATATGGGGGGCGATTATACCACTGACCCCCTCCGCAGTCTCCTCTGCCGCATGGAGGAATCCCTCAAGGTAACGCCTGAGCTCAGCGGGATCGGCAGGGTAAGCTTGTCCTGCGAAGGCAGCTTCTCGCACAGGCGAGCGCTCCCATTCATCCTTTAAGTCCCTCAGCCTCTGTTCAAAACGAGGCGTTTCGAGGAGGAAGTGCCGATCGAGGTCATCTATCAGCTCCTGGAGGCGCTCCCTCAATAAAATCCCCCCGAAGCGACGCATGTAAGCAACCTGGATGTCCCGGAAGGTGTTGGTCCCGTCGAGCATGCTCGCGAGGAAGAAGGCCTCATCCGACAGGACCACCTCTGAGGCCACTCCCCAGGGGTCCCGGAGGGCGACCATCCGCCTCCCCCCTCTTTCCAGAGGTAGGGCTTCCAGGGGTCTCAGTTTCGGCAGCTCCACCTCCCGGAGTATCCCACATGGTTCTCGAGGGCGTCAAGGAAGGTGTCCAGAAAATCGTTGGAGGCCTTTCCCCCTTTCTGTTATACTCCTTCGCGTGATGGAGAGGGAGGGGGTCAGGGAAGCCAGGGAGTGGTTGAGGCGTGCCCGCAGTAGTCTCCTGAAGGCCAAGGCCTGCCTGGAGGTGGAAGGGGTGGTGGTGGAGGATCTGTGTTTTGACCTCCACCAGGCAGCGGAGAGGGCCCTTAAGGCCTATCTCCTCTTCCTCCAAAAGACCCCGCCTCCGCTGCATGATCTGGAAGTCGTCCTCGGCCAGATAGCCCGTGAGGGCATACCGGTGCCGGAACGGGTGAGGGGGGTATCCAGACTGAACCGCTACTATGCCTTGGTCAACCATCCCAAGCTCCAGTCGAGGGTCACCCGGGCGGATTATTATGAGGCCTTGGACCTCGCGGAGGAGACCATCCGATGGGTGGAGGAGGAGATGGTTGACAGGGAGAAAAGGGGCTGATTATCCTTTCGGCGGAGGTGATAGCGCATAAGGAAGGTTGAGGGGAAGACCACAGGGCTTAAGCCGAGTGAGCTGAGGGCCTTAGAGCGGATCTACCGCCGAAGGGTCCCTCCGAAGGAGGTCATCACAAAGGAATTAGCCCGTTACCTCACTGAGCTCTCCCGCCAGATAAAGCGCCAGATCGGGGTCATCATAGATCGCTCCGGTGAGGTCTGTTTTGTCATCGTGGGGGATCACCGAGAGATCGTGATCCCCGACCTCAGCCGCTGGCGTCGGGGAAGGGGGAGGCTCAGGGGGTTGAGATGTGTCCACACTCACTTGAAGGGGGAGCCCCTCAGCCAAGACGACCTCACCGACCTCGCCCTGCTGCGTCTGGATCTGATGGCGGCCCTCGGGGTGGACGAGAGGGGGCTGCCCGGGGGGTTCTTCATGGCCTACCTCTTGCCTCAAAACCCCGAGGGAAGGGTATGGCGCGAGGAGTCCTTCAAGTCCTTTTACGACGTGGATCTGGACTTTCAGGACTTCATCTCCTCCTTGGAGGACGAGCTGCAGCGGGATTTCTCGGCCCTGGAGGTGGACGGGAGGGAGCGGGCGCTGCTGGTGAGCGTGGTGCCGAGGGGTTCCTCCTATCCCATAGAGGAGTCTTTGGAGGAACTGAAGGAACTGGCCCGTACGAGCGACCTCGAGGTCATCGGGACCATAGTGCAGCGGCCCAAGGCCCTGCACCCCCGTTACCTCATGGGCAGCGGTAAGGCCAAGGAACTGGTGATAAAGGCCCTTCAGACCGGGGCCGACATCATCGTCTTCGACCAGAACCTCACACCCGCCCAGGTCAACGCCTTGGCCTCCCTTACGGACCTGAAGGTGATCGACAGGACGCAGCTGATCCTCGATATCTTCGCCCGCAGGGCCCACACCAGAGAGGGGAAGGTGAAGGTGGAGCTGGCCCAGCTCAAGTATCTCTTGCCTCGTCTGGTGGGCAAGGGCACGGCCATGTCCCGTCTGATGGGGGGTATAGGCGGCCGAGGCCCCGGAGAGACGAAGCTCGAGGTGGACCGCCGCCGGATCAAGGACCGCATCCACCGCTTGGAGAGGGAGCTCAGGGAGTTGGCCAAGGGGAGATGGCAGAGGCGGGCGAAGCGCAGACGCTCCTCCATTCCCATCCTCTCCATCGTCGGCTACACCAACGTGGGAAAGTCGACCTTGCTCAACGCCCTCACCAATAGCCAGGTCCAAGTGGAGGACAAGCTCTTCGCCACCTTGGATACGTCCAGCCGTAGGCTCCGGTTCCCTAAGGAGCGGGAGGTGATCATCACGGACACGGTGGGCTTTATAAGGAATCTGCCCTCAGATCTGCTGGACGCCTTCCGTTCCACCCTTGACGAGCTCCAGGATGCAGACCTGTTGCTCCACGTGATAGACGTCTCAAGCCCCCATTTCGAAGATCAGATGGAGGCAGTGGAGGACCTTTTGCGGGACCTGGGCCTCGGGGGGAAGCCTATCCTTCGGGTCTTCAACAAGATGGACCTGGTGGAGGAGGGGTTCGCCAGAAGGATTGCTGAACGCTACGGAGGGGTGGCGGTTTCGGCCTTGAAGCGGAAGACCCTTTTGCCCCTTCTGGCCAGGGCCGAGGAGATCCTGTGGGGAACCAGATTCGTAGAGGAGGGGAACCTTGAGAGAGTTAGAGGAGATCAGAGAGGCCCTGAGAGGTCGTTTCTTCACGGCTGAGGTCGTCAGGGACGCCGAGGAGGCGCGAGCCCGGCTCCTGGAATGGATCCCAGCTGGGGCCACGGTGGGGGTCGGGGGGTCGGTGACGGTGAGAGAGCTTGGGGTGCTGGAGGAGCTCGAGAGCAGGGGTTGCCGGGTGCTCGATCACTGGAGGGCAGCTCCCGAAGAGGTCCCGGAGGTCAGACGCGAGCAACTTCGCTCGGACGTCTTCCTCACCAGCGCCAACGCCATCACCCGCGAGGGGGAAATAGTGCTCGTGGACGGGGTGGGCAATCGCGTGGCGGCCACCGCCTTCGGCCCCCGGATCGTAGTAGTGGTAGCGGGTAGGAACAAGGTGGTGGACGACCTTTCCGGGGCTTGGAGGCGGATAGAGGAGATCGCCGCCCCGAAGAACGCCTCCCGCCTGGGAAGAGACCTCCCCTGTGTGAAGAAGGAAAGCTGCCAGGGGTGTAAATCCCCCCAGAGAATCTGTAGGATCTACCTCGTAGTCGCCTTCAAACCCGCCCAGACGGATTTCAGGGTCCTGCTGGTGGACGAGGATCTCGGGTTTTAACCATAGGAGGGGATCGAAGGGGCCGTCTCCATTGCCACTTTCTCAGAGAGGTCGCCGTAGGCACTTCTCAAACGCTGGGCGAGTAGGTGGCATACTCATAGGGTTCGACCAGGGCTGAGAGCCCGAAGACCTCACCGGGGTCTGCCTCCGAATATGGCGCAATTTTGCGGCCTGTCAAGGACAATTTTTATCGAAAAATGAAAACCTCCTTATTGTTGAACGTCCTTCCGAAACTTTGCCCCTTTGGAGATTTCGGGGTAATTTATCGTCCCATGGCTCAATTTCGTTTTTGCTTGGAAAAGGAGACCGCTGAGGGGCGCGTAGGTTTATTGGAGACCCCCCATGGGAAAGCTCTAACCCCACTTTTCATGCCTGTGGGGAGCCATGGCAGTGTTAAGGCCTTGAGCCCCCGTGAACTCGAGGAGCTCTGCGTCGAGGTGGTGTTGGCCAACGCCTATCACCTCTATTTGAGGCCAGGGGTAGAGGTCATAAGGGATCTCGGTGGGCTCCATGCCTTTATGGGATGGAGCGGCCCCATCTTGACGGATAGTGGGGGTTATCAGATCTTCAGCCTCTGTAAGCTCGTGCGGGTTATGCCCGAAGGGGTGGAGTTCAGGTCGCATCTGGATGGTTCGTTGCACCTTTTCACCCCTGAACGAGCCATAGAGGTTCAAGAGGCCCTTGGGGCGGACATCATCATGAGCCTCGATGTGTGTCTCCCCTACCCCTCTGAGAAGGGGAGGGTGGAGGAGGCGGTGGAGCTCACCACACGATGGGCCAGAAGGGGGAAGGGGGCCAGGAAGGGGGAGGCGGCACTGTTCGGGATCGTGCAAGGCGGCGTCTTTTTGGATCTGCGCCGCAAAAGTGCCGAGGCGTTGATGGAGATAGGCTTTGACGGTTACGCCCTGGGGGGGTTGAGCGTCGGGGAGGAGAAGAGGCAGACGTGGGAAGTGGTGGAGTTCACCTGTGGGCTCCTGCCACAAGATCAGCCCCGTTACCTCATGGGCATGGGCACCCCCGAAGACCTGGTGGAGGGAGTCAGGAGGGGGGTGGACATGTTCGACTGTGTGCTGCCCACCCGTTGCGCCCGTACCGGCGAGCTCTTCACCCCATGGGGGAAGATGAACATCAAAAATGCCCGTTACGCCCGGGACCCCGATCCCATAGATCCCGGATGTGACTGCTATACCTGCAGGCATTTCTCCAGGGCCTATCTGAGGCACCTCTTCATGGCGAGGGAGCTTCTGGCTTATTACCTCAACACCATTCACAACCTCCACTATTACCTGAACCTGATGCGCGAGATCCGTCGGGCGCTGCAGGAGGATCGTTTTGAGGAGTTTCGCCGGGAGTTCTATCGCCTGAGGGAGGAGGTCGCCCCTTGACAGCCGAGGAGATGAGGGGTATATGTTTTTATTGCAAATGAAAAGCACTTTCAAAAAAACACCCCGCTGGACCGCGCAGCGGGAGCTGATCCTGGAGGTCCTCCGGGAGGCGGGGGGACACATGGATGCCGATGAACTCTTCCGCCGGGCCAAGGAGCGCGATTCCAGGATAAGCCTCTCCACCGTGTACCGGACCCTCAAGCTCTTCAGGAATCTGGGCTTGGTCAAGGAGCTCCATTTCGGAGAGGGTTGCCATCGCTATGAGCTGGCCAGGGGGGCGGAGCACTACCATTTCCTCTGCCGTAGTTGTGGCAGGGTCTTGGAGTTCAGGAGTCCCCTCATCCAGAAGTTGAAGGAAGAAGTGCAGAAGCGATATGGGGTTATGGTGGAGGGGGTGGAGGTGCGTCTTGAGGGCTACTGCGAGACGTGCATCCTGAAATTGGACGGTGAGGAGGTTCGAGATGGCTCTGACCCTTGATCAGATACCGCCGGGCAGGAAGGTGAAGGTCCTCTCCATAGAAGGAGGATGGGGATGTCGTCAACAGCTCTTCGGCCTCGGCGTGTACCCCGGCGAGGTCCTGAGGGTTGTTAGGAGCGCCCCTTTTGCGGGTCCCATTATGGTAGAGGCCAGGGGCACTGCCTTCATGATAGGCAGGGGGATGGCCCGGAGGGTGGTGGTGGAGGAGGTGGAATGAGGGTAGTCCTGGTCGGCCAGCCCAATTGCGGAAAGAGCACCATCTTCAACTACCTGAGCGGCTACAAGGCCATCACCTCCAACTTCCCCGGGACGACGGTAAAGTACACCCTGGGCAAGCTCTACGTGGACGGCAGGGAGTGCGAGTGCGTCGACCTTCCCGGGACTTACTCCCTAAGCAGCTCCGATGCAGCCGAGAGGGAGACCCGGCGGTTCCTCCTTGAGGAACAGGTGGACGTGATCGTGGATGTGGCCGATGCATCGCTTCTCAGCCGAAGTCTGGAGCTGACCTTAGAGCTATTGGAGCTGGAAAAACCCATGATACTGGTCCTCAACATGGTGGACGAGGCCGAGCGTAAGGGGATCGTCATCGACGAGGGGAAATTGTCTGAGATCCTCGCGATCCCCGTGGTGAAGACCATAGCTTACACCGGACAGGGGCTGACGGATATGGTAAGGCAGGCCTTGAGGGCCTGGGAGGAGTCCATCGTGGGGAGAGCCCTACCCTTCAGCCGCGATGTGGAAGAGGTCGTTGAGGCGCTGAAGGAGGAGGTGAAGGGACGTACCGGAGGACTCCCGGCGCGCTTCGTGGCCCTCAAACTTTTGGAAGGAGATCCGGAGTTCGCCAAGTCCCCTCCTTTGCGCTCGGCCAAGGTGGAATCCTACAGGCGCCATCTGGAAGATCGCCACGGCCGTCCTGCGGACGTGGTGGTATCTTCGGAACGCCATGCCCTGGCCATGAACCTCTACGAGGAGGTGGTCAGGGTGGTGCGATCGCCGCGGTTGAGCCTGCGGGACAGATTGGACGACTGGGTGATGCACCCGGTGTGGGGGTACGCCATTTTGGTGGCGGTCTTCTTCTGTCTCTTCTTCGGCGTCTTCAAGGTGGGGAGTTTCCTAGAGGAACCGCTCCTCGGGGTCTTCGATCGAATATCCTCCGCCGTGGCGCGATTAGCCCCTGAAGGGGGGATGTTGCACGCCCTCATCAAGGGGGGGCTGGATGGGGTGGCTGGAGGGGTGGGGATAGTTTTGCCTTACCTCGTCCCCTTTTTGCTGGCCTTGGCTGCCCTTGAGGACTCGGGGTATCTGCCGCGGGTGGCCTTTCTGCTCGATTCCTTTATGCACCGTATTGGGCTTCACGGCAAGTCGGTGGTGCCCTTCCTTCTGGGCTACGGTTGCAGCGTCCCCGCCGTTATGGCGACGCGGATCCTGGAGTCAGAGCGGGACAGGATGATCACCGCGGTCCTTGCCACCTTCATCCCCTGTTCAGCTCGGACGGTGATCATCCTGGGACTGGTCTCCTATTATCTGGGACCCCTCTACGCCATGGGGATATACATCCTTAACCTGGTAGTGGTGGGCCTTTCGGGGATGCTGATGAGCAGGATCTACCCGGAGGTCACCCCTGGTCTGATTCTGGAGGTCCCCCGGTATCATCTGCCTTCCCTCAGGTCCTTGATCACCAAGTCCTGGTACCGCTTGAAGGAGTTCATCACCATAGCCTGGCCCCTGTTGATCGGCGGCAGTGCCCTGCTGGCGCTGCTTCAGCACTTCGGCCTTCATCGCCTCCTCAACAAGGCCCTGACGGTGGTGACCCTCCCCCTCGGGTTGCCCCGGGAGGTAGGGACGACCCTGATCTTCGGGGTCCTCAGAAAAGAGCTCTCCCTGATCATGCTCTTTGAGGCCCTCGGAACCAAAGAGGTGTTGGAGGTCATCACAGCTGGACAGATCTTGACCTTCACGGTCTTCGTGGTCTTCTACATCCCGTGCCTTGCCACGGCAGCCGCCCTTTGGAGGGAAATAGGCGGAAAAAGGACCATCTTCGCCCTCGCCTTCACCTTTTCAGTGGCCTTCCTCCTGGGGTTGGCCATTCGCTTGGGCTGGGCCCTTTTTGGTTAATCGCACCCCGAGGGATCGCAGATGTCCGGGGCCAAGCCAGGAGTCGGCAGGGTAAAGGATCCTTCGAAGTGGTCCTCTATGCTCCGCCTACCCACCAGGATCTCGCCTTCGCGGCCGAGGACCAAGAGGGTAGGCACCTCCTCGAGGCCAAGTTCTTGGAGGAGAACGTGGCTCAATCGGAGCATGTCCCGCGCCCCCGCCTTGAGGGGTACCTTCGGCTCTTTGCCATGGACGCGCTCAAAGGCTTCCCATGGGTCGGTCCCTCCGATGACCAGGCTGTAAAAGGCCAAGGCGTCCCCTTTGGAATCGGGGTGTACAGCGACACATCTGAAGGCCACCTGGGAGAACTCCTCCCGATGGGACCGCAGGACCTCGAAGGCCTCCCCGCAGGGTGGACAATGGGGGTCGAAGAAGAACTGTACCCGTTCCTCCCCCGGTCCCTCCCAGAGGACCACCCGTCCCCTGTCCAAGGGGCATACCTCCGTGCCGCCCTTTCCCAGGGGGAGGGTGTAAGCTGCATGGACCCCCAGGAACCCAATGAGGATGGCCAAAACTGGGTGGGTCAGACTGAGGCGGCCCTCCCGAGAGGCGAGGCCCACCAGGAAGGTGGCGAAGATGATCCCCTCCACGGCTATACAGAAGTGACAAATGGTCCTGAGCACCACCAACTGCAGGAAGACGAAGTAAAAACTCGCCCCTACCCCGAGGGACAAGAGGGTGGTAAAGGGCCTTTTGGTGGGCAGCAAGAGGATGCTCCCCGAGAAAAAGGCGGCCCCAAGCCAGGGGAGGGGAATCCCGTAAAGGCGGGTGAAAGGAGAGGCGGCAACCGTCCGGCACCCCTCGCTCTGACAAATGCCCCCTTTTGAGGAGAGGTAGATGTCAACCACCACCAGCGCAAGGCCACAGAGGAGGAAAAAGGCCTGCCAATTCCGCACCCTCCTCAGGACCTGCCGGGGGGATCTGTAGGCCATTTCGATGAGGATCTTATAGGAGAGAAGCAGGTCAGTCAAGGAGGT
>CAZGDM010000030.1:0-25306 GCA_964525275.1 uncultured Thermodesulfobacteriota bacterium | reverse complement strand
AAAGGAGGGAGGGCGATGGGTATTTGCATCCACATAGGGGAGATGTTGGCGAGGAACGCCCGGATGTATCCGGATGAGGTGGCCCTTATCGAGCGTGCCCCGGCTGAAGGGGGCAGGAGGAGGGAGATCACCTGGAAGGTCTTTGACGAGAAGGCCAATCGCTTCGCCAACGCCCTGATGAAACGAGGGATACAGAAGGGCGACAAGGTGATCCACCTTATGATGAACTCCATCGATTGGCTTGTGGCCTATTTCGGGATCATCAGGACCGGGGCCTGGGTGGTACCTCTGAACTTCCGTTTCACCAGCGACGACATCAAATACTGTGTGGATGTGGCGGAGCCCAAGGCCATGGTCTTCGGTCCGGAGTTCATCGAGAGGATTGAGGCGATAAAGGACGAATGTCCCACCATCAAATACTGGATCTTCGTCGGCGAAGGGGATAGACCGTCTTGGGCCGAGTCCTTCGATAAGGTCCTGGAGGAGGTTTCCGATCGCGCCCCCGAAGTGGAGATCACTTATGAGGACCCTTGCGGCCTTTACTTCACCTCCGGCACCACCGGGAGGCCGAAGCCCATTCTGCTGACCCATAGAAACATGGTCTCTGCCTGCATTACCGAAAACGCCCATCACCGTCAGACCCGCCAGGACAACTTCATCCTCATCCCGCCGCTGTATCACACCGGAGCCAAGATGCACTGGTTTGGAAGCCTCATAGTGGGCGGTCGGGCGGTGATCCTCAAAGGGGTGCAGCCCGAGTGGATCCTGGAGGCGGTCTCCGAGGAGAAGGGGACCATCGTGTGGCTGCTGGTGCCTTGGGCCCAGGACATCCTGCTCAAGTTCGACTCCGGGGAGCTCAAGCCGGACCAGTATGAGCTCTCTCAGTGGCGCCTCATGCACATTGGGGCCCAGCCCGTTCCCCCCTCCCTGGTCAAACACTGGAAGGAGTACTTCCCCGAGATGGCCTATGACACCAACTACGGACTGAGTGAGGCCACGGGACCGGGCTGCGTCCACCTCGGCATGGAGAACGAGCACAAGATCGGTGCCATCGGGCTTCCCGGTTTCAACTGGGAGGCGAGGATCGTGGATTCGGACGGCAATCCCGTCTCCCAAGGGGAGGTGGGAGAGCTGGTGGTGAGGGGTGACGGCGTCATGAAGGAGTATTACAAGAACCCCGAGGCCACGGCCCAGACCATCCGCGATGGGTGGCTTTACACAGGGGATATGGCCCGGCAGGACGAAGACGGTTTCATATGGCTGGTGGACCGCAAAAAGGACATCATCATCTCGGGTGGAGAGAACATCTTCCCCGTGGAGATAGAGGACTTCCTGCACACCCACCCGAAGGTGAAGGACGTGGCAGCCATCGGTTACCCTGACGAGCGTTTAGGGGAGATCGTGGCTGTAGTGGTGGAGGTGAAGCCCGGTGAGGTCATGACGGAGGAGGAGGTGATAGAGTTCTGCCAGCAGCTGCCGCGCTACAAACGCCCCAGGAAGGTCTTCTTCGGGGAGGTGCCTCGGAACCCCACCGGTAAGATCGAGAAGCCCAAGCTGCGCAAGAAGTACATCGGCACTGAGGCGGCCTTCAAGACCTGATCGGGATGGGAGAGCTCTGGAGCGAGGTAGAAGGGGCCCCGCGGGAACGGATCGAGGCCCTGCAGTGGGGGCGGTTAAAGGCCCTCGTGGGGTGGGCTGTGGAGCGGGTCCCCTTCTACCGCGAGAGGTTTTCACAGCTCGGGTTGAGTCCCGAGAAGATCCGGACGTTGGATGATCTACAGCTCCTCCCCTTTACCACCAAAAGCGATCTGAGGTACCACTATCCCCTTGGCCTATGTGCGTTGTCCCTTGGGGAGGTGAGGCTCTTTCAGGCCACCTCAGGGAGCACCGGTAGGCCCATCTTGGTCCCTTATGGCCCCAAGGACCTCGAGGACTGGGCCGAATGTGTTGCCCGCGCCCTCTGGGCGGCGGGGATCAGGCCCGGGGATCTGTGTCAGAACGCCTACCCTTACGGCCTCTTCACCGGGGGGCTCGGTTACCACTTGGGCGCCAAAAGGCTCGGTTGCACCGTCATCCCCACCTCGGCTAGTTTCACCGAGAGGCAGGTGGTGCTCCTTAGGGACTTGGGGGCCAAGGCCCTCTTCTGCACCCCCAGCTATGCCCTCACCATCGCCGAGATGGCAGAGCGCTTGGGGGTAGACCTCAGGGCTTTGCCGCTGGCGATAGGCCACTTAGGGGCAGAGCCTTTCTCCGATGCCATGAGGCAGGAGATCGAGGAACGGATGGGAATCGAAGTCTACGAGATGTACGGCCTCGCGGAGATGTTCGGCCCCGGGGTGGCCTTCAGCTGTGAAGAGGGTCGGCTCCACATAAACGAGGACTACTTCCTGCCGGAGGTGATAGACCCTGTTACCGAGAAAATCCTTCCCGAAGGGGAGGAGGGGGAGTTGGTCCTCACCTCCCTCAGGCAGCGGGCCTTGCCGCTCTTGAGGTATAGGACCGGTGATCTGACGGCCCTTGAGCGGGGACGTTGCACCTGTGGTCGAACCCTGGTGAGGATGAGGCGGGTACGGGGTCGTACCGACGATATGCTGGTGGTCGGTGGCATGAACGTCTTCCCGTCGCAGGTGGAGGAGGTGCTTTTGCGCTTCCGCGAGTTAACCCCCCACTATCGCATAAGGCTTCACCGATCCCCTACGGGCGACGTCATGACCGTGGAGGTCGAGGCCGAGGAGGTGACCGAGGCCCTCCGGCGGAGGGTCACCGAATCCCTGAAGGAGGCCTTGGGCCTCGAAGTGCCGGTGAAGCTCCTCGAACCCGGGAGCCTTCCCCGCAGCGAGGGAAAGGTCCAAAGGGTGTTGGATGAGCGAGGGTGGTGATGGGTTCAGGTCCGCGCTCGTCCAAGGGGCGAGGGAGCTGGGGATAGTCCTCGAACCCCATCACCTCGAGCTCTTCGAGGTCTACGTCCGAGAGCTGCTCAAGTGGAACCGCAAGGTCAACCTCACCTCCCTGAGGGATGAAGAGGAGGTAGCGGTCAAGCACTTCCTCGACTCCCTGACGGTTGCCCCCCTTCTGGAGGAAGGGGAGGAGCTCCTCGACTTGGGGACAGGGGCTGGTTTTCCGGGCCTTGTCCTCAAGATATACAACCCCTCGGTGAGGGCGGTCCTTCTCGACGCCTCCCAGAAACGCGTCTTCTTCCTCAGGCACCTGATCCGGATCCTCCGCCTCAAAGGGGTCGAGGTCCTGCACGGCAGGGCCGAGGACCCCTCCTTGCGGAGGGAGGCGGGGGAATTCTCCCTCGTGGTCTCTCGGGCCTTTGCCTCCATGGAGGAATTCCTCTACATGGCCATCCCCTACACCAGAAAGGGGGGAAAGGTCATCGCCATGAAGGGCCCGCGGGGCAGGGAGGAGCTCCGTAGGCTGCGGGAGGGATTGCCCTTGGTGCTGGAGGAGGTCCGCGAGGTGGAGCTCCCCCGAGGTATGGGCAGAAGGCTCCTCATCCTCTTCCGTCGAACTTGAGCCCTCTGGGGGTTAGGTGGTATCTTCAAGGCGCCGTTCCATGGGAAAGGTCATCGCCATCGCCAACCAGAAGGGAGGGGTGGGGAAGACCACCACGGCGGTCAACCTCGCAACCTCCTTGGCCTGGTCAGGGCGGTGGACCCTTTTGGTAGATGTCGACCCCCAGGGCAATACCACTACCGCCCTGGGCTTCGAAAAGGAGGAGATGGAGCCCAATCTCTATCACGCCCTGATTGGCCAGGTTCCCCTCGGGAAGGTGATAAGGGAGACGGAGGTGGAGCGGCTCCATCTGGTGCCCGCCAACATCCACCTCATAGGGGTGGAGGTAGAGCTGGTGGGGGAGCGGGAAAGGGAGAGGAGGCTCAGGGGGTTGCTGGGTGAGGTCAAGGGGCGCTATGAATACATCCTGCTGGACTGTCCTCCTTCTCTCGGCCTGCTCACCTTGAACGCCCTTGCGGCGGCCCATTCGGTGATCATCCCCCTTCAGTGTGAGTACTATGCCATGGAAGGGCTGACCCAGCTCCTGCGGACTATAAGGGCTGTTAAGGAGCGCTTCAACCCGCTTCTCCGGGTGGAGGGGATCCTGTTGACGATGTACGATGGGCGCAACAACTTGGCGCGGCAGGTCCTGAAGGAGGTGCGGGACCATTTCGGCCCCAAGGTCTTCAACACCGTGATACCGCGCAACGTCAGGCTCAGCGAGGCCCCGAGCCATGGCAAACCAGCCCTTCTTTACGATCTGCGCTGCAAGGGCTCCCAGAGTTACTTGGAGCTCGCCCGGGAGCTCCTGGAGGACGGCCATGCCCAAGAAAAAGGGGTTGGGCAGGGGGCTTGACGCCCTGCTGAAGGGGCTCGAAGGGGAGGAGGGGGTTGAGGTCTTGCTGTGTGACGTCGAAGATCTGAGGCCCAATCCCCTTCAGCCGCGGAGGGAGCTGGACGAGGAGGGATTGGAGGAGCTGGTTCGTTCCATAAGGGAGAAAGGAGTGCTTCAGCCCCTTTTGGTCAGGCGAAAAGGGGAGGGATACGAGATCATCGCCGGGGAGAGACGATGGCGGGCGGCTATCAAGGCGGGCATAAAAAAGGTGCCCGTAATAGTGAGGGACGTCGATGATAGGGAAGCCCTCGAGGTGGCCCTGGTGGAGAACCTCCAGCGCCAGGACCTCAACCCCTTGGAAGAGGCCGAGGCCTATAGACGTCTGATGGAGGATTTCGGCTACACTCAGGAGGAGGTGGCCAGGCGCGTGGGGAAGGACCGTTCCTCGGTGGCCAACACCCTGCGCCTCCTCAAGCTCCCTTCGGAGGCGAAGGAGGCTTTGAGGGACGGACGGATCACGGCGGGTCACGCCCGGGCCATTCTCGCCATGCCGACAGTGGAGGCCCAGCTCGATTTGCTCGGTCGGATCCTCGAAAAGGGGCTTTCGGTCAGGGAGGCGGAGCGCGCCTCAAAGCCCAGGACTCCCCGAAGGGAGGAAGGCCCCCCTGATCCGGACCTGGAGGCCGTCCTCGATGAGCTGAGGTCCATCCTGCGCACGCAGGTGAGGATCCGCTCCCGGGGGAATCGGGGGAGGTTAGAGATAGAGTTTTACTGTCTCGATGACCTCGAGAGGATCATCGGGATAATCAGAGAAGGAGGTAGGGGATGAAGAAGGAAGGTCTGCGGGAGGACGTCAATGCCTTCCTGGGCCGGGAGACCGTCTTCGAGGGGAAGCTCGACTTCAAGGGGGCGGTGAGGATAGACGGGCGTTTCAAGGGCGAAATAAGATCTGCTGACCTCCTCATCGTGGGGGAGGGGGCCAGGGTGGAGGGAGAGGTCGAGGTGGGGACTGCCATAGTCCAAGGGGAGGTCTTCGGCAATGTGAGGGCCTCCAAGAAGGTGGACCTCCGCTCCTCCGCCAAGGTAATAGGCGACATCGTCACCCCCACCCTGGCCGTGGAGGAAGGGGCCCTCTTTCACGGCCATTGCCGCATGCGAGAGGAGGAACTGCCTTCCCAAGGGCCTGCAGAGGGTGAATAAGACCATCCCCCAAGCCCTGAGGGACAAACTGCGCAAGGTCCTCGACCGAAGGCCCTTGCGGGTGATCCCCCAAGAGGGGGACCTGACGAGGGCGGCAGTGCTTGTGCCCCTGTGCATCAAGGACGGACGGTGCCATGTAATCCTCATCCGCAGGGCTTCGAACCTTCCCCATCACGCAGGGGAGATATCCTTCCCCGGAGGGAGGGTCGACCCCCAGGATCCCTCCTTAGAGGAGACGGCCTTGCGAGAGGCCTGTGAGGAGGTGGGCCTCGATCCCAGGGACGTAGAGGTGGTGGGGAGGCTCGACGAAATCGTCACCCGGTCGCGCTTTCTGATCACGCCCTTCGTGGGTGTGATCCCCTACCCCTACCCCCTGAGGCCGGACGGGGAGGAGGCTACTGAAGTACTTCTTCTGCCCATGGAGTACTTCCACGTCGACAGGGCGAAGGTGGAAGTATGGCAAGAGGGGGGACGGCTGGAGCGGGTCTATTTTTACCACTGCGGCCCGTGGACGGTTTGGGGCGCCACGGCGAAGATCCTCAAGGGCCTCTTCGAGATCGTTTCCTGCGGGCGTGGGCCTTGATGCAGGATACCACCTCTTCCGGGTCGTCCAGGATCGTCATCAGCTTCAGGTCCCCGGAGGATAGGTGCCCCCACGACAGAACGGGGTCCCTGAGCCATTCGAGGAGCCCCTTCCAGTATCGGCTCTCCACCAGGACCAAGGGGAAGGGACGGGCCTTTTTCGTCTGTACGAGGGTGAGGACCTCGAAGAGCTCATCCAGGGTGCCAAACCCTCCTGGAAAGAAGACGAGGGCTACGGAGTGCTTGGTGAACATCACCTTCCTGACGAAGAAGTAGCGGAAGCTCAGCTTGATGTTCAGGTAGGGGTTAGGGGGTTCCTCCGTGGGCAGGTCTATGTTCAGCCCCACCGACTTACCCCCCGCCTCCAGGGCACCGCGGTTGGCCGCCTCCATCACCCCTGGCCCTCCGCCCGTGATGACGCTGAAGCCCTCGCGGACCAGGGCCTTGGCGAGATCGTAGGCCTTTCGGTAGATGGAAGAACTCTCCGGGGCACGGGCGGAACCGAAGATGCTTACGGCGGGTTCGACCTGGAGCAAGGTCTCGAAGCCCTCGACGAACTCGGAGATGATCCTGAAGAGGCGCCACGATTCCTTGAGGGTCAGATAGTCGATGAGGTAGTCCCTTCCCTTGGCCATGGGTTCCTCCTGACGATCATCACGGGATGGGAGGGGAGGGCATGGTTAGGGTGAGTCTCTCCCCCCTTCCCCTTTCGAGGAAGGAGGCGTATCGAGGAGATAACAGTGAGTCCCTCGTGATGCCCTCGGTGAGGAAGGAGAAGTCCAGGGGGAAGAAGGCCCCCACTAGCAGCGCCAAGATCAAGGCCCCGAGGGCGATTTTCCTAAGATCCACCGGCAATTGCAGGGAGAGGGGCCTTGCCTTCGTCGGTACGATCCCCCGTTCCTCCTCTTTGGCCCCCACAGGGACGATGTAACCGTGATCCATCAACCACACGAGGCTTTCCAAAGTGGTGAATTCTCCGAGGAGGGAGCGCTGAAGTATCTCATCTACGTCGGAGGTGCCGTCCACCAGCTCGAAGACCTCCCTCAGGTGTCCTTCCAGCTCCTTGCCTTCCTCCACCTTTGCGAGGACCAGACGCCTGGTGGGGATCTTCTCCTCTATCGCTGGCCACTCGTCGGCCATCCGCAGGACGTTGAGCATCAACTCCTCCGCGGAGATCAAGGTGGGGAGTTTGCGGGGGACCTTCACCTTGAAGACCTCGAAGCGGAACTTCCCTTCCTGCCAGTGGAAGAGGTCGTAGATAACTTCGTGGACCTGGGCTTCCAAGGCCTCCCTTACCATCTCCTCCGAGACGAGGCCTTTGCGGATGAGGAGCTCCCCGAGGGGGGCGAAGCTGTCCCTCTGTTCCTTCAGGCTGCGTTCCAATTCCTCATGGGAGATGACTCCCGCCCGGACCAGCCGTTCTCCTAACAGGTCGAACCTGTGCCTTGGGCTGGCGATGGCGTGAACTATCCTCCCCTCGGAGAAGTAGATCTCCACCTTGTTCCCCTCCCTCCACGCGCGGAGGATACCGCTCTTTCCCTGTTGACCGAGGAGCTGAATGACCTCGAGGATGTTGAAGTCGCGGAGATTCCCCTCTAAAGCCATTTCATATCCCCACGTAGAAAGGTGGTTTCAGGACCTCTTTGTGCTCCCTGCGGAGGGCATCCCTCCTGGCCCCCCAGTAAAGGCCGATGAGCAGCAGTCCCCATAGGGGCAAGGCGGCGGGAAAGCCGGGCTCGGGGAGGTAAGGGTGGGGCAGGACTCCATGGGGATAGGACATCGCCAGTACAGCCGTGGAGGCCAGCAGCGACAAGAACCAGCCGCTTAGGTAATACCCCTGCCAGAGGTGGGCCATCCCCGGCAGGTGGAGCATTACCCGCAGGATCCGTCCTTCCCTGCGGGCGAAGGCCTTTATCCTCCTGACGGTCTCCTCCCTCGCTGGCAAGTCCTTCTCCCTGCCCCTGAGCACCGTGGCGCAGCGGAGACAGATGGCCTTCGTCCCCTCCCTTTGGCTGTAAAGGCCGGAGAAGATGCGGCCGCACATGGCACACCTCCGCTGCGAGGCCGTTGGCCGCAGGAGGATGAGGAGGATTACAAGTCCCAAAATGGCTAAAGGCTGCACATAGGGCAACCTCGGGGAGAGGTCTTGGAGCCATACGCCCCAGATGAGCTCCATCATCCCCTGCTGCCATAGGTCCTTCAGCCCCCTGGAGAGGATTTCCCCCCGCCTCAGGGGTGCGTCCAGGAGGAAGCGGTTGGGATGGGGGGATTCCCGCTGCAGCTGTAGGGCTATCTCCTTTGGCGCGAGATCCGTGGCCTTTCTGAAGGCGGCCGAAGCCTCGGGCAGGAAGAAGATGGAATGTTGCATAAGGGCCTTGCTCAAGTTGTAGTAGTAGATCCCCTCGTTTGGTCGGTAGCTTATGGCCTTGCGGTAGGCCTTGATGGCCTCCTCCACCATCCCCTCGATGAGGAGGACGTTGCCGAGGTTGCACCAGGCGTCTGCGTCGCCCGGCAACCTCGACAGCAGGCTCCGCAGTCTCCCCTCGGCCTCCTGGTAGTTCCCCTCCCGTTTGTAACCCACGGCCAGGGTCAGATAGAGGTCCCTGTCGAAGCCCCTTTTCTCCCTTTCGAGAAACCTGTCCCACAGGGCCTTCTCCCTTATCCCGTAATTCATCTCATACAGGTCGAAGAGGGTCACGCCCGTTTCCCCTGCGAGCCTCCTGGAGAGCTCTCCTGTAAAGGAAGGTAGGTAGGTCAGGGCTACGAGGGCTATTACAAGGGCGACCTTCGCTCCCTTCCTTATATGGGGCCAGAGGAATACCCCCCAAAGAAGGAGGACCCACGGCAGGCTCACCCTCAGCAATAGGGGCATCCCCAGCAAAGTGATCCGCAGGGCCCTCCCCGCGGGTCCAGCACGCATGAAGAGAGGGAGTGCCTTGAAGAGGAGGACGACGGACAGGATCGCCGTTGACACGACGACCGCCAAGGACAGCAGGTAGAGCAGCTCCAGTCCATGTACCACCAACAAGGGGGGGTTGCGCAGCAGGGCCTTGCCCCCTTCGAAGTACCCCCTCAAGGGGGTGTAGAACTCCCAGGGCCTCAGCTGCCAGCGATAGAGGGCCGTCTCGATGTGGGCAGCCGGTAGGTCAGGGGTGAGACGGGGGGTGAACTCCATGAGGCGTAGCCCCTCCTCTCCGCCCCTCTCCTTTCCCTCCTTCAAGAGTAGGACGGAGTACCCCCACCAGTTCGTCACCCCCTTGTTGTATGCCTCCTCCAAGATCCCGTGAGGGTCGTCATGAAGGGTGCCGTAAGATGTCACAGGGGAGAAAAAAAATAGGCACCAGAATAAAAAAAAGGCTCCTCTCAGGAGATGGTTCGTCCTTTTCACTCTACCCAGTAGTTCGGAGCCTCCTTGGTGATGATCACATCGTGGACGTGGCTTTCGCGCAGGCCGGAGGAGGTTATCCTTACAAAGCGCGCTTTCTCTTGCAGCTCTCGGATGTCCTTGGCTCCTACGTATCCCATGCCAGCCTTCAGTCCTCCCACCAGCTGGTGGATGCAGAAGGAGAGGGAACCACGGTAGGGGACGCGTCCTTCTATCCCCTCGGGCACCATTTTCTCCTCCTCGCGAGGCTGTCCATAACGATCTGCCGTGCCTTTTTTCATCGCCCCCAGGGATCCCATTCCCCTGTATACCTTGTAGGCCCTTCCCTGGTAGAGGACGATTTCCCCGGGGCTCTCATCGGTTCCTGCAAAAAGGTTGCCAATCATGACGGAGTCGGCCCCCGCCGCTATGGCCTTGGTGATGTCGCCGGAGTATTTGATGCCGCCATCAGCGATCACGGGTACCCCTGCCTCCTTGGCCACCTTGGCCGCCTCCATGATGGCGGTTATCTGGGGGACCCCTATGCCGGCCACCACCCTTGTGGTACAGATGGAGCCGGGTCCCACCCCTACCTTGACCGCGTCGGCCCCTGCGTCGATGAGGGCCCTCGTCCCTTCGGAGGTGGCGACGTTACCCCCGATGACTTGGGTGTCGGGGAAGGTGGCCTTGAGCCATCTCACCGCCTCGATTACCCCCTTGGAGTGACCGTGGGCTGCGTCCACCACGATGACGTCCGCCCCCGCCTCTATCAGGGCGTGGGCCCGTTCCTTGAAATCACCGCTGGCCCCTACCGCAGCCCCCACCCTGAGCCTGCCGAGGAAGTCCTTGCAGGCGTGGGGGTGCTGCTCCATCTTCTCTATGTCCTTTATGGTGATGAGGCCCTTGAGGTTGAACTCGTCGTCCACCACAGGGAGCTTCTCTATGCGGTATTTGTGGAGGAGGGCTTTACACTCCTCTATGCCTATCCCCTCCTTCACCGTTATGAGCTGGTCCCCCTTGGTCATCACTTCGGACACGGGGATATCGAGTCGTCCTTCGAACCGCAGGTCCCTATGGGTGAGGATGCCGACGAGTTTGCCGTTTTTCGTCACCGGGAGGCCTGAAATGCCGTGCTTTCGCATGATATCCAAGGCGTCCCTTACCTTCTGCTCCGGTTCCACCGTGATGGGGTCGATGATCATCCCGCTTTCGAATTTCTTGACCTTCTGGACCTCGGCCACCTGTTCCTCGATGGAGAGGTTGCGGTGGATGATGCCGATACCGCCCTCCTGGGCCATGGCGATGGCGGTGCGGGCCTCAGTGACCGTGTCCATGGCGGCACTGATTAGGGGGATGTTGAGGATGATGGAGCGGGTGAGGCGCGTGGTCACGTCCACCTCGCTGGGGAGGACTTCCGAGGGCCCGGGGATGAGCAGGACGTCGTCGAAGGTGAGGCTTTCTCCGACGATCTTCATGGCCCTGGATGATATCAAAGGGGCTCTTGACGGTCAACAAAGGGCGGGACGGCAGGTTTTTTTCTTTTTTGACTTTGTCCGGCCGACGTGTTAAGGTCGCTCCAGCAGCTCAACGGGACGGAGCCGTGGGGGGTCCGGTGATCGGCCTGGGAAGCTGCCGAAAAAAGTAAGGAGGTTTTGTAGTATGGCAAGAGGACGTGTTAAGTGGTTTAACGAGAGAAAGGGTTACGGTTTCATAGAGCGGGAAGGTGCTGAGGACGTCTTCGTCCACTACACCGCCATCGAAGGGGACGGTTTTAGGACCCTTTATGAAGGCCAGGAGGTGGAGTTCGAGGTGGTCGAGGGGCCGAAGGGGCCGCAGGCCGCCAAGGTAACCGTAGTGTAACAGTTCTGTGATGATAGACCCCCAAAAGGGCCCTGCGGGGCCCTTTTGTTTTGTCCCATTTGACATAGTTGTGAGTCGGTGTTAACCTCTTTGAACCTGGGAGGAGATTTTTGTGACGCAGAGGGCCTTCGTCTTCGTCCTCGTTTTTCTCTCCCTGTTGTCAGGGGTTGCCCTTTCGGAGGGAAGTCGGACCCTGCGGTTGAAGGAAGAGCTCATCGCCCTCCAGAACAGTGAGCCTTTGACTTTGGCCAAGTTCCTCGCGTGTTCCGAGGTAAAGGGATATGGGGACTACGTCCCCCTTGAAGAGGCAAAGGTCAAGGGGGATGGGGTCATCCTCTTCTACTACGAACCCCTGAACTACTTCACCAGGCGGGAAGGGGACATCTATGAGATCTGGCTCCTTCAGGATGTGGTGGTGCTCGACGCGAAACAAAAGGAGGTCTTCCGTCAGGAGGGGACGATGGAGATCCATCTCCGGAAGAGGTCTCCGGTACTCGATCTCTACGCGGTCAACCGCCTTACGCTTCATGGATTGCCTCCGGGGAAGTACGTCTTTCGCCTCGTCTTGCACGACAAACTAAAGGGGGAGAGGGCCTCCTTTGATCTCCCCTTTGAGGTCGTAGGAGGGGGGCCATGAACGAACTTTACAAGGTCCTGTTCCTCGGTCCGGCCTCGGATGATCCGCAGACCTTAGAACGCCTGCGGGAGGGCCTGAAGGAGCGCTTCCGCCTCTCTGAGGAGGAGGTGGAGCGGATGCTCACCTCCCCGCCTGTGCGGGTCAAAAAGGGGATAGGGTGGGATGAGGCCCAGCGGCTGAGGACCCTCCTCGAATCCTTGGGGGCGAGGGTCTCCGTGGAGTCTATGGTGTCGGATGGCAGCGCCGTCATGCCGCCCAAGACCATGAAGTGCCCTCAGTGCGGTTACATCCAGCCGGAGGCGGAGGAGTGTGTCCGATGCGGGGTGATCATCGCTAAGTATCAGCGCTACCAGGAGATGTTGAAGGAGAGGGCCCGCCAGCGTGGGAAACTTCCCCCGTGGGAGGCGGGGGATCGCGGGGCGCTGTCGGCCTTCGTGGAGACGCTTAAAGGAGTGCTCTTTTCCCCGAGCAGGTTCTTCGAGGGGTTGGCCGTGGATCGGGGCCTCGGTTCGCCTCTGCTCTTTGGGGTAATCGCCGGTACGATAGGGGGGTTGTTGCCGCTGCTGTGGAGTTTTTTCGTCAGCGCCCGTAGCGTAGGGGTCAACCCCTTCTCGTCGTCCTTCCTGATCCTTTATGGCGTGCTCTTGCCGGTCTTCGTAGCAGTAGGCCTCTTCGTCACCAGTGGGGTTTTGCATCTCTGCCTGATGCTCGTGGGAGGGGAGAAAAAGGGGTTCGAGGCCACCTTCAGGGTTGTATCCTATGGGCAGGCCGCCCAGCTGTGGGCGGCCATCCCCATGGTCGGGCCCTTCATCTCCATGATCTACACCCTTATCGTCTACATCGTGGGTCTTAGAGAGGTCCACCGCATAGGGACGGGAAGGGCAGCCTTGGCCGTCTTCCTACCCGGGGTCGCCTTGGCGGTGATCGTCGTACTGGTGATCTCCGCCTTCCTCATCCCCTTGCTGATGGGGTTAAAGCATCAGCTCCAACCCCCTGCCCTATAGGGATTCGAGGTAAGCCAAGGCGGACGAAGCCGCCACCGCCCCATCTCCCACCGCGGTGGAGACCTGCCGCAGTTCCTTCGCCCTCACGTCCCCTGCAGCGAAGATCCCGGACCTCGATGTAGCACATCTCTCGTCGGTTTTGATGAACCCCTTTTCGTCCATCTCCACGAGGCCCTGGAAGGCATCGGTGGCGGGGCGTTGTCCCACGGCGACGAAGACCCCGTCCACTGAAAGGGTGGATTCCTCCCCGGATTGTAGGTTTTTGAGCTTGAGGGCCTTTACCCCCCCTTCGTCTCCCAAGACCTCCTTTACCACCGTGTTCCAGATGGGGCTGATCTTAGGGTCCTTGAGGGCCCGATCCTGGAGGATCTTCTGGGCGCGGAGGCTCGAGCGGCGGTGGATGAGGAAGACGCGTTTGGCGATGTTGCTCAAATAGATGGCTTCTTCCACCGCCCTGTCACCTCCCCCGATCACCGCCACGGTGCGGTCCCGGTAGAAGAAACCGTCGCAGGTGGCGCAGAAGGACACCCCCTGCCCCACAAAGCGGTCCTCACCTGAGACACCGAGCTTGGCAGGTTGGGCCCCCGTGGCGATGATGATGGCCTTTGCAGCCATGATCTCCTCAGGGGTCTCCACGGCGAATTCTCCCTCGGACGGACTCACCTTGACCACCCTCGTGAACTCCTTCAAAGGCACGCCCAGCTCCTTGACCTGCTGGAGGAACCTCCCCATCAACTCCGGTCCGGGGATGCCCCCTGGAAACCCAGGGTAGTTCTCTATGGTCCCAGCGGTCAGGACCTGTCCACCTGGAGAGATGGCTTCGAGGATGGCGGTGTTGACCTGAGCCCTGCCGCAGTATATCCCCGCGGTAAGACCAGCGGGTCCAGCGCCGATGATGAGGATATCCCAGCGCTTCATGTCATCACCTCCTCAATGCGAAAGAGTTTTCGGGCATTTTCCGCTATCGTCCGGCCCATTTCCTCAAGGGGAATCCCCCGGATTTTGGCCATGGCCCTTACGGTCTCAACGACAAAGGCCGGTTCGTTCCTCCTTCCCCGATGGGGCACCGGGGCGAGATAAGGGGCATCGGTCTCCGACAAAAGGCGATCCAAGGGGGTCTCCTTCAAGGCCTCCCTTAGGGGGTCGGCCTTGGGATAGGTGATGACCCCCGAGAAAGAGAGGTAGAATCCCCGGCGGAGGAACTCTTTGGCGATGGATCCATCCCCGGAGAAACAGTGGATCATCCCTCCCGCTGCAGGGACCCCTTCTTCGTCCAGTACCTTTAAGACCTCCTCCACCGCGTCACGGCAGTGGATGACGAGGGGTAGTCCCAACTTCTCGGCCAAGTTGATGTGCCACCGAAAGACCTCCTCCTGTTTTCTGCGAGGGGAGAGGCTTCTGTAGAGGTCCATGCCGGTCTCTCCGATGGCCCTCACCTTGGGATGGTGGGCCATGTCCTCCATGACCCGCAGCTCGTCCTTCCCGACCTGTCCGGCATAGTGGGGGTGTATCCCCAAGGAGACGTAGATCCGTGGGTCCTTTGCCAAGGAAAGGGATCGTCTGCCGCTGTTCAACTCCACTGCCACGGTCACTATGAACTCTATCCCCTCTTTCCAAGCCCTATCAAGGACCTGGGTAAAATCGTCCTCAAAGGCCCTCATCTCCAGATGGCAATGGGCATCAACCATCGTCGATCTGTGAGAGGAGCTTCGTTATGGCCTCTCCCCATCCTCGGGGGCCTTCTGAGGAGGTGACCATTAGCCCTTTAAGGGGGGGCGGGTTATCGGACAACCCACCCCGGCGGCGTACGACTACGGGCCAGTCAGCGCGCTGGAGCATGGGGAGGTCGTTGGGGCTGTCCCCGAGGGCGATGGTCTGCACATCTCCCCACACCTTTCTGTAGAGGTCCGTGACCAACCCCATCCCCCTGCCCTTGTCATGAGGACCCTGGATGTGAAGGAAACGCCCACCTCGCCAAAAGGACAGCCCTAAGGGTTGAAGGGCCTTTTTGAGCTGCAGCTCGTCCCCCTCGAAGAGGCATGGTTCGCTGAACTCCCTCGCTTTGGCAAGAATTGCCTCTTCAAGGGTCATCCCCGTGATCTGGGCCACCTCTTCGGCCGTCATGTCTCCAAATCCCTTAAGGAGGAACCCCCGTCTGCGCAGATCCTCCACCGCCCTGCGGATCTCCCTGTAGGGGACGCCGAGGGCCCACCCCCAGTAGCCGTTGAAGACCTCGGTCCCTTCGGGACGGGGCAAGGGGAGATGGGTGGGAATGAACACCCCCCCGCCGTTTTCGGAGATGAAGGGGTCTTGGACGCCGAGCCGACTCCGCCAGAGTTCCACCTCCCTGCGGGTTTTACTGGTGGTGAGGATGATGGGGATATCCCTTTCCCTGAGGAGCTTAAGGGCGTGTCGAGCTCCTTCGAAGGAGTAGGTTTTGAGTTCCAATAGCGCCCCATCGAGATCGGTGAAGACGACGACTTTCTTGACCCTTTTCTCGGCCATGGTCTATAGTTTAGCCCGTAGCTTGCATAAAATTTTGAGGAGTGTCAAGAAATGGCCGACTTTCACCAGACAGGAGTGGTGGCGACCCTGCACAACTTCGGTACCATGGACCTGGAGCGTCTGGAGGGGGAGCTCGCCTGGTACTCCAAGGAGAGGCCCATTGCCCTCATCTTGCCCTCGCTCTTCTCGGAGCTCCAAGGGGAAGCCCTGAAAAAGATCGTCGAGGACCTGAAGGGGGCCAAATACATCCGCGAGGTAGTGGTGACCCTGGGGGATGCCTCAGAGGAGGACTTTCGCTATGCTAAAAACTTCTTCTCAGTGCTGCCTCAGCGCACCATGATCATCTGGAACGATGGGGAGCGGATCCAAGATATCTACAGAGCCGTGGAGGAAGCGGGACTGACCACCGGCGAGGCTGGCAAGGGCCGTTCTGTATGGATAGCCTGGGGGTACGTCCTTTCCCAACATCAGATCGAGGTGATAGCGCTTCACGACTGCGACATCGTCACTTACGACCGCCTGCTCCTCGCCAGGCTCTGTTACCCAGCGGCCAACCCGAACTTCGACTATGAATATTGCAAAGGCTATTACAGCCGCGTTACCGACAGGCTCCACGGCCGGGTGACGCGGCTGCTGGTCACCCCGCTCATAAGGGCCTTGGAGAAGATCTTGGGTCCCCTTCCCCTATTGGTCTTCCTCGACAGTTTCCGCTATCCCTTGGCGGGGGAGTTCTCCATGCACGCTGATCTGGCCAGGGTGACCAGGATCCCCGCCGACTGGGGGCTGGAGATCGGCCTGCTGGCGGAGATATACCGCAACGTCTCCCCCAAGAGGGTCTGCCAGGTGGACATCATTGATCGCTATGAGCACAAACATCAGCCGCTATCCCCTGATGATCCGTCGCGGGGGCTCCTGAAGATGGGCATAGACATCTGCAAGTCCCTCTTTCGGAACCTCGCCTCGGAGGGGGTGATCTTCAACGAGGGGGTCTTCAATAGCCTGATCGCTACTTACGTGGGGACCGCCCACGAGATGCTTAAGCGCTATGAGGACGATGCCGCTATCAACGGCTTGGTCTTCGATCGCCATGCGGAAAGCTTGGCCGTGGAGACCTTCACCAAGGCCATCAGGATAGCCGCTGAGACCTTTTTAAAGGATCCCCTTGGCATCCCCCTGATCCCCAGCTGGGACAGGGTTACCTCCGCCATCCCACGGATCCTGGACCGCCTTAGGGAGGCGGTGGAGGAGGACAACAAAAGTTGAAGAAGGGGCTGTTTTTGCTATTGTGGTTCTTTGGTTGTGCCACGGTGGCTCAGTATGTGATCACCGTGGACCCCTTCCCCACCCCTCGGGAGGCCCCCTCCGGCAGGGAGGTGTTGGTGACGGAGTTCGTCGACGCGCGGCGGGTGGACACTCCTCAGTTGATAGGACGCAAAGGCGATAAGGGAGTCCCCTTGCTGTTGTCCCTTACCCCCTCCATCCTTCTCTCCCGGGAGGTGAGGGATTTCCTGCTCACGGAGGGCTTCCAGGTGAAGGGGGAGGCCCCCTCCTGGGATCTCTCCCCGGAAGGGCTGGATCCCTCTTGGGGTGATCTGGTGGTGGGAGGGAGACTGGAGCGGCTTTGGATCGAGGTGGGAGGGGGATTGGCGCCCCGTTGCAAGGTCCAAATTGAGATCTCCTTCGCCATTGCCCGGGAGGGGAAGGTCGAGAGGAGGCGGGTGGAGGTGGAGGAGGAACGAAGGCTCAGCGGCTTTGACGAGGAAAAGCTTTCCCACCTCCTCGGCATCCTCCTGGCCGAGGCGATACGACGGGGGCTCTACGATCTCCCTCAATAAAGGGGATTGCGGGGGATGACCACGATCCCCGAGGGGTCTACGAAGTAGCGTTCTCGGTCGCGGTCGTGATCGTAACCGATCTTCTCCCCGGGGGCGATGACGTTTCCGTGATCTATAATGGTGCGGTATATTTTGGCGCCTTCCTTTATCTCGACGCTCCCGAGTATGATCGACTCCTCTACCACCGCGCCACTCCAGATGTAGGTGTTCCGCCCGATTACCGAATCTCGCACATAGCCCCCTGAAAGGATCGTCCCCCCTGCCAGGAGCGAGTTCTCGGCGTGGCCCATCCGTCCCTGGTGATCGACGACGATCTTAGCCGGTGGATCGTGATAGCGTACGGACCTTACGGGCCACTCCGGGTTATAGAGGTTGAGCCTCGGCAGGGGTTCCTTTAGGTCCATGTTGGCCTGATAATAGCTTTCGATGGTCCCCACATCTCGCCAGTAATCCGCTGGTTCGGATGCCCCCGGGATTACATTGGTGCGGAAATCGTATGCGTAGACCCTTCTGTCCGCGCAAATGCGGGGGATGATATCCCTGCCGAAGTCATGGGTGCTCTTTTCGTCTTGGGCGTCCCTCTCCAATTCCTCCAGGAGCACCTCCGTCCTGAAGATGTAATTGCCCATGGACACCAGGGCTTCTTGGGGCCTCCCGGGGATAGGGGTGGGGTGAGGGACTTTCTCCTCAAAGCGAATGATCCTGCGGTTCTCGTCCACCACCGCGACCCCGAAACGACTGGCTTCCTCGAGGGGGGTGGGGATGGTGGCTACGGTGACGTCAGCGCCGGTCTGCAGGTGATAATCTATCATCTGCCTTACATCCATGAGATAGACGTGATCCGCTCCAAAGATGAGCACGATGTCCGGTGAAGCACGACGGATGAGGTAGAGGTTCTGATAGACCGCATCGGCTGTCCCCAGATACCAGGTTTCCCTTGTCCTCATCTCCGCGGGGACAGGGATCACAAAGGAGCCGTTGATGGGCTGGGTTATGACCCATCCCTGTTGGAGATGCCTGATGAGGGAGTGGGCCTTATACTGGGTGAGGATGTAAATCTGGTGGATCCCAGAGTTGAGGAGATTGCTTAAAACGAAGTCGATGAGACGATAAATCGCCCCAAAGGGGACGGCGGGTTTCGTCCTGTGCTCCGTAAGGGGGTATAGCCTTTCCCCCCTCCCCCCGGCCAGGACCATGGCCAGGGCCTTTACATTACGGGCGACCGAGTACACCCTCTCTCCCTGTAGTTGGGGGCTTCATAGAAGACGACCTTCCATCGGACCTCGATCGCCCCGCGACGTAAAATGTAGACCTCACCCTCCTCTCCCAGGACCTTAACATAGCGGCAATCCGAACCGTACCAGCGATCGAGCACCTCTTTCACCCGGACGCCCCCAGGCAAAACCGCCCCTTCCAAAACCGATTCCTTCCTCAAGGGTCCATGGAAAATTTTATCCAAAGGGAACCTTTCTTGCAAAGGGCTAAGAGAAGCCTTAAGTTTTAAATGGCCATGGAAGGTCAAAACATGGAGGAAAGGTATCTCGAGGCGATAAGTAAGTACCCCATCCTCAGCCCTGAGGAAGAGCGTAAGCTCGCCCTCCGTTACAAGGCGGGGGATGAGGAGGCGGGGAAGCGTCTCGTCACCGCGAACCTCAGGTTTGTGGTGAAAGTGGCTTTGGAGTACCGGGGTTATGGGGTGAAACTCCAGGATCTCATCCAGGAGGGCAACCTCGGGCTTATGGTCGCCCTCAGGCATTTTGATCCTTCGAGGGGTTATCGTTTCATCTCCTACGCAATATGGTGGATTCGGGCCTACATCCAGAACTACATCATGAGATCCTGGAGCTTGGTGAAGGTCGGGACGACCCAGGCGCAGAAGAAGCTCTTCTACAAGATGGGCAGGCTCAGGGAGCTCGAGGAAGGGGAGGGCACACGGGAGGAGCGGCTGCGGGCCCTAGCTGAGGAGCTGAAGGTCGGAGTGGAGGACGTGGAGGAGATGTACGAGCGCATCCGGTCGAGGGACTTGTCCCTCGACGCGAGGGTGGACGAGGAGCAGGAGACCACCTTCCTCGACTTCTTGGCCGACTTCGCCCCCAATCAAGAGGAGAAGCTGGCGGACAAGGAGCGCAGGCAGCTCATCAAGAGGGTGGTGGAGGACGCCCTTTCCCGCTTGAGCGACCGGGAGAGGACGGTGATCGAGAAGCGTCTCATGGCCGAGGAACCCATGACCCTCCAGGAACTCGGTCAGACCTTCAACGTGTCCAGGGAGAGGGTCAGGCAGATAGAGCTTCAGGCGATGAAAAAGCTGAAGAAGTCCCTCGAGGAAAGAAGGACGTTGTTTTCCTCCGAATGATCACCAGTTGGTAGGCCAAGGCCTGAGGGATTCCCGCTTCTTCAGTAGCTTCAGCACTTGATCCAGGACGATGTCTGCTACTTCGTCCTTGCTCAACAAGGGGAGGTTTTTGACCCTTCCCCTTGCGTCGATGATCCTCACGATGTTGGTGTCCACTGCGAAACCCGCCCCCGGCTGGGTGACATCGTTGGCCACGATGAGGTCGAGGTTCTTCTCCCGGAGCTTTGCCTGGGCGTTCTCCATGAGTTGGCTGGTTTCCGCGGCGAAACCCACGAGGACCCTATCCCCCTTCCTCTTGCCCAGTTCCTTCAAGATGTCCGGATTGCGCTCAAGCTCCAACAAATAGTGATCGTCCACTTTCTTGATCTTCTCCGTGGCTACCTCCTTGGGTCTGAAATCGGCCACGGCCGCGGTCTTGATGATGACGTGGTAGTCGCTGAAGTGGTCCATGACCGCTTCGTACATCTCCCGAGCGCTGCGGACCTCGATGATGGGAATGTCCCTCCGCGGGAGGCTCAAGTGGTTGGGACCGGTGATCAGCAGCACTTCCGCCCCTCGCCTTCTGGCCATCTTGGCCATGGCGAAGCCCATCTTCCCCGTGGAGCGGTTGGTGATGTAGCGGACGGGATCTATGGGTTCGAGGGTAGGGCCGGCAGTCACCAGGATCTTCTGTCCTTTGAAGTCCTTTTTGGTGAAGATGTCCTCTATCTTTTCCAAGATCTCCGGTATCTCGGCCAGACGACCTCTCCCGGTGCTGCCGCAGGCGAGATCTCCCTCAGCGGGGCCCACGAAGTGATAACCGTAGCTTTTGAGTTTGGCTACGTTGTGTTGCACGAAGGGACTCTGCCACATCTTCACGTTCATGGAAGGGGCGAAGAGCACTGGCACATCCAGGGCCATTACCATCGTGGAGAGGAGGTCGTCGGCGATGCCGTTGGCGATCTTTCCGATGATGTTGGCCGTCGCCGGAGCTATCACCATAAGCTCGGCGATGTCCGACATGGCCACATGGCCGATGCGGGATCCCTCGAGGAGCCTGAACATCTCGTGAAGGACGGGGTTGCCCGACAGAGTTTGGAAGGTCAGGGGGGTGATGAAACGGGTGGCGTTCTGGGTCATGACGACGTGGACATTGGCCCCCCTTTTTGTCATCTCCCGGAGGAGTTCCACTGCCTTGTAGGCAGCGATACCCCCTGTCACCCCGAGGAGGATTTCCCTCCCTTTGAGCTTACTGCCTCCCCTTTTTCGCAAGTCCTGCACGTCAAAAAGCATATCAGAAAGGGGGGTCGCCCTCAAGGACGCCGACTTGCCTCATCAAAAATCTATTCGAAAGCCCCATCGTTGCCTCATTTAAAAATCTACCCCAAATTCCCTAACCTCCTTCGCAAAAGATCTCAGGGGAGGAGGTCTCCATGTCTCGGAAGGAGTGGGATCTCATGACTCGGAAAAAGCTCACCCTCGCCTACGCCCCAAGCTTGAAAGACACGGCGAATTGACCCTGAAAGAAGACCTTCGGGAAAAGCTCCTCCAAATATCCCGAGCCACTATAGACCGGCTGCTTGCCCCGGAGCGGAGGAGGCTGGCCCTCAAACCCAGAGCCAAGACCAGACCAGGAACCCTGCTCAAGAAACAGATCCTCAGTGGAACAGAAGAACTGGACGGTGGCCCAGAGATACTTTGGGTATTTCCGGTGTGAAGGGGAGGAGGCCCTGAGGGTTTTGAAGGAACTGAGTGGGCTTTTGAGTCTCTATGTGAATTTCTTTCAGCCTTCGGTGAAGCTCAAGGAGAAGAGGCGGAAGGGAGGCAGGGTACGGAGGGTATACGATGAGCCCAAGACCCCCTTCGAGAGGGTCCTGGAGCATCCCAAGGTTTCAGAGGTGCTGAAAGCGGAGCTTCAGAGGAAGTACGAGGGGCTCAACCCTGCGGATCTCAGGCGCAAGATCCTCCGACTTCAGCAGGAGCTCTTCCGCTTAGCCACACCCCTTAGAGGAATCACCTATGAGTAGATCTTCTCGTGAGGCAATGAATCCCTTATCGAATAGATTCTCTCATGAGGCAATTAGGCCACGTCGGCCTCCTCCTCGTATACCAAGATAGGCTTTTCGCCTCTAAGGATTACGTCTTCACCGATGATGCATTCCTTGACGTTGCCCTTGGAGGGGATCTCGTACATGATGTCGAGCATCACCTTCTCGAGGATGGCCCTGAGCCCCCTCGCCCCTGATTTACGGCGCATGGCCTCCCGTGCCACTGCCCTCAGGGCGCCTTCGGTGAACTGTAACTTCACCCCCTCCATCTCAAAGAGCTTCTGATATTGCTTCACCAGGGCGTTTTTGGGCTCACGCAGGATCTGAACCAAAGCGTCCTCGTCGAGCTCATCTAAGGTGGCGATTACAGGCAAGCGCCCCACGAACTCCGGTATGAGGCCAAAGCGCAAAAGGTCCTCGGGCTGGACCTCTTTCAAGATGTCCCCGATCTTCCTCTCCTCTTTCTTCTTTATGTCGGCGCCGAAACCCAAGCCACCGGACCCCAAGCGGGACTCGATGATCTTCTCCAATCCTACGAAGGCCCCCCCGCAGATGAAGAGGATGTTGGTGGTATCCACCTGGATGAACTCCTGTTGAGGGTGCTTGCGGCCGCCCTTAGGGGGCACATTGGCCACGGTCCCCTCCAAGATCTTCAGAAGGGCCTGTTGGACCCCTTCTCCGGAGACATCACGGGTGATGGAGGGGCTGTCGGACTTGCGGGCGATCTTGTCGATCTCGTCTATGTATACGATCCCCCTCTGGGCGCGGCTGACGTCGTAGTCGGCCGCCTGTAGCAGATAGAGGATGATGTTCTCCACGTCCTCGCCCACATATCCTGCCTCGGTGAGGGTGGTAGCGTCGGCGATGGTGAAGGGCACGTCAAGGATCCTGGCGAGGGTCTGGGCCAGTAAGGTCTTGCCCACCCCTGTCGGGCCGATCAGCAAGATATTGCTCTTTTGGATCTCCACATCCCCCATGCGATGGGAGGAATAAATGCGTTTGTAATGGTTATGTACGGCCACGGAGAGGATCTTCTTGGCCCTCTCCTGACCGATGACGTACTCATCCAGAATCCTTTTTATCTCCGCCGGCTTCGGCACGGGGGCCTTTACCTTGGTCTCCCGTTCGAGCTCCTCTTCCAGGATCTCGTTGCAAAGCTGCACACACTCGTCGCAAATGTAGACCCGAGGCCCCGCGATGAGCTTCCTCACCTGATCTTGGCTCTTACCGCAAAAAGAACAATAGAGCTTACCCCTTCGCCTTCCGTCCATCTCCTCCCCCTTCTTCGGGCGTAAGTCTATGGGTGACTACCTTGTCTATTATCCCATATTCCTTGGCCTGTTGGCTGGTCATGTAGAAGTCCCGATCCGTGTCCCTCTGGATCTTCTCCAACGGTTGACCTGTATGTTCCACCAGAATCCTGTTAAGCTCCTCTCTCAGGCGGAGGATCTCCCGCGCCTGGATATCTACATCCGCTGCCGGGCCTTCAAACCCCCCCATAGGCTGGTGGAGCAAGATCCGCGAATGCGGCAGGGCATAGCGCTTGCCCTTCGCTCCTGCAGCCAGCAACACCGCCCCCATGCTTGCTGCCTGTCCAAGGCAGATGGTGACCACGTCGGGCTTGATGTACTGCATGGTATCGTAGATGGCCAGGCCCGCGGTGACAAGACCTCCGGGGGTGTTGATGTACAGATAGACGTCTTTGTCCGGGTCTTCGGCTTCCAAGAACAACAGCTGGGCTATCACCAGGTTGGCGAGTTCGTCGGTGATGGGGGCCCCCAGGAAGACGATTCGCTCTTTCAGCAGACGTGAGTAGATGTCGTAGGCCCTCTCCGCCCGTCCATCTCGTTCTATGACGATCGGTACCAGCATGCTTCCCCTCACTGGATATATTCCACCTGGGCCTCTTTGATCAAGAGGTCGAAGACCCTCTGTTTCAAAAGATCCCCCTTCACTTGGGAGAGAAAGCCCTCGTTAGCCCTCAGGGCCTCCGGCACCTTTTCTCGGTTGAGATGTTCCTCTATCTCCTCGTCCTTGATCTCCACCCCCTCAGCCTTGGCTATTTCCTCCACCAGGTAGGCCGTCTTTATCTCCCGCTCAGCTATCCGTCGGCATTGCTCGAGGACCTCCGCCTCCTTATCCGCGGGGATGGACCCCGAGCGCTCCTCGAGACGCCGAAAGAGCTCAGCAGCCCGCTGCTCGACCAGTGTGGGGGGGGCCTCGAAGGGGTTTTCCTCCAAGAGCCTTTCCAGGGCGGCCTGTCGTAAGGCGGCCCTCTCTTGCTCGCTTCTTCGCCTCTCGAGTTCCTCCTTCACCTTGGCCTTAAGCGACTTCAGATCCTCATAGCCCAAATCCCTGGCAAACTCATCGTCCAGGGGCGGGAGGACTTTAGTCCTGATCTCTTTCACCCTCACCCTGAAGAGGATCTCTTTTCCGGCCAAGTCCTCCCGTGGATGATCTTCAGGCATCCTGAGGAGGAGCTCCCGTTGTTCCCCCACCTTCGCTCCTATTATGCCCTCCTCAAATCCAGGGATCATGGATCCGGATCCGACCTCGAAGAGGTGGTTCTCCACCTTACCTTCGCGGACGGGACGGTCCCCATCCAAGGCCTCGAAGTCCACCAAGACCCAGTCGCCCCTTTGGACTTCGTCACGGTCCTCCACAGGTCTCATCTGGGCGGCATACTCCCTCATCCGTTCAAGTTCGCGTTGGACGTCCTCTTCCGTGACATCAGAGGGCTTCTTCACACGGAGTTTTAGCCCCTTGTAGCTGCGGAGCTCGACCTTAGGCCTCACCTCTACCGTGGCCTTGTAGGTGAAAGGGGATTCCGGGGAAAAGGAACCCACTTCCACCTGAGGGGTGACTAAAGGTTTAATCCCCCCCTCGGACAGGGCCTGAGGCAAGGTCTCCTCTATCAGCTTGGAGACGGCCTCTTGGTGAGCTAAGTCCCTGTAAAGGTTCTTGACGAGATCGAGAGGGGCCTTACCGACGCGGAACCCTTTGATCTTGACGCGCCGCCGCAGATCTTTGTAAACCCCCTCCAAGACGGCTTTCACCCGCTCCGGAGGGAGTTCCACCTCGAGTCTGCGCCTGGTGGCTGAGAGCTCCTCTATATTTACCTTCACCCATCCTCCCCATGTCTGGTGCGAGAGGGGGGACTCGAACCCCCACCCGGTAACGGACTGGATCCTAAGTCCAGCGCGTCTACCAATTCCGCCACTCTCGCCTGTTTTACAAAGATGGTGGGCCGTCCGGGACTCGAACCCAGAACCTACGGATTAAGAGTCCGTTGCTCTACCTGTTGAGCTAACGGCCCATCTGGCACGCCCGGGGCGACTCGAACGCCCGACCTACGGATTCGAAGTCCGGCGCTCTATCCAACTGAGCTACGGGCGCACCCTCTGGGGTGAGTGAGGGGCTTCGAACCCCCGACCTCTGGAGCCACAGTCCAGCGCTCTTACCAACTGAGCTACACTCACCGTCACCCATGGCGCGCCTGGGAGGAATCGAACCCCCGACCCGCGGATTAGAAGTCCGCTGCTCTATCCTGCTGAGCTACAGGCGCCGGTATAAAATTAACACCACGTCCTAACCTTGTAAAGCCCT
>CAZGDM010000029.1:0-25707 GCA_964525275.1 uncultured Thermodesulfobacteriota bacterium | reverse complement strand
ATCATGTCCCAAAGGTGCCCCAATTTGGCCAACTTGTAAAACCCCCTGATGCCATAGCCGATGTGATGGATCTGCACCCTTACACCCCCTCCCCCGAGTGCCAAAGGCTTCTGAACTTATGCACAGCGGGGTTTTTGGGAGGTAAAATTCCTTAAATGACCGTCTTTTGGAACATAGTGCCCATCTTCAGCGTAATCGCCTTGGGGTGGCTCGGTCATCGCCTGCGTTTCATTCCCGAGGACTTCGTCGCAACGGGCAACAAAGTGGTCTTTTACCTGGGTGTACCGGCCCTCCTCTTTCGTGCCGTCTCGAAGGCCCCCTTCCACGAGGTCTTCAACCCCCTTCTGGTGCTATCGGTGACCCTTCCCCTCGTGGGGGTATGGGGAGTGGCCCTTATCCTGACCCGTGTCTCATTAGGCCTTCAGGGGGGCACAAAGGGGTCCTTCCTCCAGTCATCGGTCCACGGAAACATCGGATACATAGGGTTGGCGGTGGTCTTCTACCTGTTAGGGGAAGAGGGAGTAAGGTTAGCCGGCACGGTCATTGGCTTCCTCATCATCGCCCAGAACATGTTCGCGGTCCTGTCCCTCAACCTCTTTTCGGACAAACCCACAAAGGGGCCATGCAGGGCTACAAAGGATATAGCCCTCAATCCCATCATCCTGGCGTGTCTTTCGGGATTGATCGTCTCTTACTTAGGTCTATCCCTTCCCTGGGTCGGGGCGCGATTTCTCGACATCCTCGGGGGAATGGCCCTTCCCGTAGCCCTCCTCATCATCGGGGCCAATCTCTCTCTGCAAGGGCTAAGGACAACCTCCCTCCCCCTTTTGCTGTCGACCGTGATGAAAGTGGGCCTCCTGCCCTTGGTCGGCATCTTAACCATGGGGATATTGCTACCAACGGCCACTCCCCTTCAGAGGGGGGTGCTCATAGCCCTACTCGGCGCCCCCACGGCCACCGTCACCACCATCATGGCCGGGGAAATGGGGGGTGATGTCTCCTTCGCCTCTGGAGCCGTTACCCTCTCCACGGTGGCCTCAGTGATGACCTATACCCTTTGGTTTGCCTCGACCCTTTCTTAAGGCCCTTTTATTGACAAAAATAGAGGGTTGGTGCGAAGATAAACGGGCTTTCAGAAAAGGTAGGAGGGAGATGAAGAAGCGGACGGGTTCACAGATACTGTTGGAGTGTCTCAAAAGGGAGGGGGTGAAGGTCATCTTCGGTTACCCTGGGGGGGCTATCTTGCCCCTGGTGGAGGAGCTGGGTAACTGGGACTTCAACTTCGTCTTGGTGAGACATGAACAGGCGGCGGTCCATGCCGCCGATGGCTATGCTCGGGCAAGCGGAAAGGTGGGGGTATGTCTGGTCACCTCAGGACCAGGGGCCACCAACACCGTCACCGGGATAGCCACCGCCTACATGGATTCCATCCCCCTGGTGGTCTTCACCGGGCAGGTACCCGTGCACCTCATAGGCAATGACGCCTTCCAGGAAGCCGATATCGTCGGCATTACCAGACCTTGTACCAAACACAACTACTTGGTCACCGACGTGAGAGATCTGGCTAGAATCGTAAGGGAGGCCTTTTACATCGCCTCCTCGGGTCGGCCCGGCCCGGTCCTGGTGGACCTGCCCAAGAACATATTGACGAGCACCACAGAATTCCACTATCCGGAAAAGGTGGAGATCAGGGGCTACAAACCCACCCTCGACGGCCACCTCCCCCAGATCAGGAGGGCGGCCAGCCTGATCCTCAAAGCCAAGCGGCCAGTGATATATGCAGGCGGAGGGGTGATATCCTCGGGGGCCTCAGAGGAGTTGAGACAGCTCGCCGAACTCCTCAGGATACCCGTGACCACTACCCTCATGGGCCTCGGTGGATTTCCAGGTACCCACCCCCTATTCCTGGGGATGCTCGGCATGCATGGGACCTACTGGGCCAACATGGCCGTCAGCGAATGTGACCTGTTGTTGGCCGTAGGAGCGAGGTTTGACGACCGGGTAACGGGAAAGGTGGAGGAGTTCTCCCCCCGCTCCAAGAAAATCCATATAGACATAGACCCCACTTCCATAATGAAGAACGTAAGGGTGGATATCCCCATCGTAGGGGACTGCAAGAGGGTTTTACGGAGATTGCTTCAGGTCCTGGAGGAAAGCGACGTTGACTTCGACGAATACCACAAGAGGCTCGAACCCTGGCACGGCGTGATCGACGAATGGCGCAGACGTCACAACCTCACCCACGAGAACAAGGGAAATCGCATCAAGCCCCAATTCGTAATACAGAAACTCTATGAGTTGACCAAGGGACAGGCAATCATCACCACCGAGGTAGGACAAAACCAGATGTGGGCGGCCCAATATTACAAGTTCGATCTTCCCCGCACCTTCCTCACCTCAGGCGGTCTCGGGACCATGGGTTATGGATTCCCCGCCGCCATTGGAGCCCAGGTGGCCTTTCCCGACCGCTTGGTGATAGACATCGCAGGGGACGGCAGCATCCAGATGAACATCCAGGAACTGGCCACCGCCGTACAACACAATCTCCCGGTTAAAGTGGCCATCCTTAACAACGGTTATTTGGGGATGGTGAGACAGTGGCAGGAGCTCTTCCATGGTAAAAAGTACATCCTCACCCGACTGGGCGAGTGGAACCCCGATTTCGTCAGGCTCGCCGAGGCCTATGGGGCGGTAGGGTTGCGTGCCACCAGGGCCGAGGAAGTGGAGGCCGTGATCAGGGAGGCCCTGGCAGTGCCCAAGCCCGTACTCATGGACTTCTGGATCGATGAGGAGGAGAACGTCTATCCCATAGTCCCTGCGGGGGAACCCATCACGAAGATGCTGCTCGTTTAGGAGGTCGGAAATGCGGCAGACCCTGAGCGTCTTGGTGGAAAACCAATTCGGCGTACTCGCCAGGGTGGCAGGGCTCTTCAGCGGCAGGGGGTTCAACATCGAGAGCCTTTCTGTGGCCGAGACCTTGGACCCTACCCTCTCCATCATGACCATCGTCACCGAGGGCGACGAGCAGATCTTAGAGCAGATAACCAAACAGTTGAATAAACTCATCCCCGTTATCAAGGTAGTGGAGATGGCAGATAGGCCCCATGTGGAAAGGGAATTGGTCTTGGTGAAGGTGGCCGCTAAGCCCGAACACAGGGCCGAGATCCTGCGGATGGTGGAGATCTTTAGGGGCAAGGTGATAGACGTAAGCCCCAAAAACTACACCATCGAGATCACCGGGGATAGGGATAAGATCAGGGCCTTTTTGGAGTTGCTAAAGCCCATGGGCATAAAGGAAATCGCCAGGACGGGGCTTGTAGCCATGACCAGGGGATAGGAGGGCGAAATGGCCAAAATCTACTACGACCAAGATGCAGACCTGGGGGTATTAAAAGGAGAGAAAATCGCCATCCTAGGCTATGGGAGCCAAGGGCACGCTCAGGCCTTGAACCTGAGGGACAGTGGCCTGGAGGTGATCGTGGCCCAACGCCCTGGCAGCAGGAACTATGAGTTGGCCAGGGAACACGGGTTCGAACCCGTGGGTGTAGAGGAGGCCGTCCGCGAAGCCGACTACGTCCAGATCCTCCTCCCCGACACCGTACAACCCTCCGTCTACGAGACGTCTATAAGACCTCATCTCCGCGAAGGGATGGTCCTAGGGTTCTCCCATGGGTTCAACATCCATTACAACCAGATCGTGCCGCCGCCCTCCGTAGACGTGGTCATGGTAGCCCCCAAAGGGCCGGGCCACCTCGTAAGGAGCCAGTTCGAGGAGGGCAAGGGGGTTCCCGCCTTGGTGGCGGTTCACCAAAACCCATCGGGAAGGGCCATGGAACTGGCCCTCGCTTACGCCAAGGGCATCGGAGCCACCCGAGCGGGAGTAATAGAAACCACCTTCAAGGAGGAAACGGAGACGGACCTGTTCGGCGAACAGGTGGTGTTGTGCGGAGGGGTAACGGAGCTGATCCGCGCTGCCTTCGACACCTTGGTGGAGGCGGGGTACCAGCCGGAGATCGCCTATTTTGAATGCCTTCACGAACTAAAACTCATCGTGGATCTCATCTATCAAGGGGGGATAAGCTATATGCGTTACTCCATAAGCGATACCGCTGAGTACGGCGACATGACTCGCGGTCCCCGGGTGATAAACCAGGATACCCGTCGCATCATGAGGGAGATCCTGCGCGAGATCCAAGACGGGACCTTCGCGAGGGAGTGGATCCTCGAGAATCAGGCCGGAAGACCGGTATTCAATGCCTTAAGACGTCGTGACCGAGAACATCTCATAGAAAAGGTGGGGGAAAGGCTCCGGGGGATGATGAGCTGGATAAAGGGGAGGGTGTAAAGTTGTGTTTCGGGCCTTCCTCCCCCTTAGAGAGGGTTGGATTTTCATAGGGCCCCTGGGAGGAGGAGTCCTCCTCACGGTCCTAAGAGGGTGGTGGTTTCTCTTCATCCCTTTGGCTCTTCTCACAATGATGGCCTTTATCTTCTTTCGCAACCCACCTCGCCACCCCCCGGAGGTAGAAGGCGCTATCATTTCCCCCGCCGACGGCAGGATCATCACGGTCGAGAGGCTCAGAACTGACGAAACAGGTTGGAAGGTCAGCATTTTCATGTCGGTATGGGACGTCCATGTGAACAGGTCCCCAGTGGACGCCACCGTGAAGGACAGGCAGCACCGCAGAGGGCGGTTTTTCCCCGCTTATCGTCCGGAGGCTTCAGAGCGGAACGAGCAGAATAGACTGGTGCTCGAAACTTCCCAGGGGAAGTCCCTCACTGTCGTCCAGGTGGCGGGGATCCTTGCCCGTAGGATCCTTTGCCGCGTTGGACCTGGAGATAGCCTCAGACGGGGACAGATCTTTGGGGCCATCATCCTCGGCTCCAGGGTGGACCTTTACCTTCCAGAGGAGGCGGAGCTATCGATCAAAGTAGGAGACAGGGTCAAGGCAGGGGAGAGCCTCATCGGATTCCTGCGATGAGGGGGCAGAGGAGATACCGCGGGGTCTATCTCTTCCCCAATATGCTCACCGCGGCCAACCTCCTCGCCGGTACTTACGCGGTGCTCTGCTCCTTCCAAGGGAGGCTCAAGGAGGCCGCCGTCGCCATCCTCGTAGCGGCCTTTTTTGACGGGGTTGACGGAAAGGTGGCCCGTCTGACCAGGGCATCGAGCCGTTTCGGCACGGAGTTCGACTCCCTCTGCGACGCGGTCTCCTTCGGTGTGGCACCTGCGGTCCTCTTCTTCAGTTGGGGGCTGGGTCATTACCGAATAGGGTGGCTCGCTGCCTTTCTCTACGTCACCTGCGGTGCTTTAAGGCTCGCCCGTTTTAACAGTCGTACAGGGGGAACAAACCGTTATTTCCAAGGACTCCCCATACCAGCGGCGGGGTGTCTCGTAGCCACTTTCCTCCTGTTCAGCCACCGTCTGGGATTACAACCCCAAGGACATCCCATCATGCTTTCCGCCATCCTCTACGCCCTGAGTTTCCTGATGGTCAGCACCTTGCCCTATCCCTCCTTCAAGGAGGCGGAGCCCTTCAAACGCAAGCCCTTCAGCACCTTGGTGGGCGCCATCCTCCTCATGGTGGTGATGCTTGCCGAGTTTCAGGTGAGCCTTTTTCTCCTCTCCCTCCTCTATGTCTCCATCGGCCCTCTTAAAGGGCTTTCTAAGGCCATGCAGCGGGTACACCGCGAGGTACCTCGATGACGGAAAGGCTCCGTCTCTTCATCGCCGTGCCCCTCTCCCGAGAAGTGGAGGAGGCCGTGGCTGAAATCCAGGCCACCTGGAAACGCAAGGGGGCGGGAGTAAGATGGGTGAGACCGGAGGGGATCCACATCACCCTCAAGTTCCTCGGAGGGGTGCCGAAGGATAACGTGCAGGGGATCGTCGAAGCGATGAAGGCTGTGGCGAAGCGGCATCGTCCCTTCTCGGTGGTGATAAAGGGAGCAGGGGGATTCCCCTCGACCTCCAGGGCCCGCGTCCTCTGGATAGGGGTAGAGGACCGGGGGGGGGATCTACACAACCTCTTCGAGGAATTGGAGGAGGCCTTGCATGGGATCGGCTTCCCAAGGGAGGATCGTTCCTTTAAGCCCCACCTCACCCTGGGAAGGGTTAAGGACAAGAGGGGAAAATCCTTCCCTTTTCTTCAGGAGTTCCGTGAAAGGGAAATAGGTGTCCTCGAGGTCAAGGAGATGGTATTATTTAGAAGTCAACTAAAACCGGAGGGGGCGGAATATACCCCTCTGGCGGTAGTCCCGTTGGGAGGATAGGGGAAATGCCATCGGAAAGGGAAAAGGCTCTGGAAGTGGCTGTCTCTCAGATAGAGAGGCAGTTCGGCAAGGGCACCATCATGCGCCTGGGGGAGGCCTCCCAGGTGGAGGTGCAGACCATCTCCACTGGCTCCCTGGGATTGGACATAGCCTTAGGAGTCGGGGGACTGCCCCGCGGACGGGTGGTGGAGATCTTCGGTCCTGAGGCATCGGGCAAGACCACTTTGGCCCTTCACGTAGTAGCGGAGGCACAGAAGGAAGGAGGGGTGGCGGCTTACATCGACGCGGAGCACGCCCTTGACCTCAACTATGCCCGCTCCTTAGGGGTGAGGGTGGAGGAGTTGCTGTTATCCCAGCCCGACACCGGGGAGCAAGCGCTGGAGATAGCGGACATCCTCGTTCGCAGCGGCGCCGTGGATGTCATCGTCATCGACTCCGTGGCAGCCCTCGTCCCCCGGGCGGAAATCGAGGGAGAGATGGGCGACCAACACGTGGGGCTTCAGGCCCGTCTGATGTCCCAAGCCCTGCGCAAGCTCACCGCCACCATTAGTAAGTCCCAAGCCATTGTCATCTTCATAAACCAGATCCGCCACAAGATCGGGGTGATGTTCGGCAACCCGGAGACCACCCCGGGTGGAAACGCCCTCAAGTTCTATGCATCGGTGCGCCTCGACATCCGCCGCATAGGGTCGATAAAGCACGGAGACACCACCATCGGCAACAGGACAAAGGTCCGGGTGGTGAAGAACAAGGTCGCCCCGCCCTTCAAGGAGGCGGAGTTCGACATCATGTACGGCCAGGGGATCTCCAAAGAGGGGGAGATCCTCGACCTCGGGACCTCCCTGGGCATTGTAGAGAAGGTGGGCACTTGGTACTCCTTCGGAGATCAAAGGCTGGGCCAGGGACGGGAGAACGCCAAGGCCTTCCTCCGGGAGCATCCCGAGGTGATGAAGGAGCTCGAGGAGAAGATCCGAGAGCACTTCGGCATCAAGGGAGGAGGAAATGGCGATAGACCTCAATGAACTGCTGCTCAAGGCCATGCACAACAGGGCCTCGGACATTCACCTGAAGGTAGGACAACCCCCTATCTTCCGGATCGACGGAGAGCTGATACCGGTGCAGGGGTATCCAAAGCTCTCCTCCAGCGAGGTGGCTAAGCTCGCCTATCAGCTGATGAGCGATCGGCAGCGGGAATATTTTCTGAAGAACAGGGAGATAGACATGGGCTACGGGGTCCCCGGGATCGGTCGATTTCGGGTGAACATTTTCCAACAGCGGGGCACCGTAGCCATCGCCCTGCGGGTCATCCCCTTCGGGATCAAGGGGTTCGAAGAGCTGAACCTGCCGGTCAAGCCCCTTGAACGACTCTCCATGGAACAGCGGGGACTGATCCTGGTCACGGGGGTCACCGGATCGGGGAAAACCACCACCCTGGCGGCCATGATCGACTACATCAACCGTCACAGGCGCTGTCACATCATCACTATAGAGGACCCTATTGAGTTCCTCCACCGGGACAACCTCTCGGTGATCAACCAGCGGGAGATAGGGACGGACACTTCCTCCTTCGCTCAGGCCCTGAAGATGGCCCTTAGACAGGACCCGGACGTGATCCTTGTGGGAGAGATGCGGGACTTCGAAACTATAGACACGGCTCTTCTGGCGGCTGAGACAGGCCACCTGGTGCTTTCGACACTACACACCCTCGACGCCACCGAGACCATCAACCGCATAGTGGCCGTCTATCCTCCCTACCAGCAGAAACAGATCAGACTTCAACTGGCTAACGTCCTACGCGGGGTGATCTCCCAGCGCCTCCTACCAAGGGCGGATGGCCTCGGTCGTGTCCCGGCGGTGGAGATCCTCATCAACACTGCGAGGATCCGAGAGTGCATCATGGACAAGGACCGCACCCCCGAGATCCCCATGGCCATCGCCGAAGGATATGTCACCTATGGCTCTCAGACCTTTGATCAGTCGCTGATGTCGCTCTACAAACGAGGCCTCATCACCCTGGAAGAGGCCCTGAGGCATTGCTCCAACCCCGATGACTTCGTGCTGAGGGTGAAGGGGATCTTGGCCACCAGTGACATGGGCTGGCAGGAATTCGAGGTCAGCGGACGGGAAGAGCTGGAGGTGGAAGAGGAGGAATGAGGAGCGAGGAGATCAGGAGGAAATTCCTCGACTACTTCGCCTCTCGGGGGCACGAGGTGGTGAGGAGCTCTCCTTTGGTGCCAGCGGACGATCCGACCCTGCTCTTCACCAACGCGGGGATGGTCCAGTTCAAGAAGGTCTTCCTCCAGCAGGAAAAGAGACCTTACACCCGCGCCACCTCTTGCCAGAAATGTCTGAGGGCAGGGGGGAAGCACAACGACCTTGAAAACGTGGGACGGACCGCCCGGCACCATACCTTCTTTGAGATGCTCGGCAACTTCTCCTTCGGGGACTACTTCAAACGCGAGGCCATCCAAATGGCCTGGGAGCTCTTGACCGAGGGGTTCAAGCTGCCCAAGGACAGACTCTGGGTCTCGGTCCACTACAAAGACGATGAGGCCAGGGAGCTATGGCTCCAAATAGCAGGGCTCCCTCCTGAACGCATAGTCCCCCTAGGGGATGAGGACAACTTCTGGGCCATGGGGGATACCGGACCGTGTGGTCCGTGTTCCGAGATCATCATAGATCAGGGGGAGGAGGTCGGTTGCGGAAAGCCGTCCTGCGGAGTGGGCTGTGACTGTGACCGCTACTTAGAACTATGGAACTTGGTCTTCATGCAGTACGAACGCACCCCTGACGGGGAAATGCGCCCGCTGCCCAAGCCCTGCATCGACACGGGCATGGGCCTTGAGAGGATAACGGCAGTCCTTCAGGGGGTCAGGAGCAACTACGATACCGACCTCTTCGAGGGGATCATCGCCAGAATAGAGGGGATAAGTGGTCTACGCTACGGGGAGGACCCAAGGAAGGATGTATCCATCAGGGTGATCGCCGATCACAGCCGCGCCATAGCCTTTCTCATCGCTGATGGCGTCCTTCCCTCCAACGAGGGACGGGGATATGTCCTGAGGAGGATCATCCGCAGGGCTGCCCGCCATGGCCGCCTCTTGGGGGTAGAACGCCCCTTCCTGGTGGAAGTCATCGAGGGCGTCAAGGAGAAGATGTCCTCTGTGTATCCCGAACTGCTAGAGGCCCAACGGATGATAGAGGAGGTGACCAGGAGGGAGGAGGAGCGCTTCGGCGAAACCCTGGACAGGGGCCTGGAGCTGCTAGCCTTCGAGATGGAGAGGCTCAAAACCGAGGGGGTCGATACCCTACCAGGAGAGGTGATCTTTAAGCTTTACGACACATACGGCTTCCCGGTAGACCTCACGGAAGAGGTGGCACGAGAGGAGGGTTTCACCCTGGATATGGAGGGCTTCCAGCGGGAAATGCAAGAGCAGAGGCAAAGGGGAAAGGCCTCTTGGCGGGGTGAGCTTTCAGGGGACGATCGGATATGGGGGGAATTGGAGCAGCAGGGGGTGACGAGTACCTTCGTGGGTTACGACCACCTCGAGGCGGAGGGGACCGTCTTGGCTCTGCTCAAGGACGGCCAGTTGGTGGATGAGGCCGAGGAGGGGGAGGTGGTGGACCTGGTCTCCGACACGACCCCCTTCTACCCTGAAGCGGGCGGGCAGGTCGGAGACAAAGGGTCGGTAGAAGCCCCCGAAGGGCTTCTCGAGGTCGAAACGACGAAAAGGCCCGTCCCGGGGGTGATCGTCCACCATTGTAAGGTCGTCAGTGGAAGGGTGGCGAAGGGCGAAAGGATCTCCCTCAGGGTGGACCGCGAACTCCGCCTCGCCACGGCCCGGAATCATACCGCCACCCACATCCTGCACGCCGTCCTCAGGGAATTTTTGGGAGAGCACGTGCGGCAGGCGGGTTCCTTGGTAGAGCCGCAGAGGCTCCGCTTCGACTTCTCCCATTTCTCCCCCGTGGACGATGGAACCCTGCGACAGATCGAGCTCGAAGTAAACCGGAGGATATGGCGAGATGACCCGGTGCTGACGGAGATCACCCCTCTGGAGGAGGCCTTGAAACGGGGGGCCACCGCTCTCTTCGGGGAGAAGTATGGGGAAGAGGTGCGGGTTGTATCCATCGCCGATTACAGCATGGAACTCTGCGGGGGAACCCACGTCAGGAGGACGGGGCAGATAGGTCTCTTTAGGATCGTATCGGAGGGAGCGGTAGCTGCCGGTGTCCGCAGGATAGAAGCCCTCACCGGGGAAGGAGCCTTTCGTCACCTGACCTCGATGACGAGGGAACTCGAAAGGGCATCCTCCCTCTTAAGGACGAAGCCCGAAGAAGTAGCACAACGCATAGAACGGCTCCTCGAAGAAGAAAAGGCCTTGAGGAGGAAAGTAGAGGAGCTACAACGAAAGCTCGCTACAGCGGCCTCTGGCGGTGGTCCTCAAATACGGGAGATAAACGGTGTAAAGGTCGTCACGTTGCTACTCGAGGACGCCGATCCCAAAACCCTTAGGGAAGTGGGAGATGAACTAAAGGCGAAGGTAGGCTCTGGAGTCATCCTCCTTGGCTCTCGGCGCGATGACAAGGGAACCTTGATCCTCATGGTCACTAAGGATCTCGCCCCCAAATACCCGGCCAAGACCATCATGACGGAGATCCTCCGGCAGCTCGGGGGCAGGGGAGGAGGGAAAGAAACCATGGCCCAGGGGGGGATAGACCCCGCTGCCCTGCCCCGAGCGATGGAGGCCTTGGAAGGGGTGCTGAAGGAGCGAGGCAAATAAAAAGGGAGGTCTCCTTCGACCTCCCCTCCCATTCCTTTTCACGACTTTTTAGCCCTTTTTCCTCGCCTCCCTCACCTTACGCAACCTCTCGGCCAGGTTCATCTCCTTGGCGATTTTGCGCCTCTTGGCGCTGAGGCTCTTAGCAGCGAGAGGCTGCCTCGCGGGAAAGCCCCATTTCTTTCTATACTCCTGAGCAGTGAGACCGTGACTCCTCAGGTGCGCATTGGTGAGTTGTTTAAATTCCTTCCCGCACTCAAGACAGATGACCTTGTTTCTCTGAATGGATTTCTGAGGGTCGATGGGAGGAACCGCTTGTTTTTCCTCTTGAGCTTCTGAAACAGGTGCTTCTTCCTCCCCTTTCATCCGCTTCAGCCGTTCGAAGACCTTCTTCAGGAATTCGTCCATCTCCTCAGGGGACATTTTGGCATGACTCGCCTGAGCCGTTGCTATCTCTACCGCCATTTCTGTCAGTGACTTAGCCATCCCATACCCTCCTACACAAGGATTGTCATTACTTATCATCCATAGCTAATCACCTCTCAATCTCTTTGTCAAGTCCTACTGCAAATAGATTTTCATCCTTTTGCATCGAATCATCATCTTGTCTTCTCGTACTCCAATATGCTATCGTGAAGCGGAGATGAAAAGAGTTCCAGCTGTTATCTTTCTCGCCTTTTTGAGCTTGTTAATGTCCCTCGCAGAGGGACATGGCAACGGGAAAATTACCGAGGTCGTCCTCTATCCTCACGGAGCCACCGTAACCAGAACCGTGACCTTTGAGGCAAAGGAGGGCATCGTCACCGTTGTAGTGGAAGGCATCCCTGAGGAAGCAGATCCGGAGAGGATCTCGATGAAGCTCCCCTCCGGACTTTCCCTGGTGTCCATGCGGACCGAAAAGGTGACCTATCCGGTCAACCGCTTGAGGGTGGAAGAGCTCAAGGAAAAACTGAGGAGGCTGGAGGCGGAGCAGCGGTCGCTTCAGGCGGATCTCGAGGTGCTGAAGGAACGCCGGCAAGTGCTGTTGAAGTTGAAAGACGCCCCTGAAAGGGATTTCAGGGAGTTTTTCGCCTTTATAAGTGAGGGGCTCTCGTCCCTCAGAAAGGGACAACTGGAGGTGGAGGAGAAGCTCCTGGAGGTCAGGGAGAGGATCTCCGCAGTCAAGAGGGAATTGGAAGAATTGGCCGCGGAGGACAAAAGCGGCATGGCATGGAAGGTAGAGGCGGTTTTGCAGTGCTCAAAGCCCGGGCGTCACACTTTGAGCCTCCTTTACCCGGTCTTCAACGCCTCTTGGAAGCCTTTTTACACCGCGGACCTCCAGGATGACATCCTCCGCCTGCGCTTTTACGCCTTGGTAGAGCAACGCTCGGGGGAGGACTGGCCGTCGATCTCCCTTGCGGTCTCGACGGGAAGACCCCTCTTGAGCACCCACCCGCCTGAACCGGTGCCCTGGTATGTCTGGGGCGAAAGGAGGCTCCTTAAGGCCAAGAAGGCCCTTGTAAAGGGGATGGAGAAGGAAATGGGGGCGGGGAGAGGACCCGTTGAATCGCATGGTCCCGTCTTCGTCTTCAAAGCAGGCAAGGCCACCATACCCGCCACAGGGAAACCCGTTCGTCTGCTGCTGAGGGAATTGAGGGTGCCGGTTAAGCTATCCTGGAAGGCGGTCCCTTCGAGGGACGAAGGGGGATATCTTATGGCGGAGGGAAAGAACAACGCCGCTTTTCCCCTGTTGCCCGGGGAGGTCTTGGTCGCTGTACAAGGAGCCCTTTCCATCCGCATACCCCTCCCCTATGTCGCCCCAGGAGGGGAGCTGAAGATCTGCCTGGGCAGGGATGAACGGGTCCGCGCCAAGAAGGAACTCCTCAGGACCTTTCGCGAAGACGTAGGATTCGGGGGGAAACGGGAGAGGCTTCGCTACCATTACCGCATCACCGTAAGCAACCACACCCCTGAAGAGATAGTCCTTGAGCTCAGAGACCCCTTACCCGTCTCCAAGGACGAACGTGTGAAGGTGAAGATCGAGAAATTGGATCCCCCTCCCAAAAAGCGCGATGAGAGGGGGATAGGTCTTTGGGAGATCCTCCTCCCCCCTCACGAGAAGAAGGTCATAGACGAGGAGTTTTACATCGAAAAGCCGAAACAGCAGTAAAAGCGATAGGGCTTTCCGGCCCTCGCCCCCCTGACGATGGAGAAGGGCTGAGTTCGCGGGTGGACGCCATCGGCACCTATGTAGATCCTCCTGCGGCAAGGTCTGCCGTCGATCTCCAGATCCAGGATCAAACGTTTGCCCCGCCAGCGGAAATCAAAACCGTCCCACCCACCGACCGCCAAGGCGTCAAACCTTATCCCCCTGCCTTCACGCCATACCCTGTCTCCACGCTCGAGGCGATGGCGCCTGATGAGGAACACCTCGCCACCAGGAGCCCATATCTTTCCGAAGAAACGATGGAAGCTCCCAGCCCCTGTCCACCGTAAGTGCCAACCGCCTCTATCCCGCCACAGCTCGTAGCGCACCCCTGTCGCCCCCACGGGTTTGCCCCACGCAACAAAGGCCTCAAGGGCAAGGGCACCAGAGGCAAATACCAAGAGCCCCAAACCGGCTGCGAAGAGCAAACGTTTCATGATCCACCTCCTACGGACAACGCCAACCCCAATGTCCCGGCACCCAAACCCCTCGCCAGTTATAATGTCCAGGGATCCATACCCGTCTACAGCAGGTCTTGCACGGAGGAGGGGCGGGTTTTACGTTCACCGTGCACCCCACAAGCATCGCCAAAAGACATCCCATCACCATGACCTTCTTCATCTGGGACACCTCCCCTTCTAGAATTCCTTTTTTTAGACGAATCGGTCCCAGGAAGGTTTAACTTGAGAGATGTTCAAGCAAGAGGGCAGTGAAATAACGGACGGTCTTAGTCCGCCCTCCCTTTCTGGAGGCGTAGCTCAAATTGAAGGTGCAAAAGGGGCAGGTGCTGACTACGGTATCCGCCGGCAGACCGTCCAAGACCCTGAGGGCCATCCTGAGGGAAAGGTCTCTGTAAAGGGACCGGACCCCAGCCCCCGCTCCACAGCATGGTGCCCCCTGGGGAGACCATGACGGCTCGAGCAACTTGAAACCCCAGTCCCCGAGGAGCTCCCTCGGTTCCCTGTAGAGCCCTTCTCCCCGGCTCAGCCGACAAGGGTCCTGATAACTGACCTCCTTTGAGCCCTTGGCTTGCAGGCCGCTTTCCTTCCAGCGTTCGTGGACTACTTCCAGCAGATGGCGGACCCTGAAGGGAACTCCTCCCAAAACCCGGGGATAGAAGTATTTGAAGGTCTTGAAACAGCCATTGCAGGGAACGATAAGCTCTTTGACCCCGAGTTTCTCAAACTGTTCCACCTTCTGGAAGAAGATCTCGGAAGCCAGATCGGTCATCCCCGCTTCGTAAGGGTAAATTCCACAACAACCCTCGTCCTCCAAGATCATAAAGTCCACCCCCAGCTTTTTCAGCAGCAGATAGGAGGAGCGGGCCGCCTCAGTGACGAGGTAGGAGGGCAGACAACCGAGGAAAAGGAGGGTATCGGATTCATTCCGAGGGAGGGGTTCAGGGAGCCAGGCAAGACGGGCTGATGGATCCCCGCCCACGGAGTTGCCGTTTTTAAGGATCCCGTCGATGATCTTCTTCTGATTGGGAAAGGGGGCCTTGCCCAAGGCCACCAATTGCCGTCTTCCCTCGTGGACTACCTCTGTGACCTTTACCCCTTGAGGGCATACCTGTTCGCAGGCCATGCATTTGGTGCAGGTGTAAAGGGCCTCTGCCAGCCTGCCGTCGATCTCTCCGCCCTCCAGGACCCTCGCGGCTGCTTCGAGCCTTCCCACGGGGGAAAGGGGGAGCTCCCCCGACACCAAGTAGGTGGGGCATACCTCAAGACACTGTTCACACTGAGTACAAGAGGATATCTCCCGCAGTGCCCCTTCGCGACCCAACTCCGCCATGGGGGCATCATAGCAGAATGGGGAAGCGCTGTCGATCGTCCTTCAGCTCTTCTTAGAAGTCTTGGTCAAAAAGGGGGTGATGAGTTGCTGGAGTTTCTTCTCTCCGCATTTCGGACAGCTATATTTCTTCTCCTCGTACTCCTTCAGCCTAAGGGTTAGGGAGAAGTTTTCGTTGCATTTGGGGCAATGGAATTCGTAGGTTGGCATCCTCCATCACCTCCTTTAGAGGATCAACCTTCTCACAACGGGACCGAAGGCACCAGGATCGCCGAGGGAATCACGGAAGAAGAGCTTCCTCATGTAGTTGAGGGCTCCCACATAGAGCTCAAGCCTCGTGGCGAGCTCTCGAAAAAGGGCCGCCCCCGGTTTGAGCAAGACCTGATCTATCTCACTCACCGACCAGTAAGCCCTAGCGCCTTCTTGGAGATACCACGACATCAGGGAGAGGCGTTTTACATATTCCTGAAACATCCCCGTCATGAAAAGCACATAATCCCCCACGTGCTTCCGGATCTCCCTCTCTCGGACGAGGCTGCCTCCGGTGAGGGTGATCTCATTGGCCTCCAATAGCATCTCCACTATGGTTTCAAGGCGCTCTCCCTTTTTGCCTCTCAGGGGGTAGAGGTTCTCCGTTCGGGCAAATCTGGTAAGGACTTCTGCGATGTAATCGCTTACGCGACTCTCCCTGATGTCAAGATCCCAAAAACTACGCCTGGTGGCCCAGGAGAAGAACTCCCTCAGTTTCTCGAGGTTTTCTTTCCTCTGTCTGCCCTCCATCTCACTGAAAAATTATACCACCCCCTTTTGCAGCCGCAAGGAGGTCAAATCCTTGCCACGACGTAGATCAGAAAGAGCGTAACTGTCCAGCCCAAGACGAAGAGGGCAGCCCTCCAGAGGTAACGGTAACTTCCGAGGAGATCCGCCCGAAAGTAGTCCTTGGTCACCAGGAAACACAGATGAAGCGGCGTAAGCATCATCCCCATGTAGCCGAAGCCATAGGCCAGAACCCCGTAGGCCAGAAGGGAACGGCCTCCCTCCACAAGGGAGGCCACCAAGGGAAAGGATGTCCCGACAAACCCTATGGCTATTCCCGTTACGAAGCCAGAGACGAATGGCAGCACGACGACGATGGCCAGGGTCGGCACCCCGTATAGACCCAGTTCGGTCTTCACAGCCTCTATGGCGGAACTCCGAACCAAAACCCCCTTGAAGGCCATGATGCCGAACACCATCATCGCCATTTTGGGAAGGGACGGTTTGGATATCGCCCTGCGCCATTGCTCCCATTCCAAATCGTATCTAAAGCTCACCCAGAAGATGGCTGCCAAAAGCCCCACAGCAAAGCCCAGGTGCTTTGATGCATGAAGCCCACCAAGGGGAGCCAAGGCCCGCAGACCGAAGAGGAAGAGCAGCACCAACCCAATGGGGACCATCTCCCAGAGAAAACCTTTAAGGGCCCCTCCAGAGACTCTATCGCCAGGGGCAGAGGGGATCCACCGGGCGATGAATAGCCCTCCGGCTGTAACGGCCCCGACGGTCAAGGGAAGTTGGGCCACGATGAACCTCCAGGCCTCCACCCCCAACAGGGATATGGCGAGAACCACTCCTGGGTAGAGAGGCCACCAGTATTCCCAAATATGGCGAAACCAGTAATTCACCGCCGTCTTTAGCTCCGGACTCCCCTCCCCAGGAAAGCTCTCCTCTACCATGGGAGCTGAGAAAAGGGCACCACCTGGCATGGGTAGAAGGCCTATCACAGCTGGCATGGCCACCGTGGTGAAACGCCTGCTGGGACTCAGGCGGTTGAACGCCTCCACCAACCTGTGAAGGTGCCCCGCTTGCTCCATGAGGTTGCTGAGAACCAAGATGGCTGTGATGATGAGGGCGAGCCAAAGGACCCTGGCGGAGGTCACCTCCTCGAGGATCATCGTCACGACCTCACCAGGACCCACCCCCATCCCTATCCCGATGGCGAAGGCGCCGGCGAAGAGGCAGAGGAAAAGGGGCACCCCCTTCCTGCTGAGGATGAGTATGAGGGCAAAGACGGTGAATATCTTGAACAGGGTGGGCACGATCGGAGTATAACAACCATCTCCCTGCCGAGGAAGGGAGTTTGACCCCCTTTGAAAGGAGGTGATATTTTTTCAACATGCAGCCCTTCCTCACCACTGCCATAGAGGCGGCCAAGGCCGCAGGGGCCATCCAACTCGAGGGGTTGAAACGGCGCCATCGGGTAGAATTCAAGGGAGAGATCAATCTGGTCACGGAGGTCGATAGGGCCTGTGAGGCCAGAATCTTAGAGATCATCCGTGAAAGGTTCCCGGATCATGACATCCTCACGGAGGAGAGCCCCCAAGCCATCCGAGGATCCCCGTACCGCTGGATAGTGGACCCCCTGGACGGCACCACCAATTACGCCCATGGCTATCCCATCTTTGCGACCTCCATCGCCCTGCAATACAAAGGAGAACTGGTCATGGGCGTGGTCTACGATCCTACCCGTCAAGAGCTATTCACGGCTTTAAAGGGAGGAGGGGCCTGGCTAAACGGTGAGAGGATCAGGGTCTCGGAGACCAAGGAACTCCGCCTGGGCCTTTTAGCCACAGGGTTCCCCTACGACTTGAAGGAGGACCCTGTCAACAACCTCGACCATTTCCAAAACATGATGATGCATGCCCAAGCGGTAAGGCGCGATGGAAGCGCGGCCCTCAATCTCTGCTACGTCGCCGCGGGACGGTTCGACGGCTTCTGGGAGTTGAAGCTGTGGCCATGGGATGTGGCCGCAGGCTGTCTCATCGTGCAGGAGGCAGGAGGCACGGTGACGGACTTCAAAGGGGGCACGGTGGATATCTACGGTTTGGAGATCGTGGCCTCCAACGGCCTCATCCATCGGCAAATGGTGGACGTACTGAAGAAGGGAAGGCGACCTACCAGCGGATCAAGGAACTTCCCCAAGTAAGCCCCCCTCCAAAGGCAGTCAGCAGGACCAGATCCCCCTTTTGGATGGTCCCATCTCTCACCGCCTCATCCAGAGCAATGGGGACGGTGGCCGAGGAGATGTTTCCGTAGTGCTCAATGTTAACGTAGACTTTATCCATGGGGATGTTGAGCCTTTTGGCCATCGCCTGCAGGATCCTGAGGTTGGCTTGATGGGGGATGATCACCTTGACGTCGCTTATATCTACGCCATTATGGGCCAAAGCCTCCTCGCAGGCCTCGGTAAAACGCTTAACCGCCACTTTGAAGGACTGATTGGCCTCGATCATCTTGAGGACGTGCAGTTTTCTATCAACGCTCTCGTGGGATATGGGCGTAGTTTTCGACCCTCCGCCGGGCAGAAGCAACGTATCTCCATGGGCACCGTCGGTGTGGATATGGATGGAAAGGATGCCACGGTCGTCCTCGACCTCTTTGAGGATGACCGCCCCAGCACCGTCTCCCCATAGGATACAAGTAGTTCGATCGGTCCAGTCCAAGGTCCTGGTCATGACCTCCGATGCCACCACGAGGGCGTTGCGATAAGTGCCGTTCTTCAGATATTGTTCGGCCACCGACAGGGCAAAGATGAAACCCGTACAGGCCGCCGTTATGTCCATGCTCACGGCATTGACCGCACCGAGCTTGGCCTCAAGCCAGTTGGCCCCTGATGGGCAATGGGTATCAGGGGTGATGGTGGCCATGATGATGAGCTCCAATTCCTCAGGAACCATCCCTGCGGCCTCTAACGCCCTCTCAGAGGCCACTTTGGCCAAATCGCTGGCCGCCTGATCCGGGGCGGCTACCCGGCGCTGTTTTATCCCCGTACGGGTATAGATCCATTCGTCACTGGTGTCCAGAAACTTCTCCAGGTCGTAATTGGTTAGGACCTTCTCCGGAAGGTAAGACCCCGTCCCCACGATGCCGATCCTCTTCATCCACAAACCTCCTCACAAAATGGGGAAGGGGTGAGGATATAAACCCCGCCTTCCCTTTGTCAACTCTCCTCCCCTGAATCGTCGCTGGAAGAGGCCTCTGCTTCGTGAATGGCCTCCTCAACGATCTGATCCACCTCCTCGCTTACGTCCTCCCCCAACTCCTTCCCCACCTCCTTCATCCAGTGGGCGAAGGTCCGCGGATCGCCTTCGTCGAGATCCCCCCAGCGGTCGGGATCCGTCAGCCTCTCGAGTCTCTCCTCTTCAGACCTCAAGACAGCCACCCGCGAGATCAAACGTCTCAACCGCCTTCCACCACAGTGCTTGCAAACCGGCTTGAAGCCCTCCACCCTGAGCACCAAGTGAGTGGACTTCCTCCCGCACTCCTCACAAAGGTACTCGTAGATAGGCATTTCAAACCTCCGTAGCACATTCCCCTGGATCCCCCCTGGCCTTCTCCAAGGTATGGGGTATAGCGGGGAGGATGACCTGCAATCCTTCCCTTACCGCCTTGGGACTGCCGGGGAGGTTGACAATGAGGGTCTTCCCTCTGAGGCCGCACAGGCCACGGGAGATTATGGCATGTGGGGTCTTTTTGAAGCCCTCCATCCTCATGGCCTCAGAAAAGCCCGGCAACTCCCTCTCAATCACCTCCTTGGTGGCCTCCGGAGTCACATCCCGTGGGGAAACGCCTGTACCGCCGGTGGTGACGATGAGATCCAGGCCGAGGCGGCATCCCTTCAAGAGGGCTTCCTTAATCTGCTGAACCTCGTCAGGCACCGTTTCCCTCATCAGCACTTCCGCCCCCAGCTCGGAGGTGAGGATCTCCTCCGCCACGGGGCCGCTCCTGTCCTCCCTCTCCCCCCGAGCGCCCCTGTCGCTCACCGTGATAATGCCCACCTTCAAGGCCATATCTGTTCCCCCATGTGACTTGCATCGTATCCCCCGAGGGCCTCTACATCTCTACGGACCTCGTCGGAGGAGAGGATGTCGAGGAGGGCCTTAATGGGCTCCTCATCGAGGGCGTCGGTGCGTATCACCAGGTCGTAGAACTCATCGGCAATGGGGACAAAATCGAGCCCCAAGGCCTGGGCCGCAGCGTAAACCCCGAGGCCCGCATCAGCACGGCCACTATGCACTGCCACTGCCACGGCCATATGGGTGGTGACCTCATCGCCATACCCCCGAATCCTCCGTGGCTCAAGGCCCTTCTGCCGCAGCAAATGATCCAGAAGGACCCTTGTCCCCGATCCCCTCTGACGGTTGATAAAGGTCACCTCCGAACGCAACAGGTCCTCAAGTCCTTTGATACCCTTGGGGTTTCCAGGACGGACCATCAAACCCTGCTGCCTTTTGACAAGGCGAAAGACCGCCACCTCCATTCCCCTTAGATAACGCCTGACGTAGGGTATGTTGTAGGTCTCCTCCTCCGGGTCGAGGAGGTGGCAACCGGCCACCATCGTACAGCCCCTGCCCAAGGCCATGAGCCCCCCCAAACTCCCAGTAACCCTACTGGAGAGGTAGAAGGGGGGATACCTGCGCCTCAGGTGGTCGGCTATCACATCAAGGCTCAGGTCATGACTGCCCACCACCAATAGGCTTCTGGAGAGGATGGACCGCTCGATCAACAACTCCACTTCCACCTGCTGACCCTCCGGCAGCCCCTCCGCCTCTTGGGGTATCCTCAAGATGCCGTCCGCCCTAACCAAGGATGTGAGGACCCCCGCCCCCCTTGGCAGGGGATGGGCGTAAAGATCGGCGCCCACCCTTGCCACCTTTACCCTCACGAACTCCTCCAGCCCCAAACGGGAGGGGATCCCCTCTGCGAGGGTTGCCTTCAGTGGAGTCCCCTCCTTCCTTAGCTGCCCGAGCATAGCCCTGAGGAAGGGGTCCACCAACATCTTGAAGGCCATTACGGCCGAAAGGGGATATCCGGGCAATCCCACCACCGGCACTCCGTGCATCTCCCCCACCAAGGTGGGCTTTCCGGGCATAGCCCCTATGCCGTGAAATAGCACCTCCCCTTCCGCCTCGAGGATATGACGGGTATGGTCCTCCCTGCCGGCGGAGGAACCGGCGTTGACGATCAAAAGATCAGCTCCCTTGGCAAGCCCCTCCTCAAGGGCCTTTCTGATCGCAGCGGCATCGTCTCTCACGGGCGTGTGTCGGAGGAACTCGGCCCCTATTTCCTCCACCATGCCGCCGATCATAGCGGAGTTGAATTCCGGGATCTCCCCCTCCCGAAGTTCTCCCGTGAAGGGGACTTCCACCAGCTCTGTGCCGGTGGGGATGAAAAAAACCCTCGGTCGCGCCTTGACCCTCACCCGCTCGATGCCGGCGGCGAGCATCGCCGCGATGTCATAGGGCCTCAGGAGGTGGTTGGACGGAAGGAGCATCTCACCGGCCACTATGTCCTCCCCCACCACCCTCACATGCTGCCAAGGATGAGCCGCCCTCATCAGCTCCACCAAGCCTTCCTCGGGGACATGAACCTCCTCAGCCATGACGACTGCGTCTGTCCCCGAGGGGAGGGGGTCCCCGGTATCCACCCAGAAGGCCTCTTCTCCTACACGAAGCCTCACAGGCTGGACCTCGGAGGCGCCAAAGGTCGAAGAGGCCTTCACCGCCACCCCATCCATGGCGGCACAGTGATAGTGGGGCACGGAACATCTGGCAAAGACCGCCTCCGCCGTAACCCTCCCTGCAGCCCTCAGGACATCAACCTCCTCTGTGCGCTGGTAACGCCAGGGCTTAAACCTCTCAAGGAGGAGGTTGAGGGCCTCCTCGGGGGAAACGGTCCTCAGGTAGATCCCCGGTCTCATCCCTTTATCACCCCCAGGGGGCGCAGTTTGACCACCTTCTTGCTCAATCCCGCCTGATGCACCACCTCCACGACGTCCGACACGTCCTTGTAGGCCTCGGGGATCTCCTCCACCATAGTGGCCCTGCTCGCCGCCCTGATGTAAATCCCCTTTCTCTTTAGCTCTTCAGCCACTGCCCTGCCCCGAGCGGCCTTTTTGGCCTGATGGCGACTGAGCACGCGGCCCGCTCCGTGACAAGTGCTCCCAAAGCTCTCCTCCATAGCCCGCTTTGTCCCCACCAGCACGTAGGAATACCTTCCCATGTCCCCCGGGATGAGGACCGGCTGCCCTACCTCACGATAATCCTCGGGCAGGTCCGGATGGCCTGGAGGGAAGGCCCTGGTAGCCCCCTTACGGTGGACGCAAACCTTACGTTCGATGCCCTTCACATTGTGTACCTCAAACTTCGCGATGTTGTGACAGACGTCATACACCAGATCCAGCCCCAGGGTCCTCTGGCTGGCCTTGAGTACCTGTTCGAAGCTCTCCCTGACCCAGTGGGTTATCAGCTGGCGATTGGCAAAGGCAAAGTTGGCCGCGCAGGCCATAGCAGCGAAGTAATCGCGGCCCTCAGGGGACTGAATGGGGGCGCAGCAGAGCTGCTTGTCGGGGAGCTCTATGCCGTACTTCTGTACGGCCCGTTGCATCACCCGTATGTAGTCATCACACACCTGATGCCCCAACCCTCGGGAGCCGGTGTGGATAATAACCGTCACCTGATCTCTGAAGAGGCCCAGGGCCTGTGCTACAGTGTCGTCGTAGACCTCCTCCACGTATCCTATCTCCACGAAGTGATTGCCCGACCCGAGGGTCCCGAGCTGGGCACGACCGCGCTCCAGTGCCTTTTTAGAGACCAACTCCGGATCTGCCCCCGGTATGCGCCCTCCCTCTTCGATGTGTGCCAAGTCCTCCCAACGGCCATACCCCTGATCAATGGCCCACTGAGCCCCCTTCAGCAGTACCTTCCTCTCCTGAGCCTTATCGAGTTTTAAGTCCTTGCGATGAGATCCCACCCCCGAGGGGATGTTGGCGAAAAGGGCGTCTACCAGTTCTTCGATTCTTCCCTCGATATCCTTGCGCTCGAGACTCGAGCGCAAAAGACGTACCCCTCAATTGATGTCATATCCCACCCCCCCAGGAGATATGACCCCCTCCTTTTCATCAAAGGCCGCCACCCCTCCGATGGGGAATCCGTACCCCCAGTGGATGTCCGGCATGGCCAGAGATCTGCCCACAATCCCAGGCATGGTGGCTACGTTCCTCACCTGAACGAGACTCTGGTCTTTCTTTATGTCCTCCAACATCTCACGGCTGGCAAAAACCAGCCCTTCAGTCCTCATGGCCCCATGTTTTGGTATCAGCCAGCGGTAATCGTCGACTTTCTCCAACGGTACCTCTGCCATATCTCTTCACCTCCTAAACATCGAAGATCAGCGTTGCCTCCCAATGTCCCTCCTCCCTTTTGAGCTCCAAGCCGTGGTAGGTCACCGCCTTGACGGGGGTCAAAATCTCGTGGCGCGAAGGATCAAAGGGCTCCCCCCGTGTCTTACCCTCTACCCTTCCCTTCGTTAAATTAGGCTCGAACTGGGAAAAAAGCATGCCTTTCACCTCGTGAAGGTAAAGTAGCTCGTTCAGCCAACCTACCAATAGCCCCTCCACCCCCTCCCCCTCCGCCTCTACCCTTTCCTCGAACTTAGGTGTTACTTTTTCTATGTCAGTGATAACGGAGAAGAGGGCCTTCGCCGCCTCGGAGAAGAGCTCTTGCACGTCCTTCCCCCAAACCTTAACCGCTACATCGGCTGTATGCTCGATCCATTCATAGCCCATCGGTTCCTCCAGAAGAAGTTGATATGATAACACAAAAAAGGAGGGACTGTTCTTCAACGGGCAAGGGGACAGAACCGCTTCCACCCCATCAGGTAAGAGGCACCCGCTACCGTCACTCCGTAAAAGAGCAGTTCGGCAGGGGTCCCAACGACTGCATCCACTGTGGCGTTGGTGAGCACCGTTCCAGTGACCACCGCGAGGTCACACCAGTTGAGAAGTTCCACCTCCCGCTCTCCCGGTTCTACTGCCACTTGCCCGAAGCGGCGGCCGATGTTCTCGGGGTCCATGTCGGCGATCCTCAGGGGAAAGGCCTTGGAGAGGGCCTCAGCCATCCTCGGCTGAAGGCCTATCAAGGCCACCTTCGGCTCACCCCATCGATCCCTGATGTACCCCACCAACTCCTCCGCACAGCGACGGGGATCACGGTCCTTGCAATGAACGGTGCCCCTGATCTTGCCCAAGTGACTTAGTACGGCGTTTAAAGTGGCGATGAAGACCGCGCGGTGGAAGTTGTTTCTCATCGGGAGCCCCAAAACATCCCGAAGGGATCCCTCATAGTCACCGAAGAGGTCGGTATAGGCTTGTCCTTTGGAACCACGGAAGGTGGCCTCCATCAATCGTTCCCTGCCCCGCACCAATGGATAATCCCTCTCCTCCGGATTGCCTATGGCCTCCTCCGGGGTGAGGGGAAAGGCCTTGATGGTTACGGTTTCAGCTATAAGGCCCTCCTCATCGATCAGCCTGCGAAACTTCCTCCTCAGCTCCTCCAAGATCACCCGGACACCTTCCTCGCCTTGATGACTAGCTGTTTGCAACACAGAAGATCGACGCTGTTGATGTTCCTGATGACCGCGGCGTTGTTCTCGCGCTGTCGCCCTTTCTCCCCCCATACACAGCAGAGGTAGGAATACCCCAGGAGGAAGGGATAGAGGAAGGACATCAGGACGACGTTCCTTTTCCTCAACCTGGCCCCTTTCACCTCTTCCACCTCAAAACCATAACCCTTCAGAAGCCACCAGTATACATGGAAGGGCAGGACATGCCAGTTGGGCCCCACCTCGGCCCTAGTCCCCACCTTCAAAGGTTTCTTCCTCCCGAAGTAGAAGCCGCTCAAAAGGAAGCGAAAACGCGACGAGAGGTTCAGCATGTTAGGCGTGGATAAGATGAAAACACCCCCTGGCTTCAGCACCCTGTGAATCTCCTTCATCACCAGCACGGGGTTCTGGAGGTGTTCGATCACCTCCTGGAGGACGACACAATCAAACCGGCCGTCCTCAAAGGGAAGCCCCTGGTTTAGATCGACGCTGTAACACGGAATGTCCGGATGGGGGAACCCCTGGCAATCGTAATTGGTCGCGGTCACCTTAAACCCCATGTCCAGATAGGCCCTTGAAGAGCTACCGTCTCCACAGCTGAGGTCGAGGAGCTCCCGTCCCCCCCTGGGCCTATCAGGGCTTTGATGCTTTCGAAGATCTCAGGGTTCAACGTCCTTCCTCTAAACAGAGGTCCACGAGTTTGGAAACCTGCCGATCGAGGGTCAGGTAAGCCACGCTATCCCTTATCCGCCGTCGATCAACCGTGAAATCCATCGCCTTTGACATGGCATCGGCCAGGGCCTCCACATCTCCGGGATCATCCACCAAAACCCCGGCAAAGTCCGCCATCACCTCGGAACAGCCGTTCCCTTTGGTAGTCACGGTAAAAAGCCCCATGGCCAGGGCCTCGAGGGTGGCGTTGGAGAAGGGATCGTAGATGGTAGGGAGTACAAAGGCATCGGCCACCTGATAAAAGGATATGATGTCTTGTCGGGCGCCGAAGAACATAACACGTCCTTGAAGACCGAGGCGACGGACTAGACTTCTGTAACCGCCCTCCCTGGAATCCCTACCGACTACCAGGAGATTCGCCTCTTTGGGAAGATGCCTAAGGGCCTCAATGGCGAACCTCAACCCCTTGCGCTCAAATCCGTTGCCGACGAAGAGGAAGTAAAACCGGTGGGGGTCAAGCCCCCGCTGTCTCTTCAGCTCCTCCTGCCCTGTTAGGGTTTCCTCAAAGGGCTCCCGGAACTCCTCCCACTCTACGCC
>CAZGDM010000028.1:0-26627 GCA_964525275.1 uncultured Thermodesulfobacteriota bacterium | reverse complement strand
TCTATCCTGTTGCTCAGCTGGGCAGTGATTTCGTCTATCTTCTTGTTGGTTTCATCGATCCTGCTGTTCAGCTGAATGCTGACTTCACCGATCTTTTTGTTGGTCTCATCGATTCTTTTGTTGGTCTCGTCGATCCTTCGGCTTTGATCCACGAGGTGGAGGTTGATATCTCCCAAACGGCGGCTTATCTCCTCGACCCTGGCGTTGAGTTCTTTCACCTGCTGTCGCAGGCGATCAAACTCTGGAAGAATCAGCTCCTGAAGGGCCGCCCTTATGGCCTCTTTCACTTCCATAGCATCCCCAAAGTAACAGGGTTTGTATCCCTCGTCAACCGCCGGGCGGAGAGGACTAATACACCTTTGGCCCGCGGCGTTTGTACCAGTGCTTCTTGTGATGGTGTTTCCTGAAGCCAGGGGGGATCTTCAGGAGCACGGCAGGGGGACGGGCGATGTAAACCCAGGGGCCGCAGTAGCAACGGGAGTAATACCAGAACCCCCTGTACCTGCAATACCAGAGCCCGCCGTAAAAGAACACATCCACCTCGAGATCAGGACAGAAGTAGACATCCACGAACCCCGGTACCACCACGAGCCTCGGCCTCTTCTTGATGACTATCTTCGGGGGCGGGGGTGGAGGTGGCGGTGGCGGGGAAGGGGATACGACCACCACCTCAGATGGTTGGGGTTCGACATGGACCCTGCACGCCGAAACCAAAAGGGCCACCGCAAGGCATAGAATAAGACTCGTTACAACCTTCATGGCTTCAGTTTACCTATCTTTTGAGGCGTCCTCAAGGCCATCGGTCTTGTTAAAGGGGAGGGCTTCTGATAGCGTATATCCCAAACGCTCCGGGAGGACTTGGGATGGACGATGCGCTCCTTTCGGTGGAGGATCTTCACGTCGAAGTCGGGGGCAAGGAGGTCCTCGCAGGGGTCGATCTGAGGATAGGCTCGGGCGAGGTCCACGCCCTTTTCGGCCCCAACGGTTCGGGAAAGACCACCCTGATCTCGGCCATCCTCGGCTTTGAGGGATACAGGATCACCCGCGGCAGGATCCTCTTCCGCGGAGAGGAGATAACCGGCTTGCCCACCCACGAGAGGGCCAAGCTGGGGTTGGGCATATCTTTTCAGAGGCCGCCGGCTGTCCGTGGGGTCAGGCTCAGGCAATTGGTGGAGCTTTGCGCTCGGAAGGACGGGAAGTTACTGGAGGAGTACGCCCGAAAGCTCAACCTCCTTGAGCATTTGGACAGGGAGGTGAATGTGGGCTTTTCCGGCGGTGAAATGAAGCGGGCGGAGCTCCTGCAGTTGCTGCTTCAGGACCCGGTGATGGTGCTCCTGGATGAGCCAGAGTCCGGGGTCGATCTTGAGAACATCGCCCTCATCGGAAGGGCTATCAACCACCTGCTGGGGCGAAAGGTGGAGCCAGAGGCCGACAAACCCATCAAGGAGGTACTGCGCCAGAAGCGCAAATCGGCCCTCATCATCACCCACACGGGGCATATCCTCGATTACGTGGAGGCGGATCAGGGCCACGTGATCCTCGATGGGCGGCTCATCTGCAGGGGGAATCCGAGGGAAATCCTCCACACCATAAAGGAACACGGCTATGAGGAGTGCTTCCGCTGTTTCAGGAGGGCGGAGTGATGGCTGAAGACCGGGTGGATCCAAAGGCTTACCTCGAGACCTCCCCAGAGGAGAGGGCTATCGAGGGTTTTGAGGACCTCTCCCCCCAGGAACGGGATGTGCTTCTGCGGGTGGGGATCGACCCCGGAGGAGAGGGGCGTTCGGGGAGTTTCTTCCAGTGCGATCACCGGGTGGTGGCGTGCGGTGTCCAGGAGGAGGGGGTGGAGGTCCTGCCTATCTCGATGGCCCTCGACCGCTACGGCCTTGATGAGTACTGGTGGCGGGTGGTCGACCCCGACAAAGACGCCTTCACCCGGAGGGCCCTGGAACATCAGGAGGAAGGCTATTTCATCCGTTCCCATCCCGGGGCGAAGGTGACCTATCCCCTTCAGGCCTGTCTCTACATATCGGTCGATAGGCTTGCCCAGGATGTTCACAACGTGATAATCGCGGAGGAGGGCTCGGAGCTTCACGTGATCACCGGATGTGCCACCGCTCCCCACGTGCGTTCGGGCCTGCACGTGGGAATATCGGAATTTTATGTAAAACGCGGAGCGCGCCTCATCTTCACCATGATCCACAACTGGCCGGAGGAGATGGCCGTGAGGCCCAGGACGGGGATCCTGGTGGAGGAAGGGGCGACCTTCATCTCCAACTACGTCTGCCTCATGCCGGCCGAGGACCTGCAGTCCTATCCCACGGCATTCCTCAGGGGGAAGGGGGGCGTGGCGACTTTCCAGTCTGTGCTCCTCGCCACACCTGGCTCCCTCATGGATGTGGGAGCGAGGGCGGTGCTGGAGGCAGAAGGGACCAGGGCGGAGATCGTCTCCCGCAACGTCTCCACCGGTGGCAGGATCATCGCCCGTGGACACCTGGTGGGAGAGGCCACGGGGGTGAGGGGGCACCTGGAGTGCCGAGGGCTGATGCTCTCCCCGGAAGGGCTCATTCACGCCGTGCCGGAACTCGAGGCGAGGGTGGCAGGGGTTGAGCTATCCCATGAGGCGGCGGTGGGGAAGATCGCCAGGGAGGAGATCGAATACCTCATGGCCAGGGGGCTTTCGGAGGAGGAGGCCACCTCCCTCATCATCAAGGGCTTCCTGTCGCTGGAGATAGAGGGGCTTCCTCCCTCCCTCAAGGAGGATCTGGACAAAATCATCGCCGAGACCGAGAAGGCCTTGTAGTCTTACACAAACAAGGAGGTCAGCGATATGATCACCGATAGGCGTTTCCACCTGCGGGGATTTGTCACCTTCATCCTTACCATCTCCTTCGTCGTGTCCGTAGTATCCGGGGTGGTGCTGTTCGTTGCCCCTCCGGGGAGGATCGCCCACTGGACGAATTGGAAGGTCTGGGGCTTGACCAAGGAGGGATGGGAGGCCGTTCACACGATCTTCGCCCTGGTGTTTCTGATAAGCGGACTTCTCCATTTCTTCTGGTTCAACTGGGCCGCCTTTTGGGGATACCTCAAGAGTAAGGCCGCCTCGGGCATCCGCTTGAAGCGAGAGTTGTCCTTGGCGTTGGGACTCTGTCTCCTGTTCTTCGCCGCCACTGCGGCCGACTTGCCCCCTTTCAGCTCCCTTATGGCCCTGGGGGATAGGCTCAAGGCTTCCTGGCCCGAGGCCAAAAGCCCGCCTCCCATCCCCCATGCAGAACTCATGACCATTAGGGAACTGTGCCAGCGGATGGAGCTGGACCTCCAGGAGGTGCTTGCGCGTTTGCGCAATGCAGGCATCCAGGTCACGGACGGTGAGGTAGTTGTGCGGGAAGTGGCCAGGGAAAACGGTTTGTCCCCTGCTCAGCTCTATCTGCTGATGACCCCAGGGGCAGGGCGGAAGGAGGTCACCTCTGGAGGAGGGGTTGGCAGAAGGACCCTTGAGGAGGTATGCAATGAGCTCGGTTTCCCGGTGGAAAAGGCCCTCGCCGCCTTGGAAGACCGTGGTATTGAGGCGAAGGCTGAAGAGGAGTTGAGGGTCATTGCCTCCCGCTGCGGTATGAGGCCTACGGAGTTGGTGACCTTTCTCTCCAGCCTGGAGGAGGGACGTTGAAGGTCCTGGAGGTATTTCTCCACGAGACGGTGAGCCTTTGGATGGACATGGCCCCCTATCTCCTTTTGGGCATGTTCATCGCGGGGATGCTCCATCTGGTCATGCGGGAGGACTTCATCTCGCGGCACCTCGGGCAGAGCTCTCCCGCAGCGGTGCTGAAGGCCACCCTTTTGGGCATCCCCTTGCCCCTGTGCTCATGTGGGGTGATACCGGTGGCCGCCTCCCTGAGGAGGGATGGGGCCTCGAAGGGGGCCACGATGGCCTTCCTCGTCTCCACCCCCACCACGGGTGTGGACTCGGTGCTGGCCACCTACTCGTTGCTGGGGCCACTGTTTGCCCTTTTCAGACCTCTGGCAGCCTTTATGAGCGGCTTGGTGGTAGGGGGGCTGAGCCTCCTGGTGGAGGGAGACGGGAAGGAGATGGTGAAACGGGCCGCTTTACGGCCCTTGGGGATCGGGTCGCGGCTGAAGGGGGCCCTGCGCTATGGATTTGTGGACCTCGCGAGGGAGATCGGTGGATGGTTGTTGTTCGGGGTCCTCGTAGGGGGTGCCATAAGTACGGTCTTGCCCAAGGGGTTCCTGAGGGGTCTTGGGGTCCACCCCGCCCTTGAGGCTCTGGCGTTGCTTGGGGTGTCAGTCCCCCTTTACGTGTGCGCCACTGGCTCCATACCCGTGGCGGCAGCCCTCATAGCCAAGGGTGTCTCTCCGGGGGGCGCTCTCGTGTTCCTGGTGGCCGGTCCTGCCACCAATACCGTGACCCTCACCTTCGTCTATTCCCAGATGGGCAGAAGGGCCCTTTACCTCTACCTCGGCTCCATAACCGCCATCTCCCTCGCTCTGGGGTGGGGCCTGAATCACCTCTGGCATTCGCTGGGATCCCCCGCTGACCTCATAGCCCCTGCGGGAAAGACGCTCCCTCAATGGATGAGGGCAGCGGCGGGAGTTGTCCTCCTCGGGGTGATCCTCCTCGGCCGGCTTCGCAAGGAAGAGGGGGAGACCTCGGAGGTGAGATGCACTTTTTACGTTCCCGACATGAGTTGTAGCCACTGTAAAGCCAGAATAGAGGAAGTACTGCGGCAGCTCCCCGGCGTAGAGGGAGTGGTCGTGGACCTCAAGGGCCGCACCGTGGGCATCATGGGGGAGGTGGACAGTCGGGAGGTGGAGGAGGCCTTGAAGGAGGCTGGCTACCCACCCGCCTCAGCGGGTTGAACTACCCTCCGGCTGCTATGACCGTCACCGAGACCTCATCCCCGTCCTTCAGCGGGAAGGAGCCCCTCCGGAGGGGTTGATTCGCCGTTGACGTAGATCTCCACATAGCTCTGCAGCTCCCCCGCCGGTCGAAGAATTTCTCCATGAGGGCGGGGGGTAGCGCTTCACCAGCTCCTCGAGGCATTTACCCACCGTTGGACAGTCCATCTCGAAAGACGTCCTGCCTTCGGCGTCCTCGACGAAGAAGGGGTTGAGTTCGACCTTTATGGCCATTTGCTCCTCTGCAGTTACTCAACGCCTTTGTACACCTCGATCCGCAACAGGGGGCCGAGTCCCCATCTCTCAAGGGCCCCGCCTATGATGCCCCGCCTCCCCTCGGCCAGATCCCTCTCTGATCGCCCGACCTCCACCACCGCCCCCTCTGCACGATACCTGACCCTGACCAGGTTTAACCCCGAGGCCCTGAGATCTTCCTCTGCCCTCCCTATCCGCCTCAGGAGGTCCTCATCGAGGGGGATGCCGAAGGGAACACGGGTGGCGAGGCATGATTCCGGTGGTTTGTTCCAGATCCTCAGGCCCAACTCCTTGGCCAGAACCCGGATCTCAGCCTTCTTAAGCCCTACCTCCAGCAGGGGACTGCGTATCCCAAGTTCCCTTAAGGCCTGCATCCCGGGGCGGTCCCCTTGGAGGTCGTCCAAATTGCTGCCCTCTGCTACTTCCCGGATCCCTTCTTCTGAGGCCACACGCAAGACCCTCAGAAAAAGCGCCTTTTTACAGAGGTAGCACCTTTCGGGAGGGTTGTTCCTGAAGGCGGGATCGGATAGTTCATCCGTCTGCAGCTTCAACAGCCGAACCCCCATCTCCTTCGCCAGTGCCTCTGCCTCCTCCACCTCCCTCCGGTGCCTTAAAGGTGAGACGGCGGTCACAGCGACAACCCGTGAACCGAGCACCTGAGAGGCGACCTTCAACAGCAAGGCGCTATCCACTCCCCCCGAAAAGGCCACCATCAGCCTCTTCCCTCTGGCGAGGGAAGCCTTAAGCCGTTCGAGCTTTTCCCAGGCCCCCTTCAAGGTCAAACCATTATCGACGCTAAGGTTGATCAAATCAAGCAAGTTAACCTAACCGAGATTTGAAGCCGTCTCATGAGGAGGGTTTCCAGATATTGACAAAACCACCTCTGGGAGGTATAAAAGACGGCCATTTTCCTTCGCAGGAGGTCGGCGAGATGGCCCTAAAAGACGTCATCTGGCTCTTCGTGAAGGGCATCTTCAGGAATCGGCTTTCGGCTGTTGGGGCCACGATGAACCTCATCGTGACCCCCATCCTCTTGACCGTAGCCATTTTGGACATGCAGGGGCTCATAAAGAGCCCATCCATCAGGTTTTTCGCCTACGGCATCCTCGGTCCCATCCTCATCTTGGGTTTGATGCTCGTCGCGATCGGTATCTTCTTCGGGAAGAAGAGCCTCTTCGGCTTCGGACATCTGCAGGAGCAGTGGCGCCACCTGGGGCTCAAGATAGCCAGAGAGATGTTTCTCATCGTGGCCATCTTGAGCGTGGTCAACTTGGTGGTCATGGCGGTGGTCTTCTATGCTGGCTATCATTTCACCGAATCCCCGGACTTCTGCGGCCTGTTGTGCCACAAGGTGATGGAGCCTGAATATATCAGTTATCTCCATTCCCCCCATTCGAGGATCAGGTGTCCAGAATGCCACGTCGGCCCCGGGGCCAAGTGGTTCGTGAAGTCCAAAGTGGAAGGACTGAAAGAGGTCTACCACCTCCTCACTAATACCTATCCCCGCCCCATCCCCACCCCTTTGGAGAACTTGAGGCCGGCCAGGGCGATCTGCGAAGAGTGTCACAGGCCTGAGTTCTTCTACGGGGACAGCCTCTACATCAAGGAGAAGTTCTCCCCTGATGAGGCCAACACCCCTTACTTCACCGTGATGCTCATGCGGGTGGGGGGAGGGGAGTTTCGAGGGATGAAACCCCACGGGATCCACTGGCACGTCGCCCCTGAGAACCGCATAACCTACCGCTGTAAGGACAAAGAGCGGAAGGAGATCGTGGAGGTCATCGTCCACCGTCCCGAGGGCGACGTCGTCTACAGGAGAAAGGGTGAGGAGGTCAAGGGCTGCACGAGGGTGATGGACTGCCTTGACTGCCACAACCGCCCCACCCACATCTTCTACTCCCCGGAGGAGGCGGTGGACCACCTCATCTCCATAGGGGAGATACCGAGGGACCTGCCCTATGTGAAGAAGGTGGCAGTGCAGATCATCACCGTTAATTACCCCAGCCGGGAGGAGGCAAAGAGGGCCATAGAGGCGAAGATGAGGAAGTGGTACGAGGAGAGGTATCCTGATCTCGTAAAGGAGAAGCCCCAGCTCTTGGAGAAGGCCATAGCGGGGGCGCAGCGGGCCTATCTGGATAACGTCTTTCCCCGGATGAAGGTCGGCTGGAACACCTACACCAACTTCCTGGGGCATGAAGGGTGCTTTCGCTGTCACGATGATGAACTTGCAACCCCCGATGGAAAGACCCTCAGCATGGACTGCGAACTATGCCACTACATCCTGGCCGAGGAGGAGAAGGCCCCGGAGATCCTCGATCAGCTCTACCCGAGGGATTAGATCAGGAAGGCCGTTTGATCCCGTAACGCTTCATCTTGTTGTATAGGGTGACGCGGTCTATCCCCAGGATCTGGGCCGACCGCTGGACGTTCCAGTTGTTCTCCTCTAAGACCCGTAGGATGTGGGCGCGCTCCACCGCCCGGAGGGATTTGTCCTCTGCAGGAGGGGTCTCCTCGGTGGGGAGCTGGATCTCCTCCGGTCGAATCACGCTACCCTTGGTGATCACCATGGCCCTTTCGATGACGTTTTCCAGCTCCCTCACATTGCCCGGCCAGTGGTAAGCCATCAGCTTCTTCATCGCTTCCTCGGAGATCCGCTCCACACGTTTGCCCAGCTCTATGTTGAACTTCTCCACGAAGTGCTGCGCTAAAAGGGGGATGTCCTCCTTCCTCTCCCTCAGAGGGGGGATCTTTATGGATATCACGTTGAGGCGGTAGTAAAGGTCGTCCCTGAAGTGGCCTTCATCGACAGCCCGCTTCAGGTCACGGTTGGTGGCGGCAATGATGCGCACATCGACCCTTATGGGTTGGGTCCCCCCGACCCTGGTGAACTCCCTCTCCTCGAGCACCCTGAGGAGGGCCAACTGCAACTTAGGACTTATGTCCCCTATTTCGTCGAGGAAAAGCGTCCCCCCGTGGGCGAGTTCGAATTTGCCCTTCTTCTGGCTTATGGCGTCGGTGAAGGCGCCCTTTTCGTGACCGAAGAGCTCCGACTCGAGCAGGGTCTCCGGCAGGGCCACACAGGATACCGCCACGAAGGGGCCATTGGCCCTGGGGCTCTCGTTGTGGATGGCCCTGGCCAGCAGCTCTTTACCCGTGCCGCTTTCACCGAGGATGAGGATGTTGGAGTTGCTCTTGGCCACGGTCCGGGCGAATTCGAACACCTGCTGCATCTTGGGGCTCTTGCTCACCAGGTCGTGGAAGCGATACTGCTTGGTGAGCTCCTTCCTCAGGAAGGAGACCTCACGAGCAAGCTCCTTGCTCTGGATCAGGCGTTCGATCAGCAGCGAGATTTCCTCGGGGTTGAAGGGCTTCACGAGGTAATCATAGGCACCCTTCTTCATCGCCTGAACCGCAGTGTGCACGGTGGCGTAGGCGGTGATGATTATGACCTGGATGTCCGGGTCCACCTCCTTCATCCGCTCCATGAGCTCGAGGCCGTCCATCTTGGGCATCTTCAAATCCACCAGGGCGATGTCCCAAGGGCGCTCCTTCAGCTTTTGCAGCGCTTCGAAGCCATCCGATGCGGCCTCGGCGTGATACCCATCTTCCCTGAGCCAGTCGACGAGGGAGTTGCGCACGATCTCCTCGTCGTCGACCACCAGGATGTTGACCTCCTTCCTCATGTTCCCTCCCCCTCCCGCTGATCCATCCTCAGGGGGAGTTTTATGACGAAGGTGGTACCCTCATGGGGCTTGCTCTTCACGTCGATCTCCCCCTGATGGGATTTGATGATGCCGTAGACCACTGACAGCCCCAGCCCCGTTCCCTTTTCTTTGGTTGTGAAGAAGGGGTCGAAGACCTTGTGGAGGTTGTCCTCTTCTATCCCCACGCCGTTGTCTGAGACCTCAACCTTGATCCGTCCCTCCTCGGGAAGAAAGGAGGTGTCTATGCGGATCACTCCATCGGTGCCATCGATGGCCTCGCAGGCGTTGATGATGATGTTGAGGAAGGCTTGTCGGAGCTGCATAGGGTCGGCCACTATCAAGGGCAGTTGACCATAGCATTTCTCCAGCTTGATCTCCTGCAGCGCGATCCTGTTGGCCACCAGGGACAAGGCCTCCTCGATGACGGAGTTCACGTCCACGTCCTCCTTGAAGGAGGGCTCCCTCTGGCGGGCGAAGTCGAGGAGGTTCCGGACGATGTTGCTACAGCGCTCGGTCTCCCGTTCCATTATCGCGAGGTAAGAGCGGAAGCGCTCGAACTCCTCCCGGGTTATATCGTCCTTGCTGAGCTTTCTCTCTATAAGTTTGGTGTAGGTGAGGATGCCGTTCAGGGGGTTGTTGATCTCGTGGGCGATGGTGGCGGCCAGCTTCCCCACAGAGGCCAGCTTCTCGGATTGCAGGAGCTGGTACTGAGCCTTTTTGAGTTCTGCCGTGCGCTCCTCCACCTTCTGCTCCAGGGTCTGGATCAGGTTTTGAATCTCCTGATGGGCCTCTTTGAGCTTCTTGGTCATGTCGTTAAAGGCCTTGGCGAGCTGTCCCAACTCGTCCTTGGAGGTGAAGGAGATGGTGTAGTCGAAGTCCCCGGCGGCCACCTTCTTCGTCCCCTCCACAAGCTCCTTCACGGGACGGTAGACGGCCCTCCGGATGAAGAGGCCGATGATGGTAGAGATGGCGACGATGGTCACCGCAGCGAAGGGAAGGGTCCTCCTCTTTAAACCCTCGATCCGCTCATCGGCTGTGGCAAGGGAGAGGGTCACGTCCAGCACCCCGAGGATCTTCTTCTCGGGGGGGTGTACGTGACAGGGCGCTTTGTAGCAGGCAGGTTCGTTGTAAATGGGGTTGATCATCCCCAGGGCTCGGTGGCTGTCCACCCTGAAAATCCTGGTCCGCTCGGGTATATCGAGCCTCTCGAGGGGACGGTCCTCAGCGTGGCAGGCATAGCAGGCCTCGGCCTTCATGTCCACCTTTCTGCCTATCTCCCTGTTGTCGGAGGAGAACATGATGACCCCTTCCTTGTTGAAGATCCTGACGCGCTCTATCCCTTCCTGCCGTCCGATGGTCTGGATGGAGTGGTAGAGGGAGTCCCGGTAGTTGTGGAGCATGTCGTACCAGAGACTGCGGATGATGGTGTCACTCAACTGCTGAGCTCGGGATATGACCTCTGCCAACAGGTACTTCCTTTGGGTCGTGAGGTTGATATAGGTGAGGCCCCCTATCACCAATAAGGCGGTTATCCCCACCCAAAAGATCAGCTTGAAGCTGAGGTTATGCCACCAGAAGAAAAACCTCCGGACCATTTGGTTTAACGATACCATAAAGAGTTGCGATTTTCAACATAAAAAGGGGGCCTGATGCCCCCTCAGCGGTTTCCCATCGGGTCCCCTCAGCTTCCCTTTTTGGCATGACAGTCGGTACATCCCGTAGGGGCCTCTGAGTCCTTGTGGCATCCGACGCATAGGCCATGGTAAGCCCCTTTCAAGCCGAGGCCGGTCTTCCTGGCAGAGCCTTTGTAATGGTAAACCGCGATGGGTTCATGGCACTCGGAGCAGGCCACCGGCTCTTCACTGTGGTGGTGGCAAGATGAACAGTCCTCCGCCACTTCCATGTGGTCCTCGTGGGAGAACTCCACGGGGCCGTAACGTTTCATCAGGGAGTCCAGGGACATCACATCGGGCAGATCTGATGCCCAGGCCATGGCGAGGAGCCCCACTGCAGCCGTTATGATCATCAGCCACCTCATCGTCCGCCCTCCTCTCGTGCCTCAGGGATGAGGAACTCACGGGCGATCTCATCCCATCTGTCGGGTGAAAGGGCCCTGGCGAAGCCCGCCACGGGGATACCACCGTCCTGATATACAGCTCCCAGTTCCCTCCCCATCCTGCGACGGAGGCGGTCCAAGGTCGTCTGAACCCATGCCCTGACCATGTCTCCGGCGAGCAAGTTCCTGATATTGGTCCTGATGTCCTTGGGCTTCACCAAGAAAAGCCAACCTTCCCCGTAGGGATCTCGGTTCAGGATTCCGGGATCCTCCAGGACCCGGCGGTTTATGGCCACCACCTCCCCTGTCACCGGGGAGAGCATCTCGATGGTCTTGGAGTCGATGGTGAGCTTCCACCCCGTCTCCCCCTGTTCGACCTTGGTCCCCACTGCGGGTAGATGCACCGCCTCCGGCCTCCCGAGGAGCCTCTGGGCGAAGTCATCGAGGCCCACCTTCACCAGCCCCCGTTCGGAGGGCACCGCCCAGCTGTGTCCCTGGTGATAGTAGATACCCTTGGGGAAGGAGAACCACTCCCACAGGGCCTCGCTCAACCTGCCTACGGCCCTAAGCCCAGCCCTTACGGGCCCCCGCACGGCCCTCCAGAAGGGCACGAAGGTCAGGAGAAAACAGAGCACGAGGAGGTACTCTATCCCCTTGGTGGCGAAGAGGTCTACATACCTGAAGCCTTCCATTGTGCCACCTCCCTTCCGATGACGTTATCCCCTTCTGCCGCTTCGTGAGCGACATGAGGGGAGGATCTGAGAACGGGCATCCTGTTGACGACCCACCTGAAGGCCCATATCTCGGCGAAGACGATGGCCATGGTCATCACGATCTCCATCCAAGAGGGGAAGTAACGCTGGCCCCAGGGCAGGTACCACTTGTAAGCGATGAACACGTAGTTGAAGCGGTTGATGATGATCCCGATCATCGCCGCAAGGGCCGCTGCCTTGATGGCGAAGAGGTTCCTCGCCCTCACTCCCAGGGAGAATACCACCGCCGGGATGAGGACCAGCCCTATCACCTCCACCAGGTACCAATAGCCCATGGGGGAGTTGATGTACAGCCAACCGTGCTCGTGGACGAAGACCAAGGCCTTGAGGAACAGGTAGGCGAACATCGTCACTGCGCACGCCCGTCCGAGGCCAATGAGGATCTCCTCGTGGGCCTGGTGGTGTTCCTCATCCAGCTGATGCCTGAAGACGCGGTGGCTTATCGATCCCTCGAAGATGACCATGGAGAGACCCGCGAACACACTCGACACCAAGTAGAGCACGGGGATGAACTGGGAATACCACAGGGGGTGGATCTTCCCCTTCGCCATGAGCAACAGGGCCCCGAGGCCTGACTGGTGCAGCGTCGATAGGGTGATCCCGAATATGACCGCCCCCAATGTGAGGGAGTTCAGGACCTTCCTCACCCTTTCCAAGCCGAGCCACTCGGCTATGACAGGGGAGAATTCGATCAGCTCGGTGAGCATGTAGAGCAGGAAATGCCAGGCCACCAGGAAGAGCACCGAGTTGTAGCCGAACTTGTTGCCGATAATGGGATTGACGATGTTCCACCACCGGCCGAGGTCGAGGAAGATGGCCCCTGCGTAGAACATGTAGGCCAGAAGGCCGTTCAGCACCGTGGCCCTGATGATGGGGTGATACTTCTCACACCTCAATACATAGACCACGAAGGTCAGGCAATACGCCCCTCCGGCGAAGGCCACCCCTGTCATCACGTCAAAGCCTATCCATATCCCCCATGGGAAGTCCTGGGACAGGTTGGTTGTGGCCCCAAGTCCCTTGACGAGCCTGAGGACGATCAATATCCCCCCCAGCACGATGATGGGGGCAGTGATGACGTTGAAGGGTGTGAGGATCTTCCCCTTGGGTTTCAACTCCTGAAGGACAAAGGCGACGATCTCTCTGAACCTTCCCTTTTCCATCCTCTCCCTCCTTCCTCAATCCTCCTCTTCCTCTTCTCGCTTCGTGGCCATGCTCATCCCCAGAAGTATCGAGGGCCAGAGAACGAACACGAAGGGGACGGCGTAGAGGAACCCCGTTGTGTACTCTGGATAGGGCTTGGTGCCGAGATCGGTCCTGAAACCGATCTGCTCGAAGGGCACGGGGGATAGGTAAAGGTAGCTAGTCCCCCCCACCTCATGCTCTCCGTAGATGTGGTGATAGTAGCGGTCGGGGTGCTGATAGATCCGGGCCCTGGCCTCCTCCAGGAGATCGCGCCTTGGTCCGAACAAGAGGGCCTCCTGGGGACAGGCTTCCACACAGGCCGGTATCTCCCCTTTCTTGTAGCGATCCCAACAGAGGTTGCACTTCTGGATGGTGGGAGCAGGGCTGTCGTACTCGAATTTGGGGATGTCGAAGGGACAGGAGACCATGCAGAGCCTGCAGCCCATGCAGTTTTTCGCCCACGTGACGTGCCCCTGAGGGTGCTTTTGCATGGCCTTGACCAAACACGCAGCTACACATGCAGGCTGACAGCAATGCATGCATTGGGTCTTTACGAAGACATCCCCCTTTTCGGTCCGATAGCGATTGACCACGGTCCATTGGGTGGCGGAGGGCTTGCGCAGGGTGCGGAAGACGGACTCGTCCCCCACCTCGGGCACCGGCAGGCCGTGGGCCTCGGCACAAGCCACCTCACAGCTCCTGCAACCGATGCATCGGGTGGTGTCGACCAAGATGCCCACGAATTCGGAGCAATCCACCTCCTTGGCCGACACCCCTTTGGGACCTAGGGCCAGTCCCGCCATCCCCCCCGCCAGCGTCTTCAAAAAGGTCCGCCGATCCATTTTTCAGCCTCCGTTCCTGACGTTGTCGGAAGCCCTTTACGACTCGTCGGCTTCTTCGACCTTTTCTCCGCCGTCGGCCAGGGTGAGGCCGAGTTCAAGATTGGTAGCCATTGTCGGTTCGGCCTCCCTCTCGGCGGCCTTTGCCCCCAGCAGACGGACTCCCCCTTCCACCGTCTTGGCCAACGGGTAGAAGACGAGGTAAAGCCCGTAGGACAGGATGGCCAACCCCAGGGTTACCCCCACCGTTACGAAGAATGCAGTCTTTACGACCTCTAACATCTCTCATCCCCCCTTTCTTTTTCGAGGAACTCCCTAACGAGGAGTTCCCATTTTTCCTTTCCCATTTCCCTGAGGACCTCCCGGCACAGCTCCCCTCCATCGGCCATGGTCCCTGTGGTTTGGTCTTGGAGCATTCCCTGGACCCTCCTGAGTTCCCGCTGCATCCAGCCCCGAGCCTCCTCCGCGGGGATAATTCCCTCGATCTCCCCGGGAGCTTCGGGACAGATCTCCGCGATCCATCCCCTTCCATAGGGGTCCTTGTTGAGGAGGGATGGGTCCTCAAGGAGCCTTTCGTTGATCCTCTCTACGACGCCGGTGAGGGGGGAGGGGAGGTAGACCTCTCCAGTTACACCCCTGATCCCCAACAGAGGCCTCCCCGCCTCCACCGCCTCACCTGGTCGAGGAGGGTGGATCCTCTCCACATGGCCCAGCAGGAATTGACCGAAATCGTCTATCCCCACCCGTACGCTATCTCCTCGCACCCTGAGCCAGAGATGGTTGGGGTGATAGAACCGATCCTCCCTTACCTCAAAAGGCCCCTCACCGCCCTGAAGATCGCCATAGGCCACTTGGCGGTAGAGGGGGCACTCGGCAAACCCCTCCGAAGTGCAAGGACACTCGAGTCGGTAACAGCTCGAAGGGATCATCTTCTTTATGGGGAACAGCTCGCAGTACATCACAGTCTCCAGTTCAAAAAAGGGACAGACCTTCCTCCCCTCCCCTGTGCCTGTGCCGCCTTTTTTCTCCTGATACACCGGGCAGCGGACGTGCTCGGGTTTGAGACAAAGATTCTCCTTGGTGTATATCCTGTCGCAGGGGAGGGGCTTCCGGAGGGGAAAGGCCCTGCAAAAGGCCACCTTCTCCTCTTTCAAAAAGGGACATCTCCTTTCATCTGCGGCCATCTTACTTCTCCCTCCGCCTCCCCTTTAGGCAAGGGGTGTGCCATCAGGGTGACCACACGAAAATTCAACGATTACGCATAGTTATGACAGAAGGCGCCGAGACCCCATCCCATGGCCTGTTGAGCTTTTCAACGGCGATCGAGCGGGATGCCCCCTGGGAGCTTGGGAAAATCTTCACATAGAGGGCTGTTGAATATCTTTACGGCAGAGTTGGGATTTTCAACGCTCAGCGGGACCTTTTCAGGGCCTCCAGGAGCAGTTGCCGGCACCCTTCGCAGAAGGTGAGGCCTTTTGCGTCCACGTCTGTAATCCTATTGGCCACCGACATCACGCACTCCCTTATGGGGCAGTGAACGAGACCGAAGGTGTGGCCGAGTTCGTGTTTTGCCTCCTTGAGGAGCCTTCGTTCGAGCAGCCGCTGATTTGGAGGGAGGCCGTAGAACTCCTGCCGCAGTCGGGCGAGGGAGACCAACGCCGCCTTTCCATCGAGTTGGGCCTCGCCGAAGACGAAGGTAAGGATGGGGATGAACAGGTCGAAGGAGACGATCCCCAGGGCCTTTAAAGCATCCTCCGGCACCCTGTGGAGGATTTCCTTCAAGATCTGGGTCGAGTGGTACTGGCCCCTGGCGGGATCATAATAGGGCTTTGGGTCGAGGTCAAAGGGGAGGACCTTTGTGGGAAGGGAGAACTCCTCTTCAATCCCGTCTCTGAGGCCCTCTATGTCGAGCTCTTCTCCCACCCCTTCGTGGAGCAGGAGGTAGATGGAATATTTCACCTTCCGCCCTTGTCCCCATTTTGAGAAAATTTTCCCTTTCTTGTCAACAAATGATTGTCTGAGGCCAATTAAATAGCTTGACAAACCCTTATCGCTCTGATAAGTCATCCCAAAAAGGGAGATGAGTTAACAAATAAATTTATAAATGGGATAAAATTTCCTTATGGGGGTGGAAAGATGGAAAGCAAGGGGGGACAGAAAAGGGTAGCCTTAGTTACCGCCTTTTTCTTCATCGCTGTCTTTTCCTTCATCCAACTCGGTCGGGCCCAAGAGGAAAGCAGTTGCGTCAAATGCCACACCTCGCCTAAGACCCTTATAGAGCTCACTAGGGCCTTGGCGGCGAAGAAGCCTCCGAAGAAGTCACCGGAGACGAAGGGTGAGGGGTGAGGGGGGGAAGTGGCTCCGTTGGAGCCATACGAAAAGGTCCTGGTGGACGAGGATTTCCTCGAGGACGACCCCCACGGTGAGATAGCCTGCGTTGACTGCCATGGTGGGAATCCCGAAGCCTCCTCCTTTGAGGAGGCCCACAAGGGGGTGGTGAAGGATCCGTCTTGGCCCGATCCCGTCAAGACATGTGGGGAGTGCCACGAGAAGATCGCCGGGGTTGGGGGATCGAGCCTCCATTTCACCCTTGCCTCCTTCAGGAGCGTTGTGGGGGCGAGGCTGAGCGACGACCCTCGTGTCCGGAAGAAGGTCCTTGACGAGGCGATGGGGATCCACTGCTATCACTGTCACAGCAGTTGCGGTGCCTGTCATGTCTCCCGTCCCGAGGAGGTGGAAGGGGGGCTGGTCGAGGGGCATTATTTCCAGAAGACCCCGCCCATGGCCACCAATTGCACCTCCTGTCATGGCAGCCGCGTGGAGAAGGAGTATCTCGGAAAGAACAAAGGGTTGCCCCCTGACGTGCACTATGCGAAGCGCGGGATGAAGTGCGTGGCTTGTCACAAGGGAGTGGAGATGCACGGCACCGGGAAGGCCTACGATTATCGTTACAAAGTGGAAAACCTCCCCAGGTGTGAGGACTGCCACAAGGAGGTCTTAGGGGCCAAATCTAAGGTAAAGGCCCACAAGATCCACAAGGACAAGGTGAGCTGTCATGTCTGCCACTCCGTGGCTTACAAGAACTGCTATAACTGCCATGTGGGCAAGGATGCCCAGGGCCTTCCCTATTTCAAGACCGAGAAGAGCGAACTGGGTTTCAAGATCGGGCTCAACCCCTTGAGGGATTCCAGGCACCCGTACAAGTTCGTCACCCTGCGGCACGTCCCGGTCAACCCCTCCATCTTCGACTACTACGTGAAGGACGCCATGGCCAATTTCGACCGGCTCCCCACGTGGAAGTTCGCCACACCCCATAACATCCAGCGGGTCACCCCTCAGAACAAGAAATGCAGTTCCTGTCACGGTCGAAAGGAGCTCTTTCTGCTGGAGGATGACGTCCCGCCGGAGGAGAGGACGGCCAACAGGGCCGTGATCGTGCCTGAGGATGAGCTCCCCAAGGCGAGGAGGTAGTGAGCGGGTAAAACCAATAGAAAGGAGGGATGAGGATGAAGCGGTTCCGTGCCCCGAAGGTTTTGTGGCTCTTGGTTGCAGTCCTTGCCCTGGGTCTGGTGGCCTGTGCCACTCAGCCCACCAAGCCCATGTCCGCCAAGGACTTCGTCGCCGAGGCCAAGAAGCACATCACGGAGATCTCGGTGGCGGAGGCCAAGGCCAAGATAGAGTCCGGGGCCCCGGTGGTGGTGCTGGATGTGAGGGAGCCTAAGGAGTACAAGAAGGGCCATCTGCCCAAAGCCGTTAACCTGCCGCGGGGGCTTCTGGAGTTCAAGGTCGCCAAGGTGGTCCCTAACAAGAACGCCTACATCATCGTCTACTGCAAGTCCGGAGGGCGCTCGGCTCTGGCGGCCTGGACCCTCAGGAAGATGGGCTACAAGAACGCTGTGAGCATGGCCGGTGGGTGGAAAGCCTGGGTCAAAGCAGGATATCCAGTGGAGTGAGAAAAGAGATAACGCCTAGACATCCAGTTGCAGGAGGCCCTGAAGGGCCTCTTTTTTTGTCCGTTGTCAAGCCGTCCTTTTTCCCCTATCTTAAGGCCCGTGGAGGTGAAGAAGGGGGACGTAGTGGGGATAGGGGCCTTAAACCTCGACCTCTTCTACGAGGTCGAGGACCTCTCCCTGTTGGGGCTTGAGGCCGGGCGGGAGGTCTGTTGTGGGGCTCATGGCTTTTCGGAGGTCGCTGCCAAGGTCAATGACCACGGACGGCTCGTCTCGAGGAGCCCAGGGGGATCAGCGGCCAACACCATCTACACCCTTGCGAGGCTTGGTTTCTCCACGGGGTTCATAGGCAAAGTAGGAGAGGACGTGGAGGGGGATGAACTCCTTTCGGGGATGGAAGGGGTAGATCTGTCCAGGGTGAAAAGGGAGGGCAAGACCGGCCTTTGCCTCGTGGTCCTCGATTCCAAGAGGGACCGTGCCCTGGTGGTGGAGCCCAATGCCAACGACACCCTCCGTTTTGAGGACTTGGACCTCGATTACATCCGAGGTTTCAGGATGCTTCACATGAGTGCCTTCGTCGGCGATGGCCCGTTCGAGGCTCAGAGACGCCTCGTGGAGGTCCTCCCCTCAGAGGTGATGGTGAGCCTCGACCCCGGAGAGCTCTACGCAAAGAGGGGCCTTGATGCCCTTAGGGGGATTCTTAGGCGCTGCTGGGCCGTCTTCATCACCGAAGGAGAGCTCCTGACCCTTACGCGACAGGAGGATCTTCGGCGGGGGGCCAAGGAGGTCCTCAAGGCAGGGGCGGAGCTGGTGGTCTGCAAGAGGGGCCCTCGGGGGGCGATGCTCTTCGACCGCGTGGGGTCGTTGCAGTTCGCAGCCGACGCGGAGGAAGGGGTGGTGGACAACACGGGGGCGGGGGATGTCTTCGATGCCGGATTTCTGGCAGGGGTTCTCAAGGGGATGTCCCTTGAACGATGTCTCGAGGTGGCCCACAGGCTTGCGGCCAAAAGCCTCAAGGGGTTTGGAAGGGAGGCCTATCCCACGAAGGAGGACTTCTTGCGGTGCGTATAGGGTGGTTTTCCACCGGTCGAGATGCCGCGGCTCGGGACTTGCTCCGCGAGGCCCACAAGGGGATGAGCGATGGGTTCATCCAGGCGGAGATCGCCTTTGTCTTCTGCAGCCGAGAAAGGGGCGAGTCACCGGAGAGCGACCGTTTCCTCGACCTGGCGAAGGGATTGGGGCTTGAGGTCGTCACCCTTTCGGCTCGAAAGTTCGAGCCGGCCTTAAGGCGCAAGGACCTTGAGGCCTGGCGGGAGCTGTATCACTCGAGGTTAGCAGACCTCATCTCCCCGTATAAGGCGGAGCTGATCATGCTCGCCGGCTACATGCTCATAGTGAGCCCCGGGATGTGCAGGACCCACACCATGATAAACCTCCATCCAGCCCTGCCCGGAGGGCCCACGGGGACATGGCAGGATGTGATCTGGTGCCTCATAGAGGAGGGGGCTGAGAGAACCGGGGCGATGATCCACATCGTCACCGAGGAGCTCGACAGGGGGCCCGTCGTGACGTACTGTTCCTTCCCCATCAGGGGTCCTTCTTTCGATCCCCTGTGGGAGGCGAAGAGGGGCAGATCCGTAAAGGAGTTGAAGGCCCAGGAAGGGGAGAAGCTCCCCCTTTTTCAGCTCATAAGGGCCGAGGAGGTGAAAAGGGAGATCCCCTTGATCGTCATCACCCTGAAGGCCCTGGCGGAGGAGAGGGTGAGGGTGGAGGGGAGGAGGGTGTTGGATGCCAGGGGGGTGGAGCTTCCCCGGGGATTGGACCTCAGCGGTGAGGTGGAGGAATATCTGAGGAGGCGGCGATGAAGGTCTTCATCACCGACTGTGAAGGACCCGTGACCAAAAACGACAACGCCTTGGAGCTATGTGCTCACTTTATCCCCGAAGGGGAGAGGTTCTTCACGGTCCTAAGCCGTTATGACGATTACCTCGCCTATGTCGTGCGGCGTCCCGGCTACAAGGCCGGCGACACCCTGAAATTGGTCCTGCCCTTCTTGCTGGCCTTCGGTGCCACCGAGGAGGAGATGCTTCCCTTCAGCCTGAAGCACCTCCTGACCATGCCGCGGGCCCTGGAGGCCCTCAGGCGCATCGGAGGGACGATGCCTACCTTCGTAGTTTCCACCAGTTACGAACCCTACATTAGGGCCCTCTGCGGCTTAGTACCCCTTCCCATGACTAACGCCTATTGCACCACCCTGAAGCTTGGGAAGCTGCAGCTATCAGAGGGCGAACGCAGGAGGCTTCAGGAGTTGGCAAGGGAGATCGCCTCCATGCCGCTGGTGGAGTGGGAAGAACTCCCTGAAGGGGTGAGGCTCCGGCCCGGCTTGGAGGAGGTCGTCCGGCGCTTGGACGAGATCTTCTGGCGGGAGCTTTCGGAGGGAATGGCGGGGGAGGTCTTGAGACGTGTCGATCCTGTGGGGGGGGAGGCGAAGGCCAAGGCGGTCAGAGAGATCCTCAAAAAGGTAGGGGCTAAGCCGGAGGAGGCCCTTTACGTAGGGGACAGCATCACCGACCGCGAAGCCCTGCGGTTCGTCAGAGAAGGGGGAGGAGTGGCGGTGGCCTTCAACGCCAACCGCTACGCCCTGGAAGTGGCTGAGGTGGCATGTCTGTCGCGGGACGCCTCTCCCCTCGTGGTACTGGCCCTGCTCTTCCTCCGGGGAGGGAAGGAGGAGGTGCTCAAGGGGGTCCTCAACTGGGAGGAGGAGTACCTCAGGGCGAGGGGGGTACCGGAGGAATGGTTTGCCCCCGCGGAGGTGGGCATCGTCACCCAGGACAACTTGCCCCTGTGGGTGTCCAAGAGCGAGGCCTTCCGGAAGGAGGTGAGGGGCGTCAAGGTGGGGGGCTTAGGATGAGGAAGGAGTCCTTCGCCCAGATACTGCTGCTCGGCTTGCTCTTCGCCTCCTTCTATCTCTTTTTCCGGATCATCTCACCCTTCCTGTCCACCCTTGTCTGGGCGGCGGTCTTGGCGGTGATGTTCCAGCCGGTGAACCGCCTTTTGCGACGGCCCCTACGGGGCAGAAAGGGCTTGGCGGCCCTCCTGAGCACCGCCGCGGTCATCTTCCTCATCGTTTTCCCCTTCGCCTTCTTGGTGAAGCTGCTGGCCCAAGAGCTGGTGGATGCCTACAGGGTGCTGGAGCGTTCCTTTGCCGAGGGGTACTGGGAGAGGCTCTGGAAGGCCTTGGAGGCCTCGGCCCCCATGAAGAAACTGCTGGATCTCCTCTCTTCCGGTGGGGAGGAGGTCGACCTGGAGGCCCTCGTCCTCGGGCAAGTCCGCCATTTCGCCCTCTACCTCGCCAACCAATCCGCCTCCTTCATTAAGGGACTGTCTTCGGCCGTCTTCCAGTTCGTGCTCATGGTGGTGGCCCTCTTTTACCTGTTCCGTGACGCGGACGCCATCGTCGAGCGGATGAAGCTCCTATTACCGCTATCTCAAGAGGAAAAGGAGGAGCTCCTCAGCCGCGTGGTCAAGATGATTCACGCCACCCTCTACGGAGGGTTGCTCGTGGCTGTCCTCCAGGGGTTTTTAGGAGGCGTTGGCTTCTTGGTGGTGGGGCTCCCCTCCCCCGTCCTTTGGGGGACGGTGATGGCAGTGTTGTCCTTTTTGCCTGTGGTGGGGGCTTACCTCGTCTGGATCCCGGCGGCGATAGTGCTGCTCCTTCAGGGCAGCTATCTCAAGGCCCTTGTGCTCCTCGGTTGGGGTGCCGCTGTGGTGAGCTCCGTGGACAATTTCGTGAGGCCGCTCTTCATCAGTGGCAGGACCAAGGTACACCCTTTGCTCCTTTTCTTCGCCATTTTGGGGGGGATCAAGGCCTTCGGACTCCTCGGGGTGGTGGCCGCCCCGCTCATAGTGGCCTTCGCCCTGGCCATGCTCGATTTCTACACTAAGCCGAGGGAGGAATCGTCCTTCGGACCGTAGACGGAATAAAACTCCAGGGTGGGCAGTTCTACGCAGGTCAAAGGCCCTCCGTACACGGCCCCTGTATCTATCCCGATCTTGTTCTCCATGATCAGGGGGCGCCTCAAGGGGGTATGGCCGAAGACCACCACTTTCCCGAAGTCATACCTCGAGTAGATGAACTCCTCCCTGATCCAGAGGAGGTCGAAGCGGTCCTGTCTCTCCAAGGGCACCCCTGGTCTGAGACCGGCATGCACGAAGATGTAGTCCTCGGTTTCGTGGTAAAGGGGAAGGGAGGACAGGAACTCGAGGTGGGAGGGGGGCAGGCGGAAGGTCCCCCCTTCTCGATAGCTTTCGATGGTGACCCCTCCGCCATTGTACAGGTAGAGGTCGAGATCCTTTCCCGTGGTGACCCAGGTCAAGAACATATCCTCGTGGTTCCCCATGATGCATATCACGTGGGGGTACTCCTCCTTGATCTTCAGGATCCTCTCCACCACCCCTCGGGGGTTGGGGCCGCGGTCTATATAGTCCCCTATGAAGACGATGGCGTCCTCCTCTGGCCTTAGCAGGGGGGATAGGCGCTGCATCATCGCCTCGAGATGCCCGAGGCAGCCGTGGATGTCCCCGATGACGAAATACCTCTTCACCTTCCCTTGACCCACCAGTCCTCTTCCTCGCCCTCGAACCACCAGTCGCAAAACTCCCTCTGCAGGATGGCCTCGGCCAGTTGTCTCCCGGCAGGAGTCTTGAGCCTCTTTAGGGCGTATTTCAGCCACTCTTCTGCGTAACGGTTGCCCAGGTCCTTCTGTTCCTTCAACTGGAGCATGAGCTCGATCTGATCGGCATCGTGGCTCAGGAGGGCCTCTGGGGTCTTGGCTTCGTTGAACTCCTGGAGGATCTCTCCCAATTCCTCGAAGGGCGTCCCCGAAAACATGTCCCTTATGGCTTCGTCCTCCTTGACCTCCACGTACTTTTTGTACACGTAGTTTTGATCACCGGTCCGGGACTCCGGCAGGTCGTGCACCAGGCACATAAGAGTCACGTGAGCCACATCGGCTCTTCCATCGATCCGGGCCAGGACATAGCCGATCAAGGCGGTGCGGAAGAGGTGCTCGGCCACCGATTGTTCCCCTGTGCCGAGGAATCGGTAGCCAGTCCGAGGGGTCCTCTGAAGCATCCCCACTTCAAACAGCAGATCGGCGATCCTCTTGAGGTTCATGGTCTCCTCCCGCGAAAAGTTACTTCACCGTCCTGGCCGTTGACAAGGGGTGTCTTTTGTATTAAAGAGTAATTAGCGGTTGGGCCGTAGGCCTGGCTGCTTCTTTTTGTGAGGAGGCACCGATGAAGACCTTCCACCTGACCAAGGAGGAGGCCCTCAGGCAGCGTAAGTGGTATCTGGTGGATGCGACGGACAAGGTCCTTGGCCGTCTGGCAAGCGAGATCGCAAAGGTGCTTCGCGGCAAACACAAGCCGGTTTTCAGCCCCCACCTGGACGTGGGAGACTTTGTAGTGGTGGTGAACGCCTCCAGGATCCGCCTGACGGGGGCCAAATGGAAGAAAAAGCTCTATCATTTCCACTCCGGTTATCCTGGAGGGCTGAAGACCTGGACCGCCGAAAAGCTCTTCGAGCGAAAACCGGAGGAGCTCTTGCGGCTCGCTGTAAAGGGAATGCTCCCCAAGAATAAATTGGGCCGCAAGCTATTGAAGAAGCTCAAGATCTATCGGGGTCCGGAACATCCCCATCAAGCCCAACAGCCTGAACCCTTGGAGATTGAGGCATAGGAGGGCACCATGGAGCAGCAGGTGGAGCGCTATTACGGGACCGGTAAGCGGAAGACAGCGGTGGCCCGTGTATGGCTAAAGACCCCCGGAAAGGGGGAGATCGTGATCAACAAGAGGGGTTTCGAGGATTATTTTCCGAGGGAGACCCTGAGGTTGATGATCCTTCAGCCTTTCAAGCTCACCGATACCCTCGGCAAGTTCGACCTCTATGTGAATGTGAGAGGTGGAGGGATCTCCGGCCAGGCCGGGGCCATCCGCCACGGCATTTCCCGTGCCCTGGTCCAGTACAACCCCGATCTACGTCCCATCCTGAAGAAGGCGGGGCTTCTGACCCGTGACCCGAGGAAAAAGGAGAGGAAGAAATACGGACAGCGGGGCGCACGGGCCAGGTTCCAGTATTCCAAGAGGTAGTTTTTGAAGGTCGGCATAGTTGGCGCAAGCGGCTACACCGGCGCTGAGCTCCTGAGGCTCCTGGTGAGACATCCCGAGGTGGAGCTTCAGGTGCTAACGGCGGAAAGGCACGCAGGCCGCAGCGTCGAAGAGGTCTTTTCCTCCTTCAGGGGATTTAGATTGCCCGATCTTGAGCCCCTCGATATCGATCGCGTGGCCTCCAAGGCGGAGCTCTTCTTCACCGCCCTCCCCCACGGGACCTCCATGAACGTGGTGAAGGGGCTCATCGAGCGGGGCAAAAGGGTGATCGACCTAAGCGCCGACTTCAGGCTGAGGGATGCGGCCCTTTACGAACGGTGGTACACCGCCCATAGTTGTCCCGAGCTCCTGTCCGATGCCGTTTACGGATTGCCTGAGCTTCACCGCTCACGGATCAGAGGGGCGCGCCTTGTGGCCAATCCCGGCTGTTATCCCACGGGGGTGCTGTTGGCCCTTCTGCCCTTGGCCGAGAAAGGTCTCCTTGGCGATCAGGTCGTGGTGGACGCCAAAAGCGGCGTCAGCGGTGCGGGTCGTTCCCCCAGCCAGGGAACCCATTTTTGCGAGGTGGCTGAGGCCATCAGGGCTTATAACGTCGGGCGCCATCGCCATACCCCGGAGATGGAACAGGAGCTGAAGGGGCTCTGTGGTAGGGAGGTCACGGTCCTCTTCACCCCCCACTTGGTCCCTATGAACCGCGGCATCCTCTCGACGGTATATGCCTTTCTCAAACGGCCCATGGCTGAGGAGGAGCTTTACGATTTGTACAGCGAGCGTTTCAAAGACGAGCCCTTCGTTAGGATCTGTCCCTTGGGGGATTTCCCCTCGACCTCCGCGGTCCGGGGGACCAACTTCTGCGACATCGGCCTGATGGTGAAGGGGACTACAGCCGTGGTGATCTCCGCCATCGACAACCTCACCAAAGGGGCGTCCGGGCAAGCCGTGCAGGCGATGAACATCATGGCTGGCTTCCCGGAAACTGTGGGCCTTGAGGGGCTCGCCCTTTTCCCTTAGTGCCCTTCTTTCCTTTTCATCTTCATCTCCAGCAACAGGAGCCCTTTGGGTTTCACCTTGATGAGGGTGCCGGGCTTGAGAGGCCCCGGAGGGAGGCCGTTGAGAAGCCTGAGTTCCTCGGCATGGGCTGAGGTGCCGTAAAACCGCCTGGAAAGGGACTGGAAGGTGTCTCCGGGCCTCGACCTGTAGATCTTCAGTCTCCAGAGGGGTATCCTACGGGCCTCCCACCGGTTCAGGGAACGGAAAGAACGGAAAAACTCCTCAAACGGGCCCTCGCCCCAAAGGAAGTACTCCCTCGGACAGCAACAGCAGAGGATGAAACCGGTTCGCCCCCGAGGTAAGAAGACCACTCTGGCCCTCAACCCCCCCGCCAGGTAGTCTACCCTGAGCCCCGTAAGTCCTCCCAGCCTCACCCAGCCTTCCCCGAGGCGCCTGAGGTGCGTTCCCCTTTCCAGCCGGTGGGCCATTTCACGGGCGGTGAGGGGGCGGGGGAGTTCCAGGGGGATGGCTTGGCAGAGGAGTTTCTCCGAGGGGTCTTTTCCCACTACGGACCCTATCCTCCTTCCCCTTCTTGCTCGCCAACCGGGAGGGAAGGTGACCTCGTATCGGAAATGGCGATTGCGAAAACGCCTCCCCTCGATCAGGCCTTCCTTCGCTCCCGGGCCGCACACCAGCCCCTCCATCCTCTTGAGGTACCTATCCCTTCCCACCGCACCCCCCTTACCGCGGGCCATAAGCTCCGCTCTCCTTATGCGTTCGGAGGTCAATGGGTGGGAGGCGAAGATCTGCTCCAGTAGTCCCGGTTCCCTCTTCTCCATCCTCTTCAAGGTCCTCAAAAAGGAGACCATCTCGGAGGGCCGGTAGCCCGCCTTCTCCATGTAGGCGAGGGCCAGCCGGTCGGCCTGCAGTTCATCGCGGCGGCTGTACCCTTTGAGGATTGCCTCCAACAAGAGGTTTGTGCCCAGGACCAGCCCCTTGGACTCGGTAAGGGATGCCACCCCAAGGGCTACCAATTGGGCACCGAGGGCGGCCTGGTAGTGTTTTATCCCGTGGCGGGCCGCCACATGGCCCACCTCATGTCCTAAAACCCCGGCGAGCTGGGCTTCGTTGTTCAGGTAGAGTAAAAGGCCTCGGTTTACGTAGATGAACCCCCCTGGCAAGGCCATGGCGTTCGGTACCGAGGAGTCGGTCACCGTGAAGCTGTAGGGCAAATGGGGCCTATGGGAGACTCTGGCTATCCGCCAGCCCACCTCTTGCACGTAGGCTTGGATCCTCTGATCGTCATAGCGGCCGAATTGCTCGAGGACGGACTTGGTCGCCTCCCTTCCGAGGCGGATCTCATATCCCTCGCTGAAGATGAGGAACTCCTGCTGATGGGTTACGGGGTTGGTGGCACAACCGAGGATCAGGAACAGTAGGGACAGGATTTTTTTCATCCCGAATAAATTAATCCAAAAGCGGGGATCTGCAAAGACGGAGGCTGATTGCTCATGGGAGTCTCCTTTAGCTCGGTCCGTCCTTTTGTGATATAAACTTTTTCAGATACGAAACAGGAGGATCACAGGTGCCCACACTGCCGTTCGTGCTCACCCCCCGCGAGGAGATAGAGCGCAGGATAGAGGGGTTGAGGGCCAGGATGGAGAAAAGAAGAGTGGATGCGGCCCTGCTGGTCCAGAACGTGGACGTCTTCTACTTCAGTGGCACCTTACAGAGGGGTTACCTGGTGGTGCCGCTTCAGCAGGAGGCCGTCCTCTTCATCCAGCAGGACTACG
>CAZGDM010000027.1:2528-26932 GCA_964525275.1 uncultured Thermodesulfobacteriota bacterium | reverse complement strand
CCGCCGATGTCCGAGTGGTGAAAGACACAGGCGGTGAAGGCCACCAGCTCCCCCTTGTAGAAGATGGGACTCAACACGCAGATGTCGTTGAGATGTCCTGCCAGGAGCCAGGGGTCGTTCACGATCACCACGTCCCCGGGCTTGTAGTCCTCCAGGGGGAAGTGGTGGATGATCTTCTTCACCCCCAGGGACATGGCTCCGGCCTGGCCCGGGGTGCAGAAGGTGCCTTGGGCGAGCTCCCGGCCGTGGCGATCGGTGAACATACAGGTGTAATCGTGGGCATCCCGCAGAAGGCTCGAGAAGGCGGTCCTCGCCACCGAGGCGTCCGCTTCGTCCACGATGGATATTAGCCTCCTCCAAAGGATCTCAAGTGTTATCGGATCGAACTTCCTACCCATCTCAAACCCCCTTGAACTCGATCCAGACGAACCCGTACTCGTCCACCCGAGCCCGGGCGTCCTCGCCTACGATGATGGTCGACTCCCTCTCCTCGATGATGGCCGGTCCCTCTATTTCAGCCCCGGGGAAGAGCTTGTAGCGGTCGTAAACCGTGAAGGGGATGAAGTCCCTCTTGAGCAGGGAGAAGGCCTGACGCTGGCCCTTCTTGGCCTTATCGAGGGACCTGCCTTCCACCTCGAGCTTCGGCAGCTTGAAGGGGCGGTCAGGAAGCCTGGCCCTGAGCCTGAAGGTGACGAACTCCACAGGGGTTTCGGGGTAGGTCCGTCCGTAGAGGCGCTGGTAGTGCTCGTCGAAGAGCCTGCGGATCTCCTCCTTTTTCCATTCCGTAAAGGGCCGGTTGTCGATGGGGATGTTGGTCTCCGCCCCCTGTCCCACAAACCTCATGTCCAGGGACCGCTCGAAGATCACCTCCTCGCCCTCACGGGCCCCCTTGAGGGTAGCGGCCCCCTCGGCCTGAAGCTGCTGGAAGATCTCCTCGATGGCGGCGAAGTCGGCTTCGTCGAGCGTTACCTTGTGGCTTCTTGCCAAGTCGAAGGACATGGGTGCGGTGAAAAATCCGAGGGCGGAGCCGACCCCAGCCAGGGGCGGTACGATGATCCGAGGGGCGCCGATCTTTTTGGCCAGGCCGTAAGCGTGAACGGGCCCTGCCCCTCCGAAGGCGACGATGGTCACTATGCTGGGGTTCCCGCCCTTCTCTGCGATGTGGGTCTTGGCCGCCGCCCCCATGGTTTCGTTGATCAGGTCGTGGATCCCGAAGGCGGCCTCGATGAGGCTCGTGCCAAGGGGCTTGGCAACCCGCTCTTCGATGGCCCGCTCTGCTGCGGCCTTGTTGAGCTTCATCGCCCCGCCGAGGAAGTAGTTGGGGTCGAGGTACCCGAGCACCAGGTCGGCGTCGGTCACGGTGGGCTCCATGCCCCCAAGGCCGTAACAGACCGGCCCGGGATCGGCCCCTGCGCTCTCGGGGCCGACCTGCAACAGCCCCATCTTGCTTATGCGGGCTATGCTACCGCCACCGGCCCCTATCTCCATCAGATCCACCACTGGGACCTGAATGGGGAGGCCAGAGCCCTTTTTGAAACGCTGGACCCTGCCCACCTCAAAGGTGGAGACCAGCCCCGCTTGCCCCTTCTGGATAAGGCAGCTCTTGGCAGTGGTCCCACCCATGTCAAAGCAGAAAATGTCAGGGATCCCGAACATCTTGCCGTAATACTGGGCGGCGATGACCGCCGCTGTGGGCCCTGACTCGATGATCCTCACGGGATACTCCCTGGCGGTTTCGGCGGAGGTGATGCCTCCCGAAGAGAGCATGATGAAGAGACGGCCCTTGAAACCCAAAGAGCGGAGGCGGTCCTCAAGCCTTTTCAGGTACCGGGCGGTTATGGGCTTCACATAGGCGTTGGCCACGGTGGTCGATGTCCGCTCGTACTCGCGAATCTGGGGCAGCACATCGTAGGAGATGGAGAGGAAGAGGTCAGGGGCCTCGCGGGTGACGATCTCCTTTATCTTGAGCTCATGAACAGGGTTTTCGAAGGAGTTGATTAGACAGACTGCCAGCGACTGAATGCCCTCCTCGAGTAGCGCCCCGAGGACTTCCCTTACCTCCTCTTCCTTCAGGGGCTTTAGCACGCGGCCATCGCTGTAGACCCTTTCATCCACCTCCCTCCTGAGGGGCCTTGGGACGAGAGGCTCAGGGTACTCGGCGAAGATGTCGTAAGCGTCGTAGCGGAGCTCCCTGCCCAACTCCAGCACATCCTTGAACCCCTTGGTGGTGATGAGGCCGGTTTTGGCCCCTTTGCGCTCGATGATGGCGTTGATCACCAAGGTGGTTCCATGGATGATTTCAGTGAGGTCGGGCATGAAATCAGGCCCCTGCTCCAGCAACTGCCTTATCCCCGTCTCCACCGCTTCCGAGGGATCCCGTGGGGTGGTCAGACACTTGTTGATCCGTATTTCGCCGGTGGTGTCGTCCACCAGGACGAAGTCGGTGAAGGTGCCGCCGATGTCGCAACCAAGCCTGTACGATGCCATCGATCTCCCCCTCCTGGATTAGAAGATAGAAGGTTCCTGGAACTCGCCATAGACCTCTTTGAAGACCTTGGTCATCTCCCCCACCGTGGCATAGGCCTTTACCGCCTCCACGAGGTAGGGCATGACGTTTTTGCCCTGCCGAGCCGCCACCTCCAGGTCCTTCAAACGCTGAAGCACCTCGCGGTTGTTCCGCGTGCGCTTCACCTCCCTTAAGACCTTTATCTGCTCCTCGGCGGTCCGGGGGTCGTATTTGTGAAGCTCCACTTCCCCTTCCTCCCCTAAGGGACCGGGGTCTGTATATTTGTTGACCCCGATCTTTATGTACTCGCCCTTCTCCAGGCCCTTCTGCCATTCATAGGCCTGCTGAGCCACCTTCCGCTGCACATAACCCGTCTCCACCGCCCGCTTCATTCCTCCTACGCGGTCGATTTCGGCCATCTCCTCTAAGATCTTTTCCTCCATCTGCTTGGTGAGGGTTTCGATGAAGTAGGAGCCAGCCAAGGGGTCTACCGTATCCCTGAGCCCCACCTCGTCCATGAGGAGCTGAAGGGTCCTCAGGGATATGAGGGCCGAATAAGGGGTCGGGATGGTGTATGCCTCATCGTAGGAGCAGAGCGCCGTGGTCTGCGCACCGCCCAACGCGGCGGCCAGCGCGTAGTAAGCGCTGCGGACCACATTGATGATGGGTTGCTCCTTGGTGAGTCCGGAGCCCCCTCCGCCGAAGAGCCCGCGGAGGAACATGGTCCTCTTTTCCTTCGCCCCCCACTTCTCCTTCAGGATCTTGGCCCAAAGCTTCCTGGCGGCGCGGAACTTGGCCACCTGCTCCCAGAGGTTTCCGAAGATGTTGAAGTTAAAGGTGATTCCCCGGGCAAACTGATCTACGTGGTAACCCCGCTTCACCACCTCCTCGATGTAGGTGTTAGCGATCTGGAAGGCGTAGCCGATCTCCTGGGCCGGTGTCGCCCCTGACTCGCGGATGTGATAGCCGCAGACGCTCACCGGGTTTGTCCTGGGCATCACCTTCATGGAGTATTCGATGGTGTCACCGATCAGCTTTACCGACGGCTCCACCGGGAAGATCCACATTCCCCGTCCGATCATCTCCTTGAGGATATCGTTCTGGGGGGTGGCGCTGATCTGTTCGGGTCGGTAGCCGAACTTCTCCGCCACCGCCTGGTACATGGCCAACATTATCGACGCCACGGCATTGATGGTGAGGCCGGTCCCTATGCGGTCCAACGCTATCCCTTCGAAGGCAATCTCAAAGTCCCTCAGGGTATCGACGGCCATCCCCACGCGGCCGACCTCCCCCTCTGCCAGGGGGTCGTCGGAGTCCAGACCCATCTGGGTCGGCAGGTCGAAGGCGACGTTGAGCCCCGTCTGCCCTTGGGAGATCATCAGCTTGAACCGCTCGTTGGTCTCCTTCGGAGTGCCGAAGCCCGTGTACTGCCTGGTGGTCCAGGCCCGGGTCCGATATCCCTGGGGGTGGATCGACCGGGTGAAGGGGTACTCCCCCGGCTCCCCCAGGTCACGTTCGTAGTCGAACCCGATTTCCTCCAAGTCATTGGGGCCGTAGACTGGCTTCACCTTGATCCCCGACTGCAAGATGACCTCGAGGATCCTGTCCTTTTCATCCTTTATGTATTTCGCCACACCCATCTCTCATCCCCTCTTGGGAGCGTTTTCGCGGATGAAGCGGACGATCTCATCGAGGGGTGTCCCCCCTGGGAAGACCCCTTTGACCCCCAAGGCCTTCAGCTTGGGGATGTCGTCTTTCGGGATGACCCCGCCCACCACTACCAGGCGGTCCCCGAGCCCCTCCTCCTTCACCCGCTTCATCAGCTTTTCACAAATCGGTAGATGGGCCCCGGACATGATGCTCAGACCGATCACATCCACGTCTTCCTGCACGGCCGTGGAGATGATCTGGTCTATAGTCTGATGGAGCCCCGTATAGATCACCTCCATTCCTGCATCCCTGAGGGCGTAAGCCACGACCTTTGCCCCTCGGTCGTGACCGTCGAGCCCCGGTTTGGCAATCAGGACTTTGATTCGCCTCTGCATCGTCTCTCCCCCTCTTCCGTCAACAGCTCCTCGAGGAGCCTTTCCTTGCCCTTGCTGATGTGTTCCCTCACGAGCTCCTCCACCGCCTCGCTCTCGCCCCGCCGCATGAGCTCTATCATCTTGTGGTGGTCGCGAATCGACCGCTCCGGCATCCCCGGCAGCTTCAAAATCCAGACGCGGAAGCGGTAGAACTGGTCCCGCAGGTCCTTTATAAGCTCGAAGAGCTTGCGGTTCCCGCAGCGACGGTAGAGGGTCTCGTGGAAATCGGTGTTCAACTCGATAACCCGATCTATATCCCCCCGCTGGATGGCTTCCTCCGATGCCCGGAGGATCCCTTCCAGTTCGTCGAACAGCTCCTCATCCCCCCGTGTGGCGGCAAGCGACGCCGCATAGCCCTCCAGCAATCCTCGAAGCTCCAGAACTTCCCTCAACTCCTCGGGATCGTGATCCCTTACGATGATCCCCCGATGGGGGATCTTGGTTACAAGGCCCTCTCTTTCCAGTCTGTAAAGGGCCTCCCTTACCGGGGTGCGGCTCACCCCGAGGTCCTCGGCGAGGCGCTGTTCCACCAGCCGGGTGCCAGGGGGAAACTCGCCCCTCTGGATCGCCCCCCTGAGGCGGCGGTAAATCCGCTCCCACAGGGGCATCCTCTCCTCCACCGGGATCTCCCTCACAGTGCCCTCAGCCATAGCGATATTGCACCCCGTAACCCCCGCGGGGATACTCCCACGCGATGGCCCCTTTAGGGCAGGCCAAAAGACAGGTGCCGCATTCAAGGCATCCTGCGTACTCCACTACCACCTCTCCTTCTTCGCTTATTGAGTAGAGCCCCGCGGGGCAGACCTTTATACACACCTTTGGATCACAGGTCCTGCAGGCCGACTGATCCAAGGTGATGTGGGATTTCTCGTCCACTCTGAAGAAGCCGAGAGCTAGCTTTTCCTCCACCTTCATCACAACTCCCTCATCCGCCACAGGTCCTTCCATCCCTTTGGATCTAAAAGGGCTTCCTTGGCATAACGCCAGAAGGTGCGAGATATCCTCTCCTTCGGTCCCTCTCCCACCCGGAAGAGGTCTTCGGCCATGGAACAGAGAAGTCGGGGATAGTGGTCATGAAGCCTCCTCAGTGCTAGGACCTCGGATGTAGAGGCGAAGGTCTCCATGTCCTTGAGCACGAAGCTCTCCCTGAGGAGGGCTTCGTAATGGCTGAGGGCGTTTGCTGAGAAATCGCCCCGTTTCTTGGCCTCCCTCACAGCCCGGGCGGCCAGTACCCCGGAGGCGAGGGCAAAATCCATCCCCCTCACCGTGATCCCGTGGTTTAGGGCGAAGCCAGCTGCATCACCCACCAGCAGTACCCCATCCCCGTAAAGCCTCTTCACCAATCTATAGGCCCCTTCTGGGATGATGTGGGCGGAGTACTCCAGGAGCTCCCCCTCCTCGATCAACGGGGCGATCTCCGCACGGGCCTTGAAGTCCTCCAGCACCTGAGGCATCTCAAAGGGCATCTCCTCCCTGAAATCCCCTATCCCTACCACCATCCCCAGGGAAATGCTTTCACGATTGGTGTAGAGGAATCCCCCACCGAAGATCCCTTTAGTGATGGCCCCGAAGAAGAGGTGGGCTAGGCCCTCCCCTTTCCTGAGGCCAAAGCGATGGGAGACCTCCTCCTCGCCGAGCTTTATCACCTCCTTGAAACCCACCGCTGCACGACCCGCCTCGAGAGGCTTCCTCAACCCGGCCTTCTCCCCCAGAGGAGAGAGGACCCCATCGGCGATGATCACTACAGAAGCGGGTATCTCCTCCTCGTCGGCCTTCACCCCCACCACGCGACCATCCTCCATGAGCAGGTCGGTCACCTTCCGCTGGGGGACGATGAAGGCCCCGGCTTGGGTGACCTTTTCCGCCAACCAACGGTCAAAGGGCGAGCGCAAGATTGTATAGCTACGCCCTTTCAGCCTCTCGGAGGAGAACTCGAAGGTCACCGAGGAGTCCTCGGTCATAGCGGTGATGCGCTCTTTGGTTATCTGGCGTTCCAAAGGGGCTTCCTCCCAGAGGCCATCGAGCAAGGGTTTAACCGGGTCGAGGTAAAGCCTGCCCCCCGTGACGTTCTTGCTCCCGGGATGGTCCCCACGCTCGAAGAGGATCACCCCTAACCCCTCTCTGGCGAGGGTGTAAGCAGCGGCAAGGCCTGCAAGCCCACCACCTACTACAATGGCGTCGAGTCCCTCCATCACCTCCCTAGCTCCTTCTTCAGTTCCTCCGTGAGCAACGGTACCACTTGGAAGAGATCCGCCACCAGACCATAATCCGCGTACTGGAAGATAGGGGCCATGGGATCGCGATTTATGGCCACTACCACCTTTGAGGTGTCCATCCCCATCACATGGTGGATGGCACCGGAGAGGCCGATGGCAAAATAGAGATTCGGGGAGACGGTTTTGCCGCTTTTGCCCACCTGGTCGGACTGGGACCTCCACCCCGCGTCCACCACAGCCCTGGTGGCCCCTACTACCCCGCCGAGCACATCTGCCAGTTCCTCGAGGAGCTTGAAGTTCTCGGGAGATTTCAACCCCCTACCTCCACAGACGATCACGTCGGCCTCGGTAAGGTCCACCTTCTCCCCTGCGAGCCTCTCGATTTCGACCACCTCTATCCTGAGGCTGCTGGGGTCCACGTCCACCTCCTGCTTTACCACCTCGCCCTTTTGCCCTCCGGACTGTACGGGAGGGAAGGTCCGCGGCCTGACCAATACAAGCTGGGGCTCCCCCTTTATGGTCACCTCTGCCAGTACCTTCCCTCCATAGACCGGTTTTCTCAAGACAAGGCCTTCGTCCTTCAACTCCATCCCCACACAGTCCACCACGATGCCGGTTTCGAGCTTCCCCGCCAGGGCGGGAAAGAGGTCACGGGCCTGGGATGTGGCCCCGGCCATGATCACAGAGGGCTTTTCCTGCTGCACTAAAGGCACAAGTCCAGCGGTGAAGGCATCGCAGTTGTATTTTCCGAACAATGGGGACTCGAGGACGTAGACTTTGTCGGCGAAGGAGGCCAGTTCCTCCGCGAGCCCCGTCAGATCGTCTCCGAGCACTACCGCTGCGAGCTGAGCCCCTTTCGCCTGGGATAGCTCGCGTCCCTTGCCGAGGAGTTCGTATGTCACCTTCCTCAGCTTCCCGTCATGATGCTCTGCGTAAACCCATACAGCGCCCATCTTCCACCTCCTAAAGGGCCCTGGCTTCGGTCTTGAGGAGCTCGATGAGCTCCTTGACCATCTCTTGGGGCTCGCCCTTGATGTACTTGACCGCCCGCCTTTTGGGGGGTTCCACGTATCTGAGGACCTCTACCTTGGAGCCAGCCTTGCCGACGTCCTCAGGTTTGAGGCCGAGGTCACCGAGGCCTAAACGCTTCACCTCCGCCTTCATCGCCTTGACTACTCCCATGACCGGCGGCACCCTCGGTTCATTGAGCCCCTTTTGGGCGGTGAGAAGGGCAGGAAGGGAAACAGACAGTATTTCCTTTCCCCCTTCGGCCTCCCTCTCCACCTTCACCTTTCCCCCCTCGGGCATCACCTCCACCTTGGTGACCATGGTGACCGAAGGGATGCCGAGAAACTGGGCCACCAGGGGGCCAACGACTCCGGATGAATCGTCGAAGGCCTCACGGCCGCAGAGCACCAGGTCATGGGGCATGGTCTTGACTGCGGCGGCCAAGGCCCGGGCGGTGGCGTACTCATCCCCCCCTTGCAGGGCCTCATCCTCCAACAGCACCGCCTCGTCCACTCCCATGGCGATGGCCGTCCGCAGGACTTCCACGGAGGCCGATGGGCCAAGGCTTATCGCCGTGACCTTGCCCCCATGCTTTTCCTTTATCCTCAAAGCTTCTTCCACGGCCAGGGAGTCGAAGAAGTTCATGCCGTAGCGCTCTTCGACGTTTACCCCCGAACCGTCGGGCTTGACTTGAACCTGAGCCTCGCTGTCCGGGACCCTTTTAACCAGGACGATAATATCCACCTTACACCTCCTTAGTTTTTGCGCAAATGCTATATCAGAGTTTCCCGATGATCAATCTGCCTAAGTAGTCCCTTAGTACCTCGTGGGTGCCGCCCCCGTAGAGGAGAAACCTTGCATCCCTGAAATGCCTCTGCGGGGCGTACTCCATGGCCATGCCGTTGGCCCCGAAGATCCTGGTGGCCTCGTCCACCACCTTTTGGCAGACCTCCGTGGCGAACATCTTGGCCATGATGGCCTCCTTAGTGCAGGGGATCCCCTGATCCATCATCCAGGCGGCCCGCCAGATCAGGAGCCTCGCCGCGTCCATCTCCATGGCCATATCGGCAAACTTCGCGCGGATGAGCTGGTATTTTCCGATGGGGTTGCCGAAGGCCACGCGCTTTCTCGCAAATTCAAGGGCCTCCTCATAGGCCGCCCGGGCGATCCCCAGGGCCATGGCCCCGGTCATCACCCGGATCTCGTCCAGGATCTCCCCGAGGTACTTGACCCCTTTGCCCAGCTCCTCTCCGAGGAGGTTCTCCGCCGGAATGCGCACGTTGTCGAAGATCAGCTCCCCCGTAATCGTCCCACGACAGCCCATCTTCTTGATGACCTGACCGGGGGAGAAGCCCGGGGTCCCCTTCTCCACGAGGAAGAAGTTGAGCCCTTTGAGGCCCAAGGAAGGGTCGGTGGTAGCCACCACCGTGGCGAAGTCGCATATAGGGCCGTTGGTGATCCACTGTTTGGTCCCGTTGATTATCCAGTAATCGCCATCCCTCACCGCTGTGGTCCTGGTAGCCGCGAGGTCAGAGCCCGACTGATCCTCGGTGAAACAGATGGTACCGATTTTCTCCCCGCGGATGGCGGGGATCAGGCAGCGCTTCTTCATCTCCTCGGTGCCAAAGCGGTAGATGAAGTGGGTGCCCATCAACATGTTCATAATGACGCTCTGGGCAAAACCCACCGATCCCCGGGTGATCTCCTCGTAAAAGATCATGCAGGTGACCTTGTCGGCCCCCATCCCGCCGTACTCCTCCGGGTACCGGAGCCCCATATAGCCGAGCTTAGCGAACTCCTTCCAAAGATCCCAGGGGAATTCGTCCTTCTCGTCTATCTCCTCAGCCTTGGGGACGATGAGCCGGTCCACCGTCTCGGCTATGGTCTTGCGGAAGAACTCCTGTTCTTCGGTGAGCCGAAAGTCCATGCCTTCACCTCCTTAGATGATCCCTTTTTCCTTCAGTTGGGAGAGTTCCTCCTTGCTAAGCCCTAAGACCCCTCCGAAGATCTCCTCGTTGTGCTCGCCGAAACGAGGTGGAAAGGAAAGGGTCTGCCCCACTTTTTGGAGGTAGGGGGTGATGTAGGGCGGCGGGGCGAGGGTGATCTCCGTGCCGGTCACTGGATCTTTGGACTTGAGGAGCCAATTTTTGACGAAGGGATCTTCGGCGACCTCCTCTATGGTGTTGATCTTCGAGATGGGGATGGTCCGTTCGTTGAACAGCTTGATCAATTCGTCAGAGCTGTAGGTCTTGGTGACCTCCTCTATCTGGCGGTTGAGCTCCTCCTTATCCGCGATCCGACCGGCGTTGGTCTCGTACTCGGGGCGGTCCAGGGATTCGAAACCCGGTATCTTGACCATGTCCTTCCACTGCCTGTCGTTCCCCACGGCGATGTAGACATAGCCGTCGCGGGTTTTGTAGACCGATACCGGGGCGAAGAATTCATGGGTGTTACCCCGCCGGGTGATCTTCTTGCCGAAGGACTTGGTCATGGTGATGGGTACGGTGAGCCAGCTGACGGTCGATTGGAACATGGCCAGGTCGATGCGGGACCCTTCCCCGGTGAGCTGGCGTTTGTAAAGGGCCTTCATGATCAAGCCGTAACCGTGCTCGCTAGAGCCCATGTCCGGCAGGGGTATCCCCAGGACCATGGGCGGGCCATCTGGCTCTCCCGTGAGCTCCATCAACCCTCCCCTGGCCTGAAGGATCGGGTCGTAAGCCGCTTCATTGCTCTGGGGACCGAAACCTGTGACACCGAACCAGATGATGTCCTTTTTCACTTGACGGAGGGTTTCGTAATCTATCCCGAGCTTCTTGTAATTGCGCGGCAGTTGGTTGGTGCAGAAGATGTCCACGGGCAATTCCCTTATCAGCCTGTAGAGGAGTTCCCGCCCTTCAGGGGTTCCCAGGTTGAGGGTTATGGCCTTTTTCCCGGCATTTATGGGCAAGAAGTAGCTCCTCAACATCCCGTCCCCCAGGACGTCGTCCCCCACCTTTCTATTGGGATCGCCGTAAACGGGATGCTCCAACCTTATAACCCGCATGCCATCCATGGCGAGACGATAGGTGAGATAGGGGAGGACGGTGGCCTGTTCAAGGCTAAGGACCGTGAGGTTTTCGAAGATGTCCATGGCCCCCTCCCGGATTGTATATTGTATACAATTCTACTACCCCCAAAGTTCCTTCTATGTCAAGGGCCTCTTGGTTTTCGTCCCCCAACGTGGTATCTTCGAGCGAACTCGGAGGCAGGTGGACGTGATGGAGGTGTCGGATCCATCGTTCTACGTGGGGGATGACCTTGAGGTTGCGCGAGAGATTGGGCCTTTCTACCTTCCGGCAAATGGAGGGGGAGCTGGATTTCTTTCTCGACTTCGCCAGCTCCTGTGGGGTGCGCTACGTGGAGATAAGGGGGGAGCGGCCCTATCTCCTTCCCCAGGATCTGGGCAGGGGAAAGGCAGAGGAACTGCGGGCGAAACTCGAGGAGCGGGGGCTGGAGCCCATCATCCACAGCCCCGTGTACGACGTGAACATCGCGAGCCTCAACCCATTGATAAGGAGGGCCTCCATAAGGCAGACCCTGGAATCGGCCAGGTTTGCATCTCTCCTTGGCGCCAAGGTGGTGATCATCCACCCCGGGAGGCTCCCCAAGGACTTCCCCAGAGACTACCTCAGTAACTCCCGGATAAATCTCCTCACCAGCCTTACAGTGATGGCGAGGATTGCCGGCCGTTTGGGGGTGTCACTGGCGGTGGAGAACAGCCCCCGGGGAAGGGCATATCGGCTTATCGCCACGCCTCAGGAGCACCTATACATTCTGCGCAGAGTGGCCTCTCCCCATCTAGGGGCACTGTTAGACCTCGGCCATGCCCATACGTGGGGCCTCGACCTGAGGGAGTACATAAGGATGTTGGCCGATTACCTTTTAGTATGTCATCTGCACGACAACCACGGTCACGAGGACGAGCACCTCCCCTTGGGCAGGGGGACGATGGACTTGAAAGGGGTGCTTACGGAGCTGCAGGGGCTGGAACGAGCCGTGCCCCTTGTGTTGGTGTTGAGGAAGAAGGAAGACGTGTTGGAGAGTCTCTCTTATTTGGAGGGGCTGGAAGGGGAGCGGGGAGGGATCCTCAAGCGGATCTTCCGGCGGGGATGATCCCCTTCCTTTGAAAATCCCCTGGGGGGCATTATATTTCGCCTCGGAAATGGCAAAGCGGCTTCCAGACCCGATAAAGCGGAGGGAGATCCTCTACGGTAAGGACACTCCCCCTGAGGTGCTCGTAGAATACGGCCATCTTTACCTTGAAGAAGGACGATGGAATGATGCCGTGGAGTTCTTCGGCAGGGCCAAATATCGGGAGGGTTTAATGCAGCTCAAGGAAATCGCCTTGAGGGAAGGGGACTTTTTCCTCCTCTATCAGATCGGCGAATTTCTGGGGGAGGAGTTTCCCCCCGAGGTTTGGAAGGAGCTCGGCAACCGGGCCATGGAGGTGGGTAAATATCACTTCGCCCGAAAGGCCTTCGGCCAAGCAGCAGATGCGGAAGGCCTTCGGATGGCCCAAGAGCGCATAGCCGAGGTGGAGGGACGATATGAAGCAAAAGGATGACGGATTCGACCGAGAGGAGCTTCGCAAGCTGCTCCTCGGCCTGAGGGATGAGACTTTGGCCAAGATAGAGGAGGAGATGGGCGCTAAGGTACGGGAGGACCCGCGCTTCTCCTCCCTTTCCACAATGGACATCGGGGACCTTTCCCAACTCGATCTGGCGGAGGACATAGACTACAGCCTGCTGCAGCTCTATGTGGAGCGACTGCGCAACATAGAGGAGGCCTTGAGGAGGCTGGAAGAGGGGACTTACGGCTACTGTGAGGAGTGTGGAAAGCCCATAGGCCTGAAGAGGCTTAAGGTCCTCCCCTTCACCCGTTACTGTGTCAAGTGCCAGGAGCGGCTGGAGAAGATGGGACAGCCGAGCAAACTGAAGATGATGCGGCGCCTCGAGGAGCTGGAGCCGGAGGAGGAAGAGGAGGAGCTATAGAGGGCTTCCTTGACAAGGGGGTGGGGCGTGATTACTTTTTCGTGGCACGCGAGATCACCCCTTTTTTGAACATTCCAAAAACCTCGAGGAAAGGAGGGAAGGGTTATGAAGGTGACGCCTTTGCAGGACAGGGTATTGATAGAGCGCATCGAACCAGGAGAGGAGAAGTCGCCAGGAGGGATCATCATCCCGGACACCGCCAAGGAGAAGCCGATGGAGGGTAAGGTCGTCGCCGTAGGAAAGGGAAGGGTGAAGGAAGACGGGACGGTCATTCCGCTGGAGGTGAAGGCTGGCGATAGGGTTATCTTCAGCAAGTACGCTGGCACTGAGATCAAGATTGACGGGAAGGAGTACCTCATCATGCGTGAGGACGATATCCTCGGGATAATCGTGGAGGACTAAACCTTAGGGAAGGAGGGAGGTAGAGATGGCTGCGAAGGAGATCAAGTTCGATGTGGAGGCGAGGGAGAAGATCCTGAAGGGCGTGGACACCCTCGCCAACGCGGTGAAGGTCACCCTTGGTCCGCGAGGCAGGAACGTCATCCTGGAGAAGAGCTGGGGTTCCCCCACGGTGACCAAGGACGGAGTGACCGTGGCCAAGGAGATAGAGCTCGAGGACAAGTTCGAGAACATGGGGGCCCAGATGGTCAAGGAGGTGGCCTCCAAGACCTCCGATACGGCTGGTGATGGCACAACCACTGCTACGGTCCTCGCCCAGGCCATCTACCGTGAGGGTGTCAAGGTGGTGGCCGCGGGTGCCAACCCCATGGACGTGAAACGGGGCATCGACAAAGCGGTGGAGACGGTGGTAGAGGAGCTCAAGAAGATGTCCAAGCCCACCAAAGAGCAGAAGGAGATCGCCCAGGTGGCCACCATCTCGGCCAACAACGATCCGAGCATCGGCGAGATCATCGCCGAGGCCATGGCCAAGGTGGGCAAAGAGGGTGTCATCACCGTCGAGGAGGCCAAAGGGATGGAGACCACCCTGGAGGTGGTCGAGGGGATGCAGTTCGACCGCGGATACCTCTCCCCCTACTTCGTGACCGATCCCGAGAAGATGGTCTGCGAGCTCGAGGATTGCTATGTCCTCTGCCACGAGAAGAAGATCTCCAGCATGAAGGATCTGCTGCCCGTGCTCGAACAGGTGGCCCGTGCCGGCAAGCCCATACTCATCATCGCCGAGGACGTCGAGGGTGAAGCCCTGGCGACGCTGGTGGTGAACAAGATCAGGGGCACCTTGAAGTGCGCTGCGGTCAAGGCCCCTGGATTCGGTGAGAGGCGTAAGGCGATGCTCGAGGACATCGCCATCCTGACCGGTGGTCGCTTCATCTCCGAGGATCTGGGGGTGAAGCTGGAAAACGTCACCCTCGATGACCTCGGTATGGCCAAGAAGGTCATCATCGACAAGGACACCACCACCATCGTCGAAGGCGCTGGCAGCAAGGAGGCCATCGAGGGCCGGGTGAAGCAGATCCGGACCCAGATAGAGGAGACCACCTCCGACTATGACCGCGAGAAGCTCCAGGAGCGTTTGGCCAAGCTCGTGGGCGGGGTGGCCGTGATCCGCGTCGGTGCCGCCACCGAGACGGAGATGAAGGAGAAGAAGGCGAGGGTGGAGGACGCCCTGAACGCCACCCGGGCTGCCGTCGAGGAAGGGATCGTTCCGGGTGGTGGAGTGGCACTGCTCAGGGCGGCCAAGGCCTTGGACAACCTGAAGCTTGAGGGCGATCAGGCCATCGGGGTCGATATCGTCAAGAAGGCCCTCGAGGAGCCCTTGCGCCAGATAGCCGAGAACGCCGGTAAGGAGGGCGCGGTGGTGGTCGAGAAGGTCAAGGACGCCAAGGAACCCAACTTCGGGTTCGATGCGGCCAAGGAGGAGTTCACCGACATGATGAAGGCCGGCGTCATCGACCCCACCAAGGTTGTGAGGTTGGCGCTGCAGAACGCGGCGAGCGTTGCCTCACTGCTGATCACCACCGAGGCCCTGGTGGCCGAGAAGCCCAAGAAGGAGAAGGCCGCCCCGGCGACCCCTGGAATGGAGGAGTTCTAAGAGGTAAGGGTTGAGGGAGAGGGGCCTCGCAAGAGGCCCCTCTTTTTTTTCTGCCGTTCAGGGCTTTTAATTCCCGGCTGCTCTCAGGGCCTTTTCCTTCAGGCGGCAGAAATTGCACACCTCTGCTGTGGTGGGGAAGCCACAGCTCGAGCAGGGCCTCAGGAACGGTTCCTCACTGCGGAAGAGGTGTCTGATGCGGAGGAACCCCCGGTAGAATCTGAGCTTCGAGCCGGGGGAGTGCTCCTCGAGCTGGTTGAGGAGTCCCTTGTAGAAGAGCGAAGTGGCCCCGCGACTGAAGGGACACTCCTCGAGGATGTAGTCTATGCCGCGGCTTATGGCGTAGGCTGCCGTCTCCCGCTCCGTGCAGAGCACCAGCGGTTTTGTCCTCGGGGCGAGGCCCTGCTCGGCATGAAGCCGTGGGGCCTGCCTGCTCAAGTATCCCTCCTTCCAGTCGAGGACGTTCCCGAGCAACGTCGCCACCTCGTCGTCCAGGTTATGGCCGGTGACCAAGACATACCCTCCCTCGTAGGCGACCTTGTTCATGAGATATCGTTTCACCATCCCGCAGGTGGAACAGGTTGGGCGGCGGTCGAGCCTGGCCAGTTCGGGTATGCCCAGACCGAAGAAGTGCTCGGAGACCCGCTCTACACGGAGTTGGAGTCCCCTCTGTTGGGCAAAACGCCTGGCCGCTTCCTCCGATCGGTCCGAATACCCCTCTATCCCCAGATGGATGTGGAGGCCGTGGGCTTCAAAACCGAGCTCGAGCAGCAGGTCCCATACGGTAAGGCTGTCCTTGCCCCCGGAGACCGCCACCAGGGGTCTTTCGTCGCGGCCCAGCAGTTTGTACTCCTTTATGGCCTTTCTGACCCTGCGCCTGACGAACTCCTGCAGACACTGAGCGCAGAGGGCGATGTTGTGGGCCCTGAGTTTGATGACGGCCCTCTGACCGCACATCCGACAGCGCATTTCACCCCCCCGAGACCACCGGCACCACCTTTACCTCCCCATCCTCCAAGGGTTCATCCGGTGGCAGGAGCTGGCCGTCCTTGACCAGCAGGACCTCCTCCTCCCTCAGGCCCAGTTCTTTGAGGATGAAGGAGCCCGTCACCTTCCCCTCGAAGGTATAGGTCCTGTCCCTGTACGTTACCCTCACCATGGGGCTATTTCTATCACGCCCCCGGGGCTTCCGCAAATGGACAGGAAAGGGGCCTTGGGATATCATCTCGCAAAAAACGCGCGAGGAGGAGCCATGGAGCGGACCTTAGTCATCGTGAAGCCCGACGGGGTGAGAAAGGGGCTTATAGGAGAGGTCATCAGGCGTTTTGAAACCGAAGGGCTTCGAGTAGTGGCCCTCAAGATGTTGAGGCTCACCAAGGGGGAGGCCGAGGGGTTTTACGCCGTTCATCGGGGAAAGGCCTTCTTCGAGAGCCTCACGGAGTTCATGTCCAGCGGCCCTGTGGTGGTCATGGTTCTGGAAGGGGAGGGAGTCATCGCCAGGGTGAGGGAGATCATGGGTGCAACCGATCCCCGAAAGGCCGCTGAGGGCACCATAAGGAGGCTTTACGCTGACAACGTCCAGGAAAACATCGTCCACGGATCCGACTCTCCAGAGAGCGCTGCCTTTGAAATACCTTACTTCTTCAGCGCCATAGAGATCCATGGGGAGAGGTGAAGGCCCGCACTGGCTCGGACACCGTCAGCGCTTGAGGGAGCGCTTCAGACGCCTTGGCCCTGAGGGCCTGGCCGGTTACGAACTGCTGGAGCTGCTTCTGACCTATGCCATTCCCAGGCGGGACGTGAAACCCCTGGCCAAGACCTTGATCGAACGCTTCGGCTCCCTGGGCGGTGTGTTCTTTGCACCCCTTGAGGAGCTCCAGGGGGTAAGGGGGGTGGGCCCGAGGACGGCTCTCCTCCTGCGCCTTGTGGGGGCGCTTTGGGCAGCGGTGGAGGCCGAGGGGATCCGTGGACGGGACCTCCTGTCCTCCCCCGAGCGGGTGGTCTCCTTCGCCAAGGCCAGGTTCTCCAAGGAAAGGGACGAGCACTTCGTAGTCCTCTACCTCAATTCCAAGAACGAGCTTTTGGACCTTGAGGTGCTGTCCAAGGGGACGGTCCAGCGGGCAGCGGTTTATCCTCGAAGGGTAGCGGAGGGGGCCTTGAGGCGTGCTGCGACGGGGGTGATCTTGATTCATAACCATCCCAGCGGCCATCCGGAACCTTCTTCTGAAGACAGGGCGGTGACGGCTCAGGTAGCTGCTGCCCTGAGGCCCCTGGAGGTAAGGCTGATAGACCATCTGGTGGTGGCCGAGAGGGGCTATTTCAGCTTCCGCGAAAGGGGCCTCCTCTGAGGCTTAGCAGAAACCCATTCCCCGGAGGTAGTTGAGTCCCCCTTCTATCTCCCCCTCGGAGGCAGGGGGGTGGATCTCCATGACCTTCACGGCCCCCTCCGGGAGGTACTTCAGCACCATCTCGAAGTCAATGACGCCCTTGCCGGGGGGGAGGTGGTCCTTGAGGTCGTTGGCGTCGTGAAGGTGTACCCCTACTATCCTCGGGCCGTAGCGACGTAGCAGCTCCTCGTGCTTCACTGCCCCTAAGGTCTCAAGCACGTGGGCGTGACCTGTGTCGTGCCAGTAGCCGATGGGGGCCCCCGAGAACTCCTCGAGGATTCGTCCAATCTCGTCCCCCAAGGGGAATTCGTGCAGGTAATAGCGGTTCTCTATCCCCACCTGAACCCCCAGCTCTTCAGCCCGCTGCAGGATCCTATCGAGACAGAGGAGGATGGCGTCGAGGTGACGAGGGGCTTTTGAGGTCCTGAGCTCGAAATAGTCCCTGAGCTTCTCCTTCCCCCATCTTCCCTCCCGGAAGGCCTCATGGGGGCTTTCGGCGTCGAGGTCCATATAGCCCAGGTGCAGCACCACCGCCTTGGCCTCCAGCTCGTGGGCCACCTCCAAGGTGCGACAGGTCCAGCGGATCGCCTCACGACGTTCCTCTGGATCGAGGGAAGCCATGTTGAAGGCGTCCCCTGAGGCCTTGTGGGGTGGCAATCCCTCTGGAACCGGACAGAAGTTGTGCAGACTCACCACCTTGGGATCGCCTTTTTTGAGGCTCGGACGTAGCTCCTCGAGCAGTTCGGGGGTGACCCTGAAATCGAGTTCCATTCCTTCGAAACCCATCCGCAACAGGGGGGCCAGGAGTTCTGAGGCCGTCCTGGCCCCGAGTTTCATCCCCCAGGCGCTCGAAAGGGCTATCATTTTGCCTCCTCCCTTAACTGCGATATCCACGCTTGAAGGTCTTTCAGGGCCCTTTCCACAAACCTCGCCCTGCGTTCTTCCTTCCGCTTGACCCTTTCCTCGAGGGGGGGGAAGAGCCCGAAGTTCACCCCCATGGGCTGATATTGGGGCGTGAAGCGGTTGGTTATATGGCCGATCAGGGCCCCCAGGGCGGTGGTGCGAGGCGGAGGGACGAGGGGCAAGCCCTTGAGGATCCTCGCTGCGTTTATCCCCGCCAGGAGGCCCATGGCCGCCGACTCCACATAACCCTCCACGCCGGTGAGCTGTCCGGCGAAAAATACCCGTGGCTCCCTCCGCAGCCTCAGGTGTTCGTCCAGGAGCCTCGGGGCATCGATGAAGGTGTTGCGGTGCAGGCTCCCATAGCGGACGAACTCCGCCCTCTCCAACCCTGGGATGAGCCTGAAGACCCGTTCCTGCTCGCCGTAGCGGAGTTTGGTCTGGAACCCCACCATGTTGTAAAGGGTCCCCTCGCGGTTCTCGGGTCGCAGTTGCACCACTGCATAGGGACGTTTGCCCGTACGGGGGTCGATCAGGCCCACGGGCTTCATGGGACCGAAGGCCAAGGTGTCCGGGCCACGCTCCGCCAAGTCCTCGATGGGCATGCAGCCTTCGAAGGGCATCACCCGCTCGAACTCCCTCAGCGGGACCCTCTCGGCCCGCAGGAGCTCTTCCACGAAGCGGTAATATTCCTCTTTGGTCATGGGACAGTTGATGTAGTCGTCTCCGCCCTTTCCGTAGCGGGAGGCCTTGAAAGCCTTGGTGAAATCGATGGAGTCAGCGGTCACGATGGGACTTATGGCGTCGTAGAAGTAGAGGTGGTCGCGCTCGGTCAGACGGGCGATGGCCTCGCTGAAGGCAGGGGAGGTGAGGGGCCCCGTGGCTATGATCACCAGGCCGTCTGGAGGCACCTCCGTCACCTCCTTCCGGACGATTTTCACCTGAGGCAATGCCTCGAGCCGCTCGGTGATCCTGCGGGCGAACTCCTCCCTGTCCACGGCCAAGGCCCCTCCCGCTGGGACCCGGCTTTCCCAAGCTGCCTCTATGACGAGGGAGCCGAGCCGCCTCATCTCCTCCTTCAACAGTCCATGGGCGGTCTTGAGGTCCATGGATTTGAGGGAGTTACTGCACACCAATTCCCCTAAGAGGGGGGAACGGTGGGCCTCGGAGAACTTCTTGGGCTTCATTTCGTAGAGTATGACGGGGACCCCCCTCCGGGCCAGCTGCCAAGCCGCTTCAGATCCCGCCAGACCTCCTCCTATTACCTTCACAGCCTCCACACTCTCAATCTACTTCCTCCCCACCCCTGTATCAACCAAGGGGATCACAGGGGTTGACAAGTTGGTTTATCCCGAATATTCTATTATTCAGATTTTCATATCTTGGAGGGGAAAATGGACAGGAGAGGATTTCTCAAAGCGGGGGCAGCCTTTTTAGGTGCTGTAGCTACAGCTGGCATCCCGGCGGACAACTCCCACGCCCTGGACCGCCGCAAGGCGGTGGCCACCCTCATAGACTTGACGAAATGCGACGGATGTGAGGGGGAGGAGGTCCCCTTGTGTGTTAAGGCCTGTCGGACGGAAAACGCCGACCGTTTCCCCGAGCCGGTGAAACCCATCCCGGATGTCTTCCCCACCCACAAGATCGCCGACTGGTCCGACCGCAGAGACGTGATCGATCGCCTCACCCCTTACAACTGGATCTTCGTGCAGAAGGTGAAGGTGGGCTCCCGCACCGTCCACATTCCCCGACGATGTATGCACTGTGACAATCCCCCCTGTGCCAACCTCTGTCCCTGGGGGGTGAATAAGAAGATGCCCGAAGGTCCTGTAGTCATCAACACCAAGACCTGCCTCGGAGGGGCCAAATGTAAATCGGTCTGTCCTTGGCACATCCCTCAGAGGCAGAGCGGCGTAGGGCTCTATCTCAAGATTCTGCCCAACTTCATCGGCAACGGCGTGATGTACAAATGTGACCTCTGCTATCACCGCACGAAGGAGGGTGTGCCCCCCGCCTGTGTGGAGGCCTGCCCCAAAGGGGCCATGGTCTTCGGCCCGAGGGACGAGATCATCGCCATGGCCAAGAGGCGGCAGAAGGAGATAGGAGGGTACCTCTACGGCCTCGAGGAAAACGGTGGCACTTCCACCATCTACGTGTCCGATGTGCCCTTTGAGGAGATAGACCGCCGCATCAAGCCCCGCGATGGTTACCCCCATATGAAGCGGATCAAGCCCTTCTTCGAGAAATTCACCAAGGCCGCTAGCTACCTCGGCCTCATCCCCCTCGCCTCTGCAGCTACGGCCCTGGGGATGGTCTTCGCCAAGAAATCGGGATCTAAGGCCCAAGGAGGGAAGTGATGTCCCACGAGAGGATAATCGAACATAAAAAGCTGGTCGTCCGCCATTCCTTGGTGGAGCTGATAGAACACTGGGTTCTGGCCATAAGCGGCTTCGTGTTGTTATTCAGCGGCTTCGGACAGATGCCCATCTACAAACGCTACTGGATAGCGAAGCTGCCCGGGTTTCAGTGGAGCGGCGACTACAGGATAAGCCTGATGGTTCACTACGTGGCAGCGGCCTTCTTCATCGGTGTGGCGATATTTCACGTCCTGTACCATGGGCTCCTCGGGCACAGAGGGCTCTTGCCCAAACGGGGAGATGTAAGGGCCTCTTGCACCATGCTCAAAGCCATCGTCACCGGGTGTGAGGAACCCGCCTGTGAGAAGTACCTGCCGGAACAGCGCTTGGCCTATGCCTACTTCGCGGCGCTCATTTTCGCCCTCATCGTCACGGGATTGATAAAGGTCTGCAAGAACTTCCCCGGGGCTTATATCTCGCCCGCTACCGCCTTCTACGTCACGTGGATCCACACCATGGCCACCATCCTGTTCCTCGGGGGGATCGTCGCCCACCTGGGGGCCTTCGTCTTCAGGTCGAACCGCCCCATGCTCCGCGGGATCTTCACTGGGAAGGTCGATTTAGACTATGTGTGCCGCCGTCACAGCATCTGGTACGAGATCCTGCATCTGAGACACAAAGGGACCCCTTCCCCAAAAGAGGAGCCCGCTAAAACCCAGGAGGAAGAGCGATGAAAGGGGAATCTCCTTCGGTCATCAGGAACTTCAGTCCGGCCTGGTTCGCTACAGTGATGGGTACGGGGGTCATCCCCCTGTCCGTGGCGTTCCTCAAGGCCCCTTGGGCGAAGGGGCTGGGGGTGGTCTTCGTATGGCTTTCGGTGATCCTGTTCATAGTGATCCTCATCCCTTGGACCCTCAAGTTCATCCGTTACCCTGAGGCCGCCAGAGGGGACTTGAACCACCCCATAGCGGGAAACTTCTATCCCACCATGCCCATCGCCATGATCGTGTTGGCCCTCGACTTCCTCAAATACAGGGGGGTGGTCCTCTCCGTTCCCTTGGCAGTGGGCCTGGCCAAGGTCCTGTGGACCCTCGGAAGCGCCGGGATATACCTTTTCGGCTTTGTCATTTCGCTTCGCATGTACACCCACAGCGAGATCGACCTGCCCCATGCCAACTTTGGGTGGTATATTCCCCCCGTGTCGAAGCTGATCATCCCGGTGGCGGGCTTCGAGTTGGCCGCCCTCTCCCAGAACTGGCAGCCCTATTTCCTCGTCTCCCTGGTGAGCCTTGGGGTGGGCTTTTTCCTCTTCCTCTTCGTAGGGGCGGCGGTCTACCACCGCTACATCTACCACGAGATGCCCATGGCACGCCTCGCCCCCACCTTTTTCATCGGCATCGCCCCGACGGCCATCATCGCCATCGTGGTGGCCAAGATGATGCACTTCTTCCACCACGTGCAGACGGGCTTCAACCCCAGCACCTGTGTCGTCCTCTGCAAGATCTCCCTGCTGGTCTTTTGGGGACTGTCCATCTGGTGGTTCGTGATGTCGCTTTTGGTGATCCTCTACTACATACGCAGTGTGGGGATGCCCTACGCCCTTTCTTGGTGGGCCTTCACCTTTCCCTCAGGTGCCTTGGCCGTCTCCACCGGGGTGACCTTCCGCGTCTTTTCCTTTCCGTTCCTCTATTGGAGCTTCTGGCTGCTCAACGCCTTTTTGATCGGCATCTGGACGATGGTGGCGGTCCTGACCCTGAGGGCGGTCTCGACCGGTGCGGCCTTTCGTGGCCATTAATTCAGAAGAGAGAAAGGAGGGTGAGCCATGGCGGATTCCCTGTTTCAACCCTTGGAGATAGGCCATTTAGAGTTGCCCAACCGTCTGATCATGCCCCCGGTGAAGCTCGGATACGGTACCAAGGAGGGGGAGGTTACCGAGCGGCACATCGCCTTTTACCGCCGGAGGGCGGAGGGAGGGGTTGGGCTCATCATCACCGAGCCCATGTATATCGCCCCCAACGGCCGTGAGATCCCCACCCAGCTCGGGATCTATGACGACCGCCTTGTGGAGGGGCTCAAGAGGTTGACCGAAGCGGTTCACGATGCGGGGGGTCTCATCGCCGCCCACATAAACCACGCCGGCCGCGCCGCCAACCCGAAACTGGTCCCCGAGGGGGAACGGGTCTCTGCTTCGGCGGTGCCGTGTCCGGCCAACGGCGTCACCCCCAGGCCCCTATCATTAGAGGAGATCCCCCGGTACGTAGACCTCTTCGCCCAAGGGGCCCGCAGGGCAAAGGAGGCGGGCTTCGACGCCTTGGAGATCCCCTTCAGCCACGGCTACCTCATCCATCAGTTTCTCTCCCCCCACACCAATCGCCGAGATGACGCCTACGGAGGGGATTTCGAGGCCAGGCTCCGCTTCGGACGAGAGGTGATCGCAGCCGTTAGGGAGATCGTCGGGAGGGACTTTCCCCTCATCGTGAGGATCAACGCCAAGGACTACGTAGAGGGAGGGCTTGACCTTGAGGACGCCCTGAGGTTGGCCTCTGAGCTCGAGGGAATGGGAGTTGATGCATTGAGCGTCACCTCGGGGACCATGTGCGAATCGGTCCCCTTCTGCCTCTACCCCATAGGCACCCCCAAGGCCAACCTGCTGCCTATGGCTGCAAAGATTAAGGCACGGGTGTCGATCCCTGTGGCCGTGGCGGGCAGAATCCGTACGCCGAGCCTCGCCAGGGAGGCCCTTGAGGGCGGCCAGGCCGACCTCATCGGTTTGGGAAGGCCCCTGCTTGCGGATCCTGATCTCCCCCGAAAGGCCCAGCAGGGCAAGGAGGAGGCCATCATCCTCTGTGCCGCCTGCCATCAGGGTTGTTTGGCTGAGTTGAGGAAGGGACAGAGCACCTCCTGCATGTTCAACCCCGAGACGGGCAGGGAGGCCGAGGTCAAGATGACCAAGGCAGAGAGCCCTCGCAGGGTGATGGTGGTGGGAGGAGGACCTGGAGGGATGGAAGCGGCCCTGGTGGCGGCCAGACGCGGTCATAAGGTGGACCTCTATGAGAAGGAGAGCCATCTGGGGGGTATGTTCCTGCTCGCCACCAAGGTTCCCCACAAAGAGGAGTTCGCCGATTACATCAGGACCATGGAGTTCCTGATGCGTGAGGCAGGGGTCGAGATCCACCTCGGGCAGGAGGTGACCCCAGATTTCGTCCTCAGGGAGGCCCCCGACGCGGTGGTCATCGCCACAGGGGCCGAGCCTGTGGTGCCGCCCTTCCCAGGCCTTCAAGAGGTGCCGTGGGCCACGGCCTACGATTTCCTCGCGGGTAAGGTCTCCATTGAGGCTCAGGAGGTCTTCATCATCGGAGCGGGGACTACGGGCCTCGAGACCGCGGAGCTCCTCGCTCGACAGGGGGTCAAATGCACCGTGGCGAGGCGGAGGGACGTGGTGGGCGATAAGCTGGACATGCTGATCCGCAACATGCTCCTCAAGAGGCTGAAGGAGCTGGGGGTACAGGTCCTCACCGGCCTTGAGGTGGTGAGACTTGAACCCATCGCCAGAGGGGCCAGGATCGTGGCCCGAACTTACCCCGAGGGGACCGAGGAGCGGGTCTTCGAGTCGGACTACGTCCTTGTAGCCATGGGGCTCAAACCCAAAAGGGATCTCATCGAGGCCCTTGAGGGTAGGGTGGAGCTGTACGAGGTAGGGGATTGCGTCAAGCCAAGGGAGGCCTTGGACGCCATCAGGGAGGGGTTTGAGGTCGGTCTGAGGCTGTGAGCCCCTATCCGGTCCAGGCTCTGGCTGTCGTCTCCTTCCTCCGTTTCGCCCCTCGGCTGCTCAAGGTGCCGCGAAAGGCCCTTTGAGCTATAATTGCCTT
>CAZGDM010000027.1:0-2428 GCA_964525275.1 uncultured Thermodesulfobacteriota bacterium | reverse complement strand
CCGGTGAGCATCGAAGAGGAGATGAAGCGCTCCTATATGGAGTACGCCATGAGCGTCATCATCGGACGGGCCTTACCCGATGTGAGGGATGGTCTAAAGCCCGTCCAACGCCGCATCCTTTACGCCATGTACGACATGGGTCTCGGCCCCACCAAGCCCTATCGCAAGAGCGCCAGGATCGTGGGGGATGTCCTGGGCAAATACCATCCCCATGGCGATGCAGCGGTCTACGACGCCATGGTGAGGATGGCCCAGGATTTCACCCTCCGCTACCCATTGATCGACGGCCAGGGGAACTTCGGCTCAGTGGACGGAGATCCCCCTGCTGCCATGCGTTATACCGAGGCCCGACTGGCTCCCATCGCCATGGAGATGTTGCAGGACATCGAGAAGGACACTGTGGACTTCGTCCCCAACTTCGACGGCTCCCTTGAGGAGCCTTCGGTGCTCCCCGCCAAGTTGCCGAACCTTTTGGTGAACGGGGCCTCAGGGATAGCCGTGGGTATGGCCACCAATATCCCCCCCCACAACCTGCGGGAGGTGATAGAGGCGTGTTGTGCCCTCCTCGAGGACCCCGACCTCAGCGTGGAGGACCTCATGGAGTTCATCCCCGGGCCCGATTTCCCGACAGGGGGGATCATCTGCGGCAGGGGAGGGATAGAGAGCGCCTATCGTACGGGGAGAGGGGTGCTTCAGATCCGCGCCAAGGTCTTCATCGAACAAGAGCGAGGCCGTTCGAGGATCGTCATCACGGAGTTGCCCTATCAGGTCAACAAGGCCCGCCTCGTGGAGAAGATCGCTGAGCTGGCCCAATCGAAGAAGGTAGAGGGGATCGCTGAGGTGCGGGATGAGTCCGATCGCGAGGGGCTGAGGGTGGTAGTGGAGCTGAAGAAGGACGAAGCTGCTGAGGTGATCCTCAACCAGCTCTACAAGCTCACTCCCCTGCAGGTCTCCTACGGGATCATCATGCTGGCCCTGGTGGAGGGGAGGCCTGTGCTCCTCGACCTCAAGGGGATGATCCTGCACTTCCTCGGGCACCGCAAGGAGGTGGTGAGGAGGCGCTCCCTGTTTGAGTTGCGGGAGGCCGAGCGTCGTGCCCATATCCTCGAAGGTTTCCTGAGGGCCCTGGACGTGATAGACGAGATCATCGCCCTCATCAAGGCCTCGGAGACCCCTCTGGAGGCGAAGGGGGAGCTGATGCGCCGTTTTCAATTTTCGGAGGTCCAGGCCCAGGCCATCCTCGAGATGCGTCTGCAGAGGCTCACTGGCCTCGAAAGGGACAAGATATCCGATGAATTTGAGGAGGTCTCTCGACGCATCCTCCGCTTAAAGGAGATCCTGTCTTCGGAACGGGTGCTGGAGCAGGTAGTGGCCAAGGAGCTCCGGGAGATAGCGGAGCGCTTCGGCGACGAGCGGCGCACCGAGATAGTGGACAAGATCGCCGAGATCCGTTTGGAAGACCTCATCGCCGACGAGGAGGTGGTGGTCACCATCACCCATTCGGGATACATCAAACGCACCCCAGCGGACCAGTACCGCCGACAGCGCCGCGGGGGGAAGGGACGGCTTGGAGTGTTGCTCAAGGACGGCGACTTCGTCGAAGAGATCTTCGTGGCCTCGGCCCGATCCCACATCCTCTTCTTCACCGATCGAGGACGGGCCTACGGTCTCAGGGTCCACGAGATTCCCCAGATGGCCCCCTCGGCCAAAGGAAAGGCCATGGTGAACCTCCTGCGGCTCGAGCGGGGGGAGATGGTGACGGCGGTGGTGCCAGTAGGGGATTTCTCCGAGGGCCACGTGGTCTTGGCGACGAGAAAGGGCATGGTGAAGAGGACGCCCCTTGAGGAGTTCCGCAACGCCCGATCTAACGGCATCATAGCCGTTCTGCTGCAAGAGGGCGATAAGCTGGTTGGGGCGAAGAGGCTGAACGACGCCGAAGAGATCCTCCTCGGAACGAAGGGGGGGCATGCCATCCTCTTCTCCAGCATGGAGTTACGTCCCATGGGCCGGGCCGCCCACGGGGTGAAGGGGGTGAATCTCAAAGGCGACGACGAGGTGGTGGCCATGGCCATCGTGAAAAAGGGGGGAACGGTCCTCACCGTCACCCAGGGAGGATACGGAAAGAGGATCGCAGTGGAGGAGTTCAGAAGACAGAGACGCGGGGGACAAGGGGTTTTGGCCGTTAAGGTCACCCCCAAAAGCGGCCCCGTGATAAAGATGCTCTACCTCGATGGGGACGAGGACCTCTTCCTCACGTCCTCCACAGGGAAGATCCTCCGGATCGCCGCCCGCAATGTACCCATCCAAGGGCGTTACTCCACGGGGGTGAAGTTGATGGATCTGCTTCCCGAGGAGGCGGTGGCGGGGGTGGCTGCTCTTAAACCAGAGTGACCCTCAAGTTTTCCCTCATTCCTTCCGAATTTATAGA